>JALHOS010000234.1 GCA_022842905.1 Myxococcaceae bacterium | reverse complement strand
TCGGCATGTTGTTGCAGGCAGCGAGTGCCAGGGCCGCGAGTGCGGCGTACAGGTGCATCGTTCGCATGTGGACTACCTCCCCATCAGGAAAACCGCGCAGGCGCGCGACGGGGCGGGGGCTTACACCGATGAATTGCTCGGCGGCAAGCACGTCCCCGCGGCGCGGTTGGGCCTCTTTTTTGCCTCTTCAGGCCCGTTGATTCGTCACGAGCAGCCTTTCGCCGTTGGACCGGTGCTCCGCCCTGCGCTGGCGATATGTGGCCTGCGCGGCTCGACGATCACGGAATCCCCAAGTCGTGGGAGTCGGTGCGCAAGCAGCGGAATTTTGGTAGCAGCCCGTGCGTCTCGGTCGTCGGCCACTCTCCGTGAGGTCCCATGCGCGTCGCCTTGTTGGTGTTCATGCTCGTCGCTCCCGGCGCGGCCTTCGCCGCGGTGACGCCGAGCCCGGCAGCCAAAGCAGCGTTCGACCGTGGTGAGCGCGCGCTTGCGGCCGGCCGGCTCGACGAAGCGGCGACGGCGTACACCGAAGCGCTGAGCGCCACGCCCAACTATGCGCCGGCGCTCAACAGCCTCGGCAGCACGCTCTTCAAGCAGGGCAAGAAGGACGAAGCGGTCAAGCACTTCAAGCTGGCCACCGAAGCGGATCCCGCGCTCAAGCTCGCCTGGTTCAACTTGGGCTACGCCGCGCGGAAGACGAGCGACTTTTCGACCGCCGCCTCGGCGTACGAGAAGTACACGGCGATCGACGCGACGGACCCCGACGGGTTCTACGGGCTCGCGGAGAGCTACAAGGCGCTGAACAAGAACGAGCAGGCGATCGCCGCCTACGAGTCCTACGTCGCGAAGGAAAAGCGCGCCGACCAGCAGAAGTGGATCGACAAGGCCAAGGAGAGCATCGCGCAGCTCAAGGCCGCCGCGCCGCCGCCCGCAGTCAGCCCCGTTCCAGTGGCCGCGCCCGTCGAAGCTGCGCCCGCCGCCGAGTCCCTCGCGTCGCTCCAGGCGCGCAAGCTGGCCGAGGGCGATCGCTTCTGGGGCGACAAGAAATACCGAGAGGCGTCCTTCGCTTACCAAGACGCCGTCAACGCCGACCCGAACAACATCGAAGCGCTGTTCAAGCTGGGCAACGCGCTGGCGGTGCTCGGGTACTACGGCCAGGCGATCGAGAAGTGGCAGCGCGTCGCGCAGCTCTCGCCGGACGAAGAGGTGAAGAAGAAGGCGACGGAGAACGTGACCAAGGCCCAAGCGAAGATGGCGCAGGCCGGCGGCACGTCGCCGCAGGAAGCGAACAAGCCGCCCGGTTCAGGTCCGGTCGCCGACAGCACGCGCAGCCAGGCACGGCAGTACTACGAGCAGGGCGTGCAGCTGATCGTCCAGCGGCGGTACTCCGAGGCGCTGCAGGCGCTCAATTCCTGTCTGTCGCTCGAGCCGGCGCTGGCCGTCGGGTACATCGCCCGGGGCAGCACGCTCATCGGCCTGTCGCGCTTCCCCGAGGCGGCCGTCGACTACCAGTACGCCCTGCGGCTCGACGGCTCGCTCTCGGCGCCGCTCTACGGCCTGGCCGAGGCGTACCGAGGGATGAACCGCATCGAAGACGCGCGCACGCACTACCAGCGCTACGTCAGCAGCGCCGCGGCCGACGTTCGCCCCGAACTGAAGGCCGACGCGCAGCGCAAGCTCGAGACGCTGCGCTAAAGCGCCGCTTCGCTTCCCTCATTCCTCTTGAAGGTCCAGTCATGAGCCACGACATTCGCAGCATCACCGAGGCGGTCCAGCGCGAGAGCGCGTTCGTCGAGCCGCTGTTTCAAGAGACGTCCAAGGTGATCGTCGGGCAGCGGCCTTTGCTCGAGCGGGTGCTGATCGGCCTGCTGTGCAACGGCCACGTGCTGCTCGAGGGCGTGCCCGGGCTGGCCAAGACGCTGACGGTGCGCACGTTCGCCGACTGCATTTCCGCGGTGTTCATGCGGATCCAGTTCACGCCGGACCTGCTGCCTGCCGACCTCGTCGGCACCGTCATCTACAACCAGCAGACGTCGAGCTTCGCGGTGCGCAAGGGCCCGGTGTTCGCGAACGTGATCCTCGCGGACGAAATCAACCGCGCGCCGGCGAAGGTGCAGTCGGCGCTGCTCGAGGCCATGCAAGAGCGGCAGGTGACGATCGGCAACAACACCTTCCCGCTGCCGTCGCCCTTCATCGTGCTGGCGACGCAGAACCCGGTGGAGCAGGAAGGCACCTACCCGCTGCCCGAAGCGCAGGTCGACCGTTTCATGCTCAAGGTGAAGGTCGGCTACCCGACGCGGGAAGAGGAGAAGGAGATCCTCAACCGCATGTCCGGCGATCAGACGCCCAAGGCCAGCAAGGTCGTCACGCCAGAGCAGATCGCCCACGCCCGCGCCGTGCTGCACGCGATCTACGTGGACGAGAAGGTGAAGGACTACATCCTGTCGATCGTCTTCGCGACGCGCGAGCCGGGCAAACACGGGCTCAAGGACCTGACGGACTTCATTCAGTACGGGGCGAGCCCTCGCGCGACGATCGCGCTGACCCAGGCGGCCAAGGCGCACGCGTTCCTGCGGCACCGTGGCTTCGTCACCCCCGAAGACGTCAAGGCGATCGGCATGGACGTGCTGCGCCACCGCGTGGCGATCACCTACGAAGCCGAGGCCGAAGAGGTGACGGCGGAGCGGATCATTCAGCGGGTGTTCGAGCGCGTCGAGGTGCCGTGACGCTCGGCGCTGCCGAAGCCCCAACGCCATGTTGACCAAGGAGCTGATCCGCCGCATTCGGAGGCTGGAGATCACCACCCGGCGGGTGGTCAGCGCGGTGCTGTCCGGCCAGTACCACTCGGTCTTCAAGGGCCGCGGCATGGCGTTCTCGGAAGTGCGCCAGTACTACCCGGGCGACGAAGTGCGCACGATCGACTGGAACGTCACCGCGCGCATGAACGAAGCGTACGTGAAGGTGTTCACCGAAGAGCGAGAGCTGACGGTGATGCTGGTCGTCGACGTCAGCGCTTCACAGACGTTCGGGTCGAAGGAACGCAACAAGGCGGAGATCGCCGCCGAGGTCGCCGCGCAGGTCGCCTTCAGCGCGATCGCCAACAACGACCGCGTCGGGCTCATCTTGTTCAGCGATCGCATCGAGAAGGTGGTGCCGCCCCGGAAGGGCCGCAGCCACGTGCTCCGGCTCATCACCGACATTCTCACCTTCAAGCCCCAGGGCCGCGGGACGAGCCTGGAGGCGGGGCTGACGTACCTCTCGCACGTCGCCAAGCGCCGCACGGTGACGTTCCTGGTCAGCGACTTCCTCGCCGGGCGCTACGAGAAGGCGCTGCGGATCGTCGCGCGCAGGCACGACCTGGTGCCGGTGGTGCTGGTGGATCCGCTCGAAGAGCAGTTCCCCAAGCTCGGCGTCGTCGACCTGGAGGACGCGGAGACCGGGCTGCGGCTCACCGTGGACACGTCGGACCCGCGGGTGCGAGGGCGCTTCGCCAAGCTCATGGCCCAGCGCCGCGACGAGCGCAGCCAGCTGTTCAAGAAGCTCGACTTGGACTCGGTCGAGCTCAAGGCCCACGAAGAATACGGGGCCGCCCTGCAGCGCTTCTTCCGCCTGCGCGCGCGACGTCGGGCGGCGTGACGGCTCGCGGGTGGTCAACGCGCACTCGGGCGGGCATTATCCGCAGGCCCCACCATGAAGAAGCCCGGTGACGAAACGGTGCCGCAGCGCCCCGGCGGCTCGAAGGAAGGCTTGGGCCAGGTGCGGCCCGGCGCCACGAGCGGCGTCCACCGATCGCTGACCGGCGAGCAGGCCAAGCTGGCCAAGCCGTCCGACTCCTTCGCGGTGGCGCGGTCCACCAGCGGGGTGCAGCGCCAGGTGATGGGCGAGATGGCGCCCGAAGCGTCGCAGGGCGCGTGGCGAGAGCGCGCCTTCACGCCGCGTGCGACCATGACGAAAGACGAAGTGCTGGCCGGGCTGGCCGGCGCCGTGCGCATGGCGGTCGGGCAGGGCCTGGCGGTGCGCGCTGCGTTCGACGCCGTCCGGCGCGAGTGGCGCCCGTTTCTGCGGCAGGCGCTGGAGCAGGCCGGGGGCGACGGCCTCGACGCGTGGCTGCTCACGACGTTCCGTCCACCGGGGCGCAAGGCCCTCGACCCGCTGCTCGGAGAGCTGACCCGGGCGTTCCTCAAGGTGCGCGCTGCGCCGAGCTTGGCCGCGTTCGAAGTCGAGGCGAACCGGTGTGTGGCGACCGTGCGCACGGCGCTGTCGCAGCCCAAGCCTCACCGGCTGTCCTTCAAGGTGCTCGAGCGCGAGCTGGAAGGGAAGCTGGACGTCGACGAGCTGCTCCAGCTGTTCACCAGCGACGACGGTGAGCTGACGCGGCGACTGAAGGAGTTGGGATCGACCATGGACAACCTCCGCGGGCAGATCGTCGAGCGACCTGGCAAGCAGCCCGACGGCATGTACGCCAACTTCGTGCGGCTCAAGACCGAAGCCCGGCTGATCGACGCGGAGCTCAAGCGGCGGCGGCAAGCGCCTCGGGGTGGGTGAGCTGGGACCCGGCAGACGCGCGCTGACCCAGGCTCATTCGCTTGGTTCAGCCCAAGCGGCTTGAGTCGCTTGCGCGGTCGACCCGATCGGCTGGCCTAGCCCCTGCATTTCGCCGCTCGAAGAGGGAGTCATGCGACGGGTGCTCTTGGCCATGGGGGACGAGAACCAGGCCGAGGGGTTCCGGCGGGCGCTGCGTGCCTTCGAGAGTCACTGGGCGCTGTGGAACGTGACGAGCACGGCGCTGCTGCGGGAAGCGGTCAGCGCGGGAGCACCACAGGCCGTCATCCTCGACGCGTCGCTGGCTGGTGATGGGCTCGAAGCGCTCCTGGCGGAGCTGGCGGCCACGGCGCCGACGACGGTGCGCGCGGTGTTGTGTGGCCCAACGGTGCGCGCGGAGCAAGCGCAGCGGTTGGTGGCGCGCGCACACCAGGTCCTGCGGACGCCCATGGTGCCGGCGCAGGTGTTCGAGGTCGTCGAGCGCAGCTGTCTGGTGATGGACGCGTTGGCGAGCGAGCGGCTCAAAGGGGTGATCGGCCGGCTCGGCACGTTGCCGGCGCTGCCGCAGACCTACGCCCGGTTGGCGCAGATGACCCAGGACCCCGACTGCTCGCTCGACGCGGTGGCGGCGGTGGTGGAGCGCGATCCGGGCATCACCGCCAACGTGCTCAAGATCATCAACTCGGCGTACTTCGGCCTGCCGCGGCGGGTGGCGAGCGTGAAGGAGACGGTGCGGTACCTGGGCATTCAGCCCGTGAAGAACCTGGTGCTGACGGTGGAGCTGTTCGACGGGATCGGTGGCACGCCGAAGGCGACGAGCCTTCAGCAGCACGCGCTCGCGCGGGCCTGCGCCATGCGGGAAGTGCTCGGGCGGACGGCGCTGGCGGAGCTGGCCTTCGCCGCGGGGATTCTCTGTGACGTGGGCGCGCTGCTCGTCGAGGCGCGGCTCACTGTCGATGCGATGGCCGTCGCGCGGGCGCAGGCGGCTGGCGCGGAGCGCGACGAAGCCGAGCGTGAGCGGCTGGCCTGCACGCACGCCGAGGTGGGCGCGGCGCTGCTGCGCCAGTGGAACCTGCCGCAGGCGCTCGTCGAGGCGGTGGCGCTCCACCACCACCCGCCCGAGGGCGTTCCTCCGGCGAACGTCACGTCCGCCCTCCAGCTGGTCTGTGCGCTCGAAGAGCTGGGCACCGCGTCGCCTCGGCGGCAGGCGCTCCTCAACTCCGCCATCGCCGCGCTGTCCGAGGCGTTTCCGACCGTCGCGCTCGACGCCGTCCAGAAGCAGTTCGCGCTGGCTACGGCGGCGTGACCACGGCCGGCGGTTCGGCTGGGGGAGGCTCCGGCGGCAGGCCGTGCCCCGGCACGAGCAGCTGCGCGACGTAGCGCGTGTGCTCGAAGTGCGCAGAGTTTTCCCGGTCGTGGCAGCTCACGCAGCGCTCGCTCGTCGCCGCGCGATCGATGTCGGTCTTCTTCATCGTCGTGACGTGGAGGGAAGCGCCGCCGTGGCAGGCCTCACAGCCGACGTGCTCGAAGCCGTCGGTGTCGGCCACGTGGCAGACGCCGCCGGGCTGCTGCCAGCCGGTGACGTGGCAGCTCACGCAGTCCAAATGGAAGCCCTTGCCGGCCTCGGTCAGCGCCGCGTACGCGCGTGCGTGTTTCGTCTTTCGCCACGCCTGGACCGCCAGCGGGTGGCAGGCCTCGCAGGTCGCGCTGCCGACGAAGCCGCGCTCCTCTGGAGCCGGAGGTCGGCAGTCCTGGCCGTGGGCCTTGGCCCAGCTCAGGTTGAGCTCGCCGACGGCGCGGTCGTATTCGGTGACGAGCGCCTTGATCGCCGGCTGCTCCGGGCGCGTGGCTTCGACGGGGACGAGCTGCGCGACGGCCGACGGACCCGCGGGGAGCGTGAGGGGCGCCTGGGCGAGCACCTGGCGCCGAGCCACGACCTCGTCGAGCTTGCCTTGTTTGAGCGCCTTGAAGTCGTCGGCCAGGCCGGGCTCGTTGACCTGTGCGCGGAGCTGTTCGATCCGCTCGTCGAGCGCGGACAGCTCCCGCTGGCGTGCCGCATCGTCGGCTACCCACACGGGCCGCGCGCCCCCGCTCAGTCGCAGATCCACGCGCAGCAGCGATCGCCCTTTGCTCTGCGCTTGCACCAGCCGCGGCCGGGTCCCCAAGGCGCGGTTGAGCTCCGCGCTCAGCTCGTCCTTCGGCTGGGCGGCGACCACCAAGTCCAACGGCTCGGCTTCGTCTTGAGAGAGCTGGCCCAGCAACGTTTCGAAGGGCTGGAGGACCAGCGCCACGACGAAGGCGGCGCCGTCAGCTCGGGCCTTCGCAGCGGCCCGCCGCGCGTCGACCAGCGTGCTCGCACCGACGATGGCGACCGTCGACGTCCCGACGGACACGGTTCGGTAGGGCCGCTCGTGATTCGACGGCGGCAGCGCCGGCAGCGCCTGCTCGGCGAGGAACTGGGCGCCTTCGCGCGCGTCGCTCGGGCCTGCCAGCCGCGCCTCGAGGCCGGCCCGGCTGAGCGCGCGGGCGAGCGTCTGGGCTTTGAGCCGCTGCTGGGGCAACGCTTCAGGGCTGATGGGGCCGGGCGCAAAGAGCAGATCGCCCGCGTCGAAGTAGTGCACCGCGCGGCCGGTTGCGCGCAGCGTGTCCACCACGCCGAGCACCCTCGCCAGGCCGCCGCGCATGGCCTGCGAGCACCCACAGGGCTCGATCGAGCCCGACAGCGCAGTCGTGAAGACGAGGCTCACTTCGGAGACGGGCGCAGTTGCGGCGGGCCGGCTCGCGCAGGCGATCGAAAGGCTCGTCAGCACCGCGCCCAGCCACCCGGCCTTCGGCGCCAGCCCTCTGCTCACCAGATGATGCTCTCCACCAGCTCGTCGACCTTCTCCCCGAGTGCTTCGAGGCCGTGCGCCTTGGACAGGAAGCCGTCGGCGCCCACCTGTTCGGCCAGTGCTTCGAGCTCCACGTCGTTGAGCGACGAGAAGAGGACGATCGGAATGTCTTGGGTGCCGTACTCGTTCTTGAGCGTTCGGCAAATGTCCGTGCCCTGCGCTTCGGGCATGTGAATGTCGGTGAGGATCAGCTGGGGGCCGAACTCCTTGAGCAGGCGTTCGAACTCCACCAGCGTCGACGTCGCGCGGACGTCGTAGCCCCGCGCTTCGAGCAGCGCCTTCTCCATGGCCAGCGTGATCTCGCTGTCGTCGATGAGGAGGATGCGGCGTTTCTCTGGGGTCTCCACGCGCCGCGGCTCATAGCAGCAAAGCCGGGCGGAAATCGACGTGAAGACGGTGCGCCCCGCCTCGTCGATCGCCTTGACGTTGCTTTCCGCGCGTACTTAGTGTCCGCGCGCTTTTTCATCGAGTGGGAGTCACCATGCACCGCCGTCCCTGGATCATTGCCGCCGCTGCGCTGTTGGTCGGCACGCAGGCCTTCGCCGACCTCAAGGTCGGCTACGTCGACCTGCAGCGAGCCCTCGCCGAAGTGGGGGAAGGCCAGGACGCCAAGCGCAAGCTCCAGACCGAGGTCGAGAAGAAGAAGAAGGAGTTCGAAGGTGAGCAGGCCAAGCTGCGCGACGACAAGGCGGTGCTCGACAAGCAGGGCGCGATGATGAGCGAGGAAGTCCGCAACCAGAAGTTCACCGAGCTGCAGAAGCGCCTGTTCGACCTGACGCAGAAGGCGGAGAAGCTCCAGCTCGAGCTGGCCGACTCCGAGCGCAAGGAGCTCAAGAAGATCTTCGAGAAGATGGACCCGATCATCGCCAGCATCGCCCAGCGCGAAGGCCTGACGCTGGTGTTCGAGAAGACCGACTCCGGGTTGGTCTACGCGCCGGCGAGCTTGGATCTCACCAACGAGCTGGTGCGCACGTACAACGACAAGTACCCGATGAAGGGCGCCAAGGCAGGCGGCGGAGAGCCGAAGAAGAACTGACGTGACGCTGACGCTCGCGGGCATCGCACAGCTGGTCGGTGGGGAGCTGCTCAGCGGCGATCCGCAGCGCTCCGTGGCGGGGGTCGCGGGGCTGGAAGACGCGCGCCCCGAGCACCTGTCCTTCTTCGGCAACGCTCGCTACCGCGCGCAGCTCGACGCGACCCAGGCCGGCGCGGTGTTGGTCGCCAAGGACGGGCCGGTCACCCACGCACGCGCCGCGGTGATTCGGGTGGCGCAGCCGCACCTCGCCTTCGCGCACGTCGCGCGGGCTTTCCACCGGCCGCCGAACGTGCGCCCGGGCATCGCGCCGCAGGCCGTCGTCGACGAGACGGCGCAGGTCGACCCTTCGGCGCAGCTGGGGCCGTTCGTCTGGGTCGGGCCCCGCGCGAAGGTGGGGGCGCGGGTCGTGCTGCACCCCGGCGTCACGCTGGGCGCCGACGCGCAGATCGGCGACGACTCGGTGCTGCACCCGAACGTCACGGTGTACGAGCGCTGCATCGTCGGACGGCGCTGTGTGCTGCACGCGGGCGCCGTGGTCGGGGCCGACGGCTTCGGCTTCGCGTTCGATCCGCAGGCGGTGGAGCACGTGAAGATCCCGCAGGTCGGCATCGCCCGCCTGGAAGACGACGTGGAGCTCGGCGCCAACAGCTGCGTGGACCGCGCGACGACGGGAGAGACGGTCGTGGGCCGCGGCGCGAAGATCGACAACCTCGTCCAGGTTGGCCACAACAGCGTGGTCGGCCCTTTGTCGATCCTCTGCGCGCAGGTGGGGCTGGCCGGGAGCACGACGCTCGAGCCAGGGGTCATGCTCGGCGGGCAGGCGGGGATCTCCGGGCACCTGACGATCGGCGCGCGCACCAAGGTCGCGGCGCAGTCCGGCGTCATCTCCGACGTCGCTGCGAACACCGAGGTGCTGGGCACGCCGGCGCTCCGAAAGAGTGAGCAGTGGCGAATCGTCGCGGCACAGCGGCACCTGCCCAAGCTGCTGTCCGAGGTCCGAGCGCTGCAGAAGCGGTTGTCCGAGCTCGAAGGAAAGGCCAAGCCATGATCATGAACGTGCAGGACATCGCCAAGCTGTTGCCGCACCGCTACCCGTTCCTGCTGGTGGATCGGGTCGTCGAGTTCGAAGCCGAGAAGCGCCTCGTCGCGTACAAGAACGTCACCGCGAACGAAGAGTTCTTCAACGGGCACTTCCCCGGCCACCCGGTGATGCCCGGGGTCCTCATGCTCGAGGCGCTGGCGCAGGCCTGCGCGATCCTCGCGTACAAGTCCGTCAACCTGGACCCTGAGCGGTGGGTCGTCTACCTCATGAGCATCGACGGGGCGAAGTTCCGCAAGCCCGTGGTGCCGGGCGATCGCTTGACGCTCACCGTCGAGGTGCTCCGCCACAAGTCCAACGTGTGGAAGCAGCGCGGCGTGGCGACGGTGGACGGCCAGGTGGTGGCCGAAGCCGAGTTCTTGGCCACCGTCGTCGAGGCGAAGGCGATCGAAGGGAAGCCGTCGTGACCGTGCACGCCACCGCCATCGTCAGCCCGGGCGCGCAGCTGCACCCGTCCGTCGAAGTCGGGCCCTACGCCATCATCGGCCCGAAGGTGAAGCTGGGCGAAGGCAGCGTGGTCGGGTCCCACGCGGTGCTCGACGGCGACACCACCATCGGCAAGCGCAACCGCATCTTCCACCACGCGTCGGTCGGCGCGGTGCCGCAGGACCTCAAGTTCCACGGCGAGGACAGCAAGCTCGTCTTGGGTGACGACAACATCGTCCGGGAGTTCGCGACGCTGCACATCGGCACCGAGGGCGGCGGCGGCGTCACCCGCGTCGGGAACAAGAACCTGTTCATGGCCTACAGCCACGTCGCGCACGACTGCTCGGTGGGCAACGGCTGCATTCTGGCCAACGGCGCGACGCTCGCCGGCCACGTCGAGGTGGGCGATCACGCGACGCTCGGCGGGCTGTCCGCGGTGCACCAGTTCACCCGCATCGGCGTGCACGCGTTCATCGCCGGCGGGGCGATGGTGGCCATGGACGTGCCGCCGTACTGCACCGCGCAGGGCGATCGCGCCGAGCTCGCCGGCCTCAACACCGTCGGCCTGACCCGGCACGGCATGAAAGAAGACCAGCTGGCGCGGGTGAAGGAGGCGTACCGGATCCTGTTCCGTTCGAAGCTCGGCCTCAACGAAGCGCTGTCCCGGCTGCGCGCCGAATACGGCGGCCAACCCGAGATCGACGTGCTGCTCGACTTCATCGGCTCGAGCAAGCGCGGCATCACTCGGTGAGCGACGCGCCGCTCGGGCTGGTGGCCGGAGGCGGGCGGCTGCCCTTCGTCCTGGCCGACGCGGCGCGCGCACAAGGCCGGCGCGTCGTCGCCGTGGCGCACCATGGCGAGACGGACCCCACGCTCGAACGCCACGTCGAGCGGCTCGACTGGGTACGGGTTGGGCAGCTCGGCGCGCTGACGGCGATCCTCGAGCGGGCGGGCGTCGTCCAGGTCGTGCTGGCCGGCAGCATCGGCCGGGTGCGCTCGCTGACGCAGGCGCGGCCGGACTGGAGCGCGCTCCGCGTCGTGGCCTCCCTGCGCAGCCGGCGCGACGACGAGCTGCTGCGGGCCGTCGCCGCGCACTTCGAAGCCCACGGGTTGAAGGTCGTCGCCCCGCAGGACGTCACGCCGACGATCCTCGCGCCGTCGGGACTGCTCGCTGGACCGGCGCTCAGCGCGGAGCAGCAGAAGGACGTCGCGCTCGGCGCGCAGGTGGCCGCGTCGCTCGGCGCCGCCGACGTCGGGCAGACCGTGGTGCTGCGCGGCGGGGTCGTGCTCGCCGTC
>JALHOS010000233.1 GCA_022842905.1 Myxococcaceae bacterium | reverse complement strand
TGTGCCGGCGGAGCCCCCACCTGTGCCGGCGGAGCCTCCACCTGTGCCGGCGGAGCCCCCACCTGTGCCGGCGGAGCCTCCTCCTGTGCCGGGGGAGCCTCCTCCCGTGCCGGGAGAGCCCCCTCCTGTGCCGGGAGAGCCTCCTCCTGTGCCGGGAGAGCCTCCTCCTGTGCCGGGAGAGCCTCCTCCTGTGCCGGAAGAGTCTCCTCCTGCGCCGCCTACGTCGTGCCCGCCGATGCCGCCCGCGACTCCGCCGACGCCGCCGAAGCCGCCACCGCCCGCGCCTTGGAGGCAGCCGCCGTCACGACACAAAGCCCCGATGCCGCAGTCGTCGTTGACCGTGCACGACGGCGGCGGCTGGCAGGCAGAAAGGGAAGCGCCGGTCAGCACAGCGAGCAGAAAGTGAACCGACCGCCTCCGGGCCAGGTCGTCACCATCGTGCCGCGGGAACTCGGTCTGTCCGTCGCTGCGTGGCATCTGACTCCGCGGGTGTGAGTGCGCTAGCGACCCTACTACGCGAGCCTGCGAGTCCTCGCGTTGCCAGAGCGGCCCGTGAGCGTGCCCGCGGACGCTTCGTAGCGTCGAAGCGAACAGCTGTGCGACGCGCGCCCAAGGCGCGAGGAGGGCAAGCGCCGCGTCGACGCCCACGAGAAGGCACTCGGTGTCTTGGGAGTCGGCCGGTCCTTCGGAGCGATCCCTCATTGGAGCAGTCGGCGGGTCATGCGTGGTGTTTCAGTCGGCCGTGGGTGCCCACAGCGCCTCGGGGACGTCGGCTCCTTCGAAGCGCGCCACCACGACACTGCGGAGTTCGTCCGGCGGCTGACCTCGACCAGCGTCGGCGTCGCCACGCCCGTCACCGAGACACGCGCCGGCGCGGCTGACAAGCGGCAGAGCGCGCGCCCGACTCGCGCATCGTTGGAGCAGTCGATGGGTCTTGGGCAGCACGTCGGTTCGCCGCGCCAGTTCGCCGCCGCGTCGGCACGCTGTCCCACTCGATACGCGCCACCACGACACTGCGGAGGTCGGCCCGGCTGCCCTCGACCAGGGTCGGCCTCCCAACGCCCTTCACCGCGACACCGACCAGCGCGGAGGCGGCGGCGCCCGTCCTACTCGGGCGCCTGCTGGAGCAGCCCGAGGGCCGTGAACGGGACGCCAGCCAGCGCAGGTGCGACCGCCTCTCGGGGCCTCGGATCCTTCGCAGAGTTGCTCTCGAGCAGAATCGGCTGCGCCGCACCTCACCGTGGCGCTCGGCAGCACGGCAAGGTGGCTGCGGCAGGGCCCTCGTCCACTCGGACCTCGTTCGCTGAAGCAATCGGCGGGTCGTGGCCGGCACCTCAGCTGGCTGCACCAGGGCGCCCGCCGCGCCGGCACCCGCCCCACGCGATACGCGCCACCACGACACCACGGAGGTCGGCCGGGCTGCCCTCGACCAGAGTCGGCATCCCCACGCCCGTCACCGAGCCCCCGACCAGTGCGGCAGCGCGGAGGCGGCGGAGCCGTCGCGAGGTGACGAGGCTCCCTTCGCTGCGGCCGCAGGCATGACCGCGTTCACGAGCCCGACGCACGGCAAAGTGCGCTTGGGAACGGAACCGCGAGGCCGCCGCGGCGATCGACCCTCGCTCACGTCGCGAGATTCGTCCGCAGGCACACCGCGCAGCGCGCCTTGGGTTGAACCTCGCGGAGGGGGGGCGAGGGGTCGCCAGCGAGTGTCTCTTTGGTGACCGTTCTGTCATCACCGGCACAGCACCACTCCAGCGTTCTCAGCCGGTTGGCGGTTTTGGGCGTCACCAAAGGTGACAGAACCGTCATCTTTGAGACAGGCGCCGGCGACCCCTCCGCCCCCCCACGCCGGTCGCGCGGCCTGACTCGGGACCATCGCAACCGCGGCCCCGAGCTCGCCAATGCTCGTCGGCGCGGGACTGCCACGCCGGGCCAACACCTGCACTCCTTCCCCGAGGACTTCTGCACCACGGCGCCAATCCGGTTCGTCGCGCTCCCGCTCGAGGCGATCGCTCCTGCGACAATCAAGGAGCCCCTCGCTGTCGCCGACGCGCGCCCTCCGCCCCACACTGGTCGCGCGGCCTGACTCGGGACCATCGCAACCACGGCCCCGAGCTCGCCAATGCTCGTCGGCGCGGGACTGCTACGCCGGGCCAACACCTGCACTCCTTCCCCGAGGCCTTCTGCACGACGGCGCGAGTCCGGTTCGTCGCGCTCCCGCTCGAGGCGATCGCCTCTGCGACAACCAAGGAGCCCCTCGCTCTCGCCGACGCGCGCCCTCCGCCCCACACCGGTCGCGCGGCCTGACTCAGAACCATCGCAACCGCGGCCCCGAGCTCGTCGGCGCGGAACTGCCACGCCGGGCCAACACCTGAACTCCTTCCCCGGGGCCTTCTGCACCACGGCGCCAAATCCGGTTCGTCGCGCTCCCGCTCGAGGCGATCGCCTCTGCCACAATCAAGCAGCCCCTCGCTCTGGCTGGCGCGTGCCGGCCTCTCCGCAGTCGCGGTGGCCGTGACGGCCGTCGTCCGGCATCGCTCACCGCCCCCGCTCTGCCTCTTGCCCGACTGGCCGCAGACTCGCGTGCTCGAACTCGCGCCGGCGTGTTGGAGGAAGACGCTCGAGGCCTCGAAGGCCGGCTGAGTCGACCGCCGCCGTCGATTCTCAGGCCGTCAACGACCGTCTTCGCCGGACGGATGCGATCGCTCACCTCGTTCGCAGCACCATGCCCGTCGAGCGCGACACTTCAGCACCTCGACGACCGCCGAGCCGCCTGCCGGCCCCCGTCCGGAACCGAACACACCGCCACTCGGTGGCGCGAGCCGTCCATTGAATGAACAGCCCTCGGGGGCCCCCGTCACACCGCATCGGACACGCTGGCCAAATTGAACTCCTGCGTGCGCAGCGCCGGCGCATACACGCTCGCGTCGTCCCCTTCCCCGGGCCCAGCGGCAATCGCATCACACCGCTCGAGCAACCCGGCGACGGACTCGTTGAACCGAAACGCGTTCACCGCGCCAGCCACCTTTCCGTCCTCGATCACGAACGTCCCGTCGCGCGTGAGCCCCGTCACCAACAACGTCTTGGGGTCGACGAAGTTGGTGTACCAGCACCGCTTGATCAGCACGCCACGCTTCACCCCGGCGATCAGCTCCTCGACCGTTCCTCGGCCCGGCGACAGCACGAACCCGTCGAACTGCGCCGTCGGCGCGCGGCGGTGCTTGGCGGCCCAGAAGCGGCTGCGGGCGAGCTGCGTGAGCACCCCTCCCTTCACGAAGTCGACGCGCGCGCGAGGCAGGCCTTCGAGGTCCCACGGCGTGCACGGCGTCCACGGCGAAGCCGGATCGACGCTCAAGCCGACGTGCTCGCCGAACAGCCGCTGCCCCACCTTCGTCTGCCCGTTCGGCAGCGAAAAGAAGCTCCGCCCTTCCTCCGCCTCACGCTCGTCCAGCGAGCCCATGAAGAAGCCGAGCAGCGACTGCACCGCGGGAGCCTCGAGCACGACGGAGTAGCGCCCTGGCGCGAGCGCCGACCGCTTGGCTGACGCGACCGCGGTCTGAGCGGCGAGCTTCCCCAACCTCGCCGCGTCGACCTTCGCGAGCGCGCGAGCCCCCAACGCTTCCCGCCCCGAGCCCTGCCCGTCCGCGGTCCGCGCCGTCACCGACACGGACAGGCTGGTGACCGGACCGCCGGCCCACAGCCCCGCCGACGACGCCAACCGTTCGACGCCGCTGCCGACGTGAACGAAGCCCGCAGCGAGCAGCCCCTGCGAGCGGCTCGGCTCCACCAGCGCCCGCGCCAGCGCCGCGAGCTGCCCCGCCGACAGCCCAGCGACCGCGGGATCGAACACGCCCGGCACGTTCAGGTACCGCTGCGAGGCGAGCACGGGCTGCGCTTCTGGGTCCTCGGGGGCGACCTTCACCAGCGCGGCGACCCGCTCGACCAGCTCGTCGAGGCCCGCACCGTCGAGCGCCGAGCTCGTCGCGGTGGCGACCCGCGCGCCGAGCAGCAACGTGAGGCTGACCGTCTCGCGATCGACGTCACCCGACGTCGTCACCCGGTTGAGCGCCAGCCGCACGTTCTTCTCGTTGGACACCCCGGCCCGCACGAACACTTGCGCGCCCTTCACCGCGCGCTTGCTGCGCTCGACGACCCGCTGCACCGCTGCGTCGAGCCGCTTCGCCTCCGCGCTCACGGCCTGCCCTTTCCACGCGTGTTGAGCACGTTGACGCCCTTGAAGCGCGCCGGGGGACAGGCGTGGCTGACGGGGTTCGACTGCATCGGCTCACCCTTGCCGTCATCGAAGACGCCGCACAGCGCGAAGTCCTGCGGCCCGCCCACCCGCTCGCAGCCGCGCCAGAAGTCGAGCGAGTTGGACTGGTACGCCACGTCGCGCACCATGCCCGCCAGCTTGCCGCGCTTGATGGCGTGGAACGTCTGGCCGGAGAACTGGAAGTTGTAGCGCTGGTGGTCGATCGACCAGCTCCCCGAGCCGCTGATCAACAGCCCGTCGTCCGTCTCGGCGATGAGCTGCGCGAGCGACGGGCCCTTCTCGTCGGGCGCCAGCGAGACGTTCGGCATGCGCTGGAAGGCCACGCTGGCGTAGTCCTGGGCGTACGAGCACCCGCGGGACGCGCCTTCGCCGATCCACCCGGCCTGCTCTCGCGTCGTCTGGTAGCCGACGAACTTGCCCTTCTCGACCAAGTTCCAGCGGCCCGTCGGCACGCCGTCGTCGTCGTAGGCGCAGCTCGCCAGGCCGCCAGGCACGGTGCGATCGGCGAACAACGTCACGGCCGGCGACGCGTAGTCGAGCTTCCCCAAGTGGTTCGGCGTGGCGAAGGACGTGCCTGCGAAGTTGGCTTCGTGCCCCAGCGCGCGATCCAGCTCCGTCGGGTGGCCGACGGACTCGTGAATGGTGAGGAAGAGGTTCGTCGGCGCGAGCACGACGGTCTTCCGGCCCGGCTCCACCGACGGCGCGCGCAGCTTCTCGACGGCGTCCTCGGCGAGCCGGCCGTCCAGCGCGGTGAAGCCGGACGCCTCGAGCCACTCCCACCCGGCCTGCCGGGGCTGCCCTTCCCACGCGCGGCTCATGAACTCGCCCGTCGCCGGGTCCACGGCGGTCGCGTGCGCGCCCGGCCCCATGCGGACGATGCGCTGCTCGAGCAGCGAGCCCTCGGACGACGCGAAGAGCTTCCATTCGAGCCGGCTGCTGACGTGCGCGTTGGCGAACGGCACGCCCTTCACCGCGCGCAGCCGGCGGCAGAGCTCGAGCAGCAGCTCGGCCTTGTCTTCGACGGGGATCCGAAACGGGTCCTTTGTCAGCGCGGTCTGCCACACGTCGGTCCGCGCGGGGCTGGGCGAGAGCACCACGGGCTCGAGCGACAGCTCCTTGTTCGCGCGTGCCAGGGCGAGCGCGCGGCGGGTGACGTCGCGGCTGGCTGCGGCGGTGGTGATCGGCGAAGCGGCGAAGCCCCACACGCCGTCGACGAGCACGCGAACTCCGACGCCGTAACTTTCGACGTCGCTCACCCGCTCGACGTGATCGTCTCGCACGGCCACGTCCTGCGAGCGGCGCCGGTGCAGTCGCACGTCGGCGTACTGGGCCCCGCCCCGCTTCGCCGCGTCCAGCGCCGCGTTCACCGCGTCGGAAAGCGCCGCCTCGACGAGGAGGCCCTTCGCGTCGGCGAAGCCAGCCGTGGCGAGGCCGCCGAGCAGCGCCCGTCGGCTGAGCTTCACGCGCCCTCCACCTTGAGCACCCTGTGGTGCTTCTTCCCGGCCGACACCTTGATGAGCCCGTCCTTCACGTCCGCCGCGGTCAGCTTCGCCTTCTCGTCCTTCACCGGCTCGTCGTTGACGCGCGCCCCACCCTGCTTGATGAGCGTGCGCGCCGCGGTGTTGCTGTCGGCCAGGCCGAGCAGGCGCAGCGCCTCGATCAGGCTCAGGCCTTCGGCGAGCTTGGCCGCGGGCAGCGCCACCGCCTCGCTCGCGCTCGCCGCCCCGCCGCCCTGAAACAGCGCTTCGGCCTGGGCCTGCGCCGCCTTGGCCGCCTCGGCGCCGTGGCACAGCGTGGTCGCCTCGTTCGCCAGCACGCGCTTGGCGTCGTTGAGCTCCCGGCCTTGAATCGCCTCGAGCCGCCGCACCTCGTCCATGGGCAGCTCGGTGAAGAGTCGCAGGAAGCGGCCGACGTCCGCGTCTTCGGTGTTCCGCCAGAACTGCCAGAAGTCGTACGGGCTGCGCTGGTCCGCGTTGAGCCACACCGCGCCCTGCGCCGTCTTCCCCATCTTCGCGCCGGACGCGGTGGTGATGAGCGGCGTCGTCAGGCCGAACAGCTGCTTGTCCAGCGTGCGGCGCCCCAGCTCGATGCCGTTGATGATGTTGCCCCACTGATCCGCGCCGCCCAGCTGCAGCACACAGCCATGCCGCCGCGCCAGCTCGACGAAGTCGTACGCCTGCAACACCATGTAGTTGAACTCGAGGAAGGACAGCGGCTGCTCCCGCTCGAGGCGCAGCTTCACCGAGTCGAAGGTGAGCATGCGGTTGACGGAGAAGTGCCGGCCGAAGTCCCGCAAGAAGTCGACGTACGACAGCTTGTCGAGCCAGTCGGCGTTGTTGACCAGCACCGCGCCGGTCGCGTCGTCACCGAAGCGCACGTACTTCGAGAACACCTGGCGAATGCCGTCGAGGTTCCGGGCGATGTCCGCTTCGGTCAGCAGCTTGCGCGCGTCGTCTTTGCCCGACGGATCGCCGACCTTCGTGGTGCCGCCGCCCAGGAGCACGATCGGCTTGTGCCCCAGCTTCTGCCACCAGCGCTGGAGCATGATCTGCACCATGCTGCCGACGTGGAGCGAGGGCGCGGTGCAGTCGTAGCCAATGTACGAGACGACGCCGCCCCGAAGCAGCTCACGATCGAGCGCCTCGAGGTCGGTGCACTGGTGAATGAAGCCGCGCTCAGTCAGGACGCGGAGGAACTCGCTCTGGGGCTCGAACGTCATGGAGCCCCATATAGCGAAAGCTTCAGGCCGCCGGCTTCGGCTTGAGCAGCTCCTTCAAGTTCCCGTCGAACTCCGTCCAGCTGATCTTCCCGTTCTTGTTCGTGTCGAACTTGTCCATCACCCCGGACACGTAGAAGCCGCGGCTGAACCACCCGCCCACGTTCGCGTCCGTCAGCAGCGTGTGCACGTGATCGCGCGAGGCGCCGGCCGTCGCGCCCTTGGTGTACGCCTTGAACGCGGCGTCGTAGGACCCGTTGAACTTCCGCTTCGCCAGCGAGTCGACCTTCTTGGCGAGCTCGACTGCGCGGGGATCGGTAGCGAGGCTGCGGGACACGGTGGCCATGGGGCGCTCCAACGAAAGGGGGACGGAAAATGTGCTGCTGCGTTATCGCCAGCCGCGCTGTCCCCGCTCGGGGCGTTCTGTAGGCCTGCATGACAGCCCCGCACGCACGCGGCGGCCACGGCACCTGGAGTGTGAGAGATCAAGAACGGCGCCTCCCTGGAGCCTGTCGGTTTCTCGCCGCACGAGAGCCCACTATGGTGCGCAGCGTGAAGGCTTGGCTCTTGAGCGCAGCGGTGTTGGGCGGTGTGGCGGCGGCGGACGACTCGGTGACGGGGACGGCGACGCCGGGCGCGGCCCCTTCGAGCAAAGAAGCGCGGGCCGAGCTGATGCGCAAGGAGCCGCCGGAGACGCTCGTGGCGATCGGCCAGAAGGCGGTCGCCGAGCTGGGCACCTACAGCTACCGCCTCAAGAAGCAGGAGCGCGTCGGCGGGGCGCTCCTTCCCGAGCAGGAGATCCACCTCTTCGTCCGGGAGTCGCCCTTCGCGGTGCGGCTCCACTACCTCAAGGGCCCCTCGTCGGGCCGAAAGGTCGCCTTCACCCCGAGCGTGAACGAGAAGCAGTTCCGCGTCCGCGAGTCGGGAATGCTCAGCTACACCGGTGCCTGGTGGATCGACGTGGACTCGGGCCTGGCGAAGGCCGACAGCAACCACACGGTGCGTGAGGCGGGGCTGGGGCCGCTCCTGGCGCGCTTCGCCAAGGATCAGGCGCAGGCGCGGCAGGTCGGCGGCTACGCGATCACCCACGAGGGCTTCGACCCCCGCGGCCACTGGTGCATCTTCCTCGTCGCGCCGAACAACGGCGCCGGCTTCGATTCGGCCAAGACGCGGATCTGCACGGACCTGGAGCAGGGCCTGCCCATGCGCGTGGAGACGTACGATCTGAAGGGCGAGCTCCTCGAGCGCTACGAGCTCTCGCAGGTCACCAAGTTCTCGCCGTCGGCCGAGTTCTTCGAGCCCACCAAGCTCTGAAGCGTTCATGAAGCCGCCCGAGGATCGCTGGCCCTGGCTGCGCGGCGGGCTGCTGGGCCTGGTGCCCTTCCTCCTGCCCTTCGTGTGGGTGGTGGAGATCAACTCCTGCAGCGATGCGCCGCGGCGGACCGAGCTGACCGGGGTCGACGTGGTGCTCCGGTTCGACGCCGAGGCGTTGGCCGTCGTCCTCCCGGTGCTGGCTGTGGCGATCGCCACGCCGTTCCTGGCCGCCCGGTTGGCCGGGCCTGGCCCGCGGCTGTTGGTTCAGGCCGTGGGGCTCTTGGCCAGCGCCGCCGCGCTGTGGGGGGCGAGCTTCGCCCTGTTCTTCGGGCTCTTCAGCCAGCGATCCCTGCGGCCGGCGGGGTTCGCCTCTCTTCTTTGCTTCGTCGGGCTCGTCGTCGACGGGGTGCTGCGCTTCGCGCTTGGCGGGCGAGCCTGGCTCCAGGCGCGGCGGGCCTCGAAGGACTCGTAGCCGGGCGGGGGGCGAGTGGTAGGGAGTCGCCCTCATGGTCCGGTACGATCCACACGTCTGGAGCAGCACGTTCTTCGCGGTGCGCGGCAGCATGCTCCGTGTCATCGCCCTGCGGTCGGCGTCCATCACCGTCTTCGCGCTCGCCCTGACCGCCGTGCACCTCTTCGTCCTGCCCCTCTCGGTGCCGGGCATCGCCCTGGTGCACGGGGTGGTGGGCCCCGCGCTGGGGCTGCTGCTCGTGTTCCGCACCAACGCGTCCTACGAGCGCTGGTGGGAAGGCCGAAAGCTGTGGGGGGCGATCGTCAACACCTGTCGCAACCTGGCGCGGCAAGCGGTGGTGCACCTGGACGCGGCCCCGGCGCGGCGCGACGCGGTGCTGCGGCTGACGCGGGCCTTTCCGTACGCCACGGCGGCGGTGCTGCGAGGCAAGCAGTGGCACGACGACGAGCGCTTCCTGCCCGAGGAGGCCAGCCGCGCCGTCGCGCGTTCACACCCGGCCTTCGCGATCGCCACCGCGCTGTCCGAGCAGCTCAAGGCGGGCCAGAAGGAAGCCGGGCTGTCCGACTACCTGTTCGCGACGTTGGACGCCGACGTGCACCAGCTCGTCGACTGCGTGGGCGCCTGCGAGCGCATTCACAAGACGCCGCCGCCGTTCGCCTACGTCGTCCACCTGCGCCGGGCGCTGCTCATTTACTGCGGCACGCTGCCCCTGGTCCTGCTGGGCACCTTCGGCTGGGCCACGGCCGTCATCGTCTTCTTCGTCGCCTACATTCTCTTCGGCATCGAGGAGATCGGCGTGGAGATCGAAGACCCGTTCGGCCACGACGAGAACGATCTGCCGCTCGAGCAGATCAGCGAGGGCATCGAACGGAACGTGAAGGCCCTCACCCACAAGGAAGAGTGAGGGCCCACGGTCCTTCACAACGGAGCTCGAAGCTCAGTTCGGCAGGATCATGCAGGCGCAGGCGCCCGTCGAACCGCACGGCGCGAGCGCCGCGTTCACACAGGACAGGCCCGGGCAGCACCCGGCCCCGCCGGCCGAGCACGTCTGTCCCGCGGACACACAGCTGTTCGTCTGACAGGTGCCCCGCGTCTGCCCGACGTTGATCACACACTGCGCGCCGCTGCAGCAGTCGGCCGACGTGCCGCAGCCAGAGCCGATCGGCTGGCAGTTGTTCGGCGCGGTGCAGAACCCGTTGGAGCAGATCATCGAGCAGCAGGCAGCGGAGCTGATGCAGGTCTGACCGTTGGCTGAGCACAGCATGCCCGCGTCGACCGGGCCCGCATCGGGGGTGCCGGCGTCCGGGCGCGTGCCACCGTCGACCGCACCCGCGTCCGGCGGAGAGCCAGCGTCCGGAGGCGGCGGCATGGGCACGCGGCACACGCCGGAGATGCAAGACGTGCCGTTGCAGCACTCGCTGTTCCCGCTGCAGGTGTCCCCCAGGCGCTTGCAGCTGGGCGGCGGCGTGCAAACCAGGCCCACGCCACCGTCCGCAGGGGGCAAGCACGCCGCGCCATTGCAGCACTGATCGCGGAACTGGCAGGTCTGCCCCGCCGCGATGCAGCAGCCCGCGTCGCCGGTGTAGCCGCCCGCGCAGGTGCCGCCACCGCCGAAGCACCGCGGAATACCGGACGAGTCGAGCTTGCACACCGAGCTCATGCCGTCGCAGCAGTTGGAATTGAAGTTGGTGCTGAACGTGCCGCCGTCCGGCAGCCGGGCCGAGCCACAGAGGTTGCCGACGCCGTTGCAGGCGTTGCCGTTGTTGCAGCGCCCGTTGATGCACTGGACCGACCCGTTGGCGTTGACGCCGCCGCCGCAGCAGTCGCTGTCGTTCGAACACGCGGTGCCCGTCAGCCGGCAGCCGCTGGCCGGCAAGCACACCCGCGCGCCGGAGCCCGGATCGACGCACACGCGCGAACAGCAGGCCGACCCGTCGACGCAGGGGTTGCCTTCCTGCGTGCACGAGCCGGAGCCCCCGCCGGTGACGAGCAGGCAGCGCCCTGGGGCGCCGCCGACCGAACTGCACGCCCGGCCGCAACACTCACCGTCGCTGCGGCACAGGTCGCCCACCGGCTGGCAGTAGTACGCCTTGCTGCACACCCCGCCCTGGCACAGCGACGAGCAGCACTGCGAGCCCGCCGTGCAGGTCTGCCCGAGCACGCCGCAGGTCCCGCCGGCGAGCGCCTGGCACATGCCGCCGGTGCAGACGCCCGTGCAGCAGTCCGTCCCCGCCGTGCACGTCGAGCCGACCTGCGCGCAGGCGTTGGCCTGGCAGCTGTTGCCGACGCAGCGGTTGCTGCAGCACTCGGTCGAGCTCCCGCAGGTGGCCCCTGCGCCGCGGCAGAACGTGGACGAGCTGCACAGGCCACCTTGGCAGCTGCCGTTGCAGCAGGGCAGCGACGCCGAGCAGGGCATGGCCGCGGGGACACACTGGCCGCCGTCGACGGACATCATTCCGCCGGTGCCCGCGGTGCCACCCGACCCGGCGACGCCACCGGCGCCCGCCGTCCCACCGGCGCCCGCCGTACCGCCAGCGCCCGCCGTCCCGCCAGCACCCGCCGTCCCGCCAGCGCCCGC
>JALHOS010000232.1 GCA_022842905.1 Myxococcaceae bacterium | reverse complement strand
CAGGAAGTGGCGGCAGCGCAGGCAGTGGCGGCAGCGCAGGCAGTGGCGGCAGCGCAGGAAGTGGCGGCAGCGCAGGCAGTGGCGGCACGGCCGTCGTCCTCCCCTCCGGCCTCTCCCTCACGCACGGACAGAACCGGCGCACGTTCACCGTCTCGTGGGTTGCTGGCTCTGGCAACGACGGACCGAGCGGGTGTCGCCTCGAGTACCAACGATCGAACACCGCGTGGGCCGCCGTCGGCACACCCGCGCTCGTCAACTGCGACGCGACGGGTACTGCCGCGGGGACGATCGCCCTCCCCACGGGCACGTGGCGCGCAAACACCACCAACTGGACTGGCGCGCTCGTTCGCCTCGTCCGCATCCGCGACGGCTTCGTCGTCGGCCTCGTAGGGACGCTCAGCTGCGTGGCGACCACCGGGAGCGCCACGCCGACGCCGGACCTCGACGAGGACTGCGATGGCTCGTGGGACGACGTGACGACGATGACTCAACACTGCGTGCCGACCTTCGACACCATCTCACGGACCCCGGGCGAGCCGTTCTCCTGTCCCGCGGCGCCGGCGAGCCCGAACACATGCGGCGCCAACACCGTCACCTTCGCGTACGCGATGTTCTACGCCTCGAAGGGGACAGTTCGGTACACGACTCAATACGGTGGAAATGACTTGGACTACGGCGTGTTCGCCAAGCTCTACACGGCCAGCGGCGTGGTGCCGTCCGCGGCCAACGACCCGACACAGGGCCTGTCGAGCTCCGACCTCCTCTCGAGCAGCTCCACTGGCTACGTCACGTCCTGGCCGCCGGCTGGAATCCCGAACATGTACTTCCAAGGCGCCAACGTCGTGAGCACCGCGACGTGGAATCGCCAGGCGAGCTGCGTGTACGGGTACTCGACGCCGACATATTTCTGAGCGCAGCCGGGCCACGAAGCTGAGTGCGACTTCGACGTTGGGCGCGCCTTCCGCCAATTCCCGCGGCGCTTCAAGCGGTTGTGCGGCCGCCTGCACCTGAAGCCAACGCGAATTCTCGGCCGCCGCGCGACTGGGTACTTCTTCGCGCCATGAACCCCACCGACTGGCTCAACGTCACCTTCACCCGGCAGCTCGTTCAAACCCCTTCCGGCCGGGCGCACCTGCTCGCGCAGATCGCCGACGCCGAGGGGAGCGCGGAAGCGGCGCTCTTCCCTCGGCTCCTCGAGGCCACCCAAGGCCAGCCCGAGCTTCAGCGTGCGCTGACCCGCCACGCGGCCGACGAAGAGCGCCACGCCCGGCAGCTCGAGGCGCTGCTCGCACGGACCGGCGCCCCGCGGCCGAGCCTCCCCAGCGCGCTCAACATCCTCACGCTCGTCAAGCGCCGGCTGCCCTGGGCTGATGAGCCCTTGACGTCCCGCGCGGCGCTCATGCGCGCCTTCGCGCTGCTCCAGGTCATCGAAGAGCGCGCGGTGCACCAGTTTCCCCTCCTCGCCACGGCGCTGCGCGGCGTCGACGACGCGGCCGCCGACACCTTCGAGCGCATGACGACGGAGGAAGCCGGCCACGTGAAGCTGTGTGAGGCCTTGGGCCAGCGCTTCACCGACGAGCCCGCCGCGCGTGAGGCGGCCTTGCGCGACGTGCGCCGCGCGATGCTGGACGCCAAGGCCGAGCACGAGCGGCTGTCGCTGCGGCACCTGCAGCACGAGGGGCTGCTTGGCGAAGGCGTGCGCGCGCTGCCCTGGAAGGCCGCCGCGCTCTGGGCGGGCTTGCACGCCGACAGCCACGGCCTGGTGGACCCGCGCTTCACGGTGACGGACGAGCCGGCCGTGCACG
Source organism: Myxococcaceae bacterium (assembly GCA_022842905.1). Classification (GTDB taxonomy): domain Bacteria; phylum Myxococcota; class Myxococcia; order Myxococcales; family Myxococcaceae; genus JALHOS01. The sequence continues at coordinate 9,553 of JALHOS010000232.1, read as the reverse complement.
ACGCGCGGCGCCGCGCCATTCTGCAGCGACACCCGGCCGTGCGGAGCCTCTTCGGCTACGACCGCCGCACCATCGCCGTGACGATCGCGGTGGTGGCCGCGCAGGTGTGGGTCGCCGCCCGAGTCGCGAGCCAGCCGGTGTGGCTCGTCGCGCTGGTGGCCTACGGCGTCGGCGCGCTGTTGAGTCACTGGCTGGGCCAGACGATTCACGAGACGTCGCACAACCTGGCGGCGCGCACGCGCTGGGCGAACGTCGCCGTGGCCTGGCTGGCCAACGCGCCCATGGTCCTGCCCATCGCCGCGACGTTTCACCGCTACCACCTCTCACACCACGCGCACCTGGGTGTCGCGGGGAAGGACTCGGACCTGCCGCTGCCCGCGGAGCTCGACCTCATCGGCACGCGGCGCTGGGCGAAGGCGGTGTGGCTGCTGCTCTACCCGCTCGTCTACTTCGTGCGCGGCGCCGTCTATGCGCAGCGCCCCTCACGGGCGGAGGTGGCCAACGTCGTCTTCGTCGGGGCCGTCACGGCTGGCCTGTGGTGGTGGCTGGGGCCCAGCGCGGTGCTGTACCTGGCGCTGTCGACGTACTTCGGACACGGGCCGCACCCCGTCGCCGCGCACTTCCTCCACGAGCACTACCTCTTCGCCGGCCGCACGCAGGAGACGTTCTCGTACGACGGGCCGCTCAACTGGGTGACGTTCAACGTCGGCTTTCACGCCGAGCACCACGACTTCATGAGCATTCCCGGGTGGCGGCTGCCGGAGTACCGCCGGCTGACGCAGGGGGCGTACGCGGAGGAGACGGGCCACGGCTCGTGGACCTGTGTGCTGTGGGAGTTCGTGACGAGCTCGCAGCTCGGGCCCGCGGCGCGGCGGGTGCGGACGAGCTGAGCGCGCGACGGTCGCGAAGGGCGTTCAGCGCCCGCCGCGCCACCCCAGCAGCTCGTCCGTCCTCGACAGCCGCTCGGCGATGACGCGGTCCACCAGCGGCTTGACGGCCGGGTGCTGGAGCGCCGACGTCAGCGCCCCCGCGCGGGGCAAGCGCAGCAGCAGGCAGTCGGCCAGCGCCGTCACCGTCGCGGTGGCCGGAATCTGCCGCATCACCGAAATTTCCCCGAAGGAGTCGCCTTCCACCATGTCGGGGTACTGCTCGAAGTGCACGCCCTGCACGCTGCAGCGCCCGCGGACGATGAGGAACACCGCGTCCTGCGGCAGCCCCGCCTCCACCAGCACCTGGCCCGCCGTCGCCGTCACCGGTTCGAACTGGTGGCGCAGCTCGGTGCGCTCCACCACCGACAGCCCGCCGAACAACGGGCTGGCCCGCAGGTAGTTGGCCAGCAGCCGCGCGCGGCAGAAGTCGTCCACGGTCTTGGCCACCTGCGGAGAGTGCGAGAGCACCTGCAGCATGGCCGCGCGTTCGAAGCGCAGCGCCACGGTCGGCTCTTCGGCGCGCACCGTCGCCGTGCGCTTCACCTTGGCGAGCAGCGCCACTTCGCCGAACACGTCGCCTTCGCGCAGCCGGTCCAAGCGCACCAGCTGGCCGTGCAGCTCCCGCTCCACCGACACCGCGCCCTGGACGACGGCGAACATGGCGTCGTCGGCGTCCCCTTCCTTGAGAATCGTCTCGCCCGGCTCGAAGGCCTTCGCCTCGACCGCCCCTTCGAGCACCGCGACGAACTCCCGCGGGCTGAGCGACGAGAAGAGCGGAATGCGCGGCAGCGGCGCGCTGGGCAGCTGCGGCACGACGGTCGGCTCTTCACCGCCCATGGCGCTCCAGGACTCGACGGCATCGGGCGGGGGCGGAGGCGGCGTGGTGCGAAACTGCTGCAGGTCGAGCAGCGGCGGCGCCGGCTGGAATGCGGGGAGCGTCGGCTCTTCCCACAGGTCCGCGGCGTCCTGCGGCGGCTGGCCCTTCGCGTAGAGCTCGGCCAAGCGGCGCTGGGTCTCCGCGTGCTGCGGGTCCAACTCGAGAATGCGCCGGCACAGCGCGACGGCCTGCATGGACTTGCCGAGCAGCGCGAAGTCCTCGACGGCGCGCGCGTAGTGAGCGACGGCCTTGCCGCGCATGCCCAGCTGCGCGTTCAAGTCCGCCACCGTCTGCCGCAGCGTCAGGTCCTGGGGCCGGTGCAGCAACACGCGCTCGAAGAGCGGCAAGGCCAACGGCCGCTGCCCTTGTTTGAGGAGCAGCAGCGCGTCCTTGTAGAGCGCCGCCGCTTCGGCTTCCGACGAAGTCTTCGCCATGGGCCCAGCGTCTTACCGCGAAAACACCACGGCCCTCCTCCTGAGCGAAACGCGCAGGTGCGGAGGGCCGCGGCGGTGAAGCGAACTTCCGGAGCTTCGAGCGGCGTTCAGCTGTTCGGCTTGGCCGTCGGCTGCCCGGCTTCCTTCCAGCCGGAGATGCCCTGGGGCATGACCGCGACGTCGGTGTAGCCGGCCTCGAGCGCCTTCTTGGCGGCCTGGGTCGACGCGTTGCACTTCTCGTTGGCGCAGTAGAAGACGAGCTTGCTGGCCTTGTCCGCGGGCAGTTCCTTGAGCTCGTAGCTGCCGGACGACGTCAGCAGCAGCGCGCCGGGGATGACGCCCTTCTCGGAGCGCGTCTTCTGCCCGTTGGCGTCGACGGGGGTCACCTTCTTCGTCTTGGTGAGCGAAGCGACTTCCGTCACGGTCACCTTCTTGGGCTCGAGCGACGCGTGGTGGCTCTCCATGCCCTCACACGCCAGCGCCGCCGTCGGGACCGTCACCGCCACCACCGCTGCCAGAATCCACTTCTTCATGCCGTCACTCCTCGTCGTTGGTTGAACTGCGAAAAAGGGACTGTTCAGAGCCCTTCGTACTGCTCACGTCGTCGTCGTGCCGCCACACTTTCGTCGAGCATGTCCCCAACGCGCGGGGAGTTTCAGATCTTCACCACCACCGCCGCGCCTTGACGCAGCTCGTCGACATACTGCTCGGTGTACTTCTCGAGCTGGCCCCGAAGGAGTCGCTCTCGAATCGCGTCCTTGAGCTCTTCGAAGGGCTTGGGCGGCGTGCTGCGCCGCTCCTCGACCTTGATGACGTGCCAGCCGAACTTGGTGCGCACCGGCTCCGACACGCCGCCGTTCTCCAGTTTGAAGGCCGCGCGTTCGAACTCGGCGACCATGGTCCCGCGGCGGAAGAAGCCCAGGTCCCCGCCGTCCGACGCCGACGGGCCTTCGCTCTTGGCCTTCGCCAGCTCGGCGAAGTCGACGCCCGGCTTCTTGGCTTCTTGCATGAGCGCGTCGGCCTTGACCCGCGCCGCTTCGACCTGCTCGTCGGTGGGCTTGGCCGGCAGCTGCACGAGCAGGTGCCGCGCGTGGACCTCGAAGTCCTGCGTCTCTTCGCGCACCAGCTTGGCGTACTCGGCCTTCAGGTCCTCGTCGGCGATCTTCACCTTCCCGCGGACCTTCAAGTTGACGATCTTCATGCGCGTCAGGTGCTTCTTCATGAACGCGCGGTACGAGGCCATCGTGTAGCCCTCTTGGCCGAGCAGCTGTTCGAACTGCGCGCCGTCGATGCCGTTCTGCTTCTTCACGTCTTCGACCGCCGCGTCGATGTCGGTGTCCGTCGCTTCGAAGTTGAGCTCCCGCGCCTGCGCTTCGATCAGCTTCTCGCCGATGATGAGGTCCAACGAGCGCTTGAGGAGGAGCTGGCGCTGCTCGGCGCGCTTGGCCGCTTCCAGGTCCTTGAGCTTGGCCAGCTCCGGCGCCGCGCGGGCTTCGACTTCGGACAGCGCGACGATGTCGGCGTTGACGACGGCGGCGACGCGGTCGACCAACTCCGCGCGAGCGGACAGGCCCAGCAGCACCACGGGGAGGACGAAGAGGAAGGAGCGGCGCACGGCTGGGGCAAGGGCCTACCAAGAAGCCAGGCGCGGATCCAACTCGGGAGAGCGCAGCGTCAAGGTGAACGACGGCACGCGCTCCGCTGACGGTCAGGGCGTGGACCACCTCGAGCCCCGGGCGCTGGCGCAGCGGCACCCGGCGTGCTTGATGCGGCGACATGACGACCGACCGACGCTTCCTGCTCCTCACCGCGCTGACCTCGAGCCTCGCCTTCGCACAGCCGACGCCACCGCCGGAGCTCGAGGACGGCCTGCTGTCCGGCGCCGTCGAAGAGCGGCTCGACGCGGCGGGCTACACGTACCTCAAGGTGAAGACGGGCACCGGCTCGGCGTGGGCCGCCGTCCCGTCGGCACCAGCCATCAAGGTGGGCCAGCGCGTCTCGGTGCAGAGCCAGGCGCTCATGCAGGCCTTCGAATCGAAGACGCTCAAGCGCACCTTCCCGCGCATCTTCTTCGGGACGCTGAGCGGAGGCGTGGGCGCGACGGCCGAAGCCAAGCCGCTGCCTCAAGGGCACCCCAGCCCGGGACCTCAGCCGACGTTGCCGCCCGGGCACCCGACGTTGCCCACCGAGAAGCCCGCGGCGCCCAGCGCCGACCTGAAGACCGGAGCCGTCGTCGGCACCATCGAAGAGGTGTTGCAGGTGCCCAGCTACACGTACCTGCGCCTGGCCACGCGCGGCGGCGTCGTGTGGGCGGCGGTGCAGACGACCCAAGCGAAGGTCGGCGACAAAGTGGCGCTGCAGGGCAGCACCGTCATGGAGAACTTCGAGTCCAAGGTGCTCAAGCGCCGCTTCGAACGCATCTACTTCGCGAGCGGCCTGACACCCGCCCCGCTGTCGTTCTAGGAAGCGACCCCGCACGTCCATCGCTGGAAGAGGGGTCCATGAACACCACCGAGTTTCGAATGCACAAGGGTGCGCGCACGTCGCTCTACGTCGTCGGCGCGCTCCTCACGCTGCTCTGCGTCACCTTCCCCTTCGCCCTCTGGGTCTTCTTCCGGGTGGGCCGCGCGAAGGTCGTCCTCAGCGCCGACGGTGTCGAGGCCCAAGGCATCATCACCGACACGGTGAAGTTCGACGACGTCGCGCGCTTCGGCGTGCTGCGCGTGCCCTTCCACGGCCGCGGGGTGGGCGGCGTGCTGGCCAACATGCGGCTGGACAACCAGGGCGAAGGCGTCAACGCGGTGTTCCAGCTGAAGAACGGCAAGACGGTGAAGTTCCTGCTCAACCAGTACGAGCGACACAAGGAGCTGCTCGAAGGCCTCAGCCGCTCCCTGCGCGTGCCGACGGAGACGCTGACGCTGGGCCTCATGGGCCACAAGTGGCCGGACAAGGCGTAAGCGCGCAGGGCCTGCGCCAGCACCACGTCACGCGCAGGGAGTGCCGCTTCGCCGTGAGCCCAACGGGGGGAGCACGCTGTCGGATGCGTCGCTCGAGCGCCGCGCAGGTGAGCTCCTGTCGCGAACGTCGCGACCTGGTGTCGCCCCCCGTTGCGCCTCGCGCGGGCTGCGCACGGAGCCTCACCCGTCGCGCCTCGGGCCGTTCGGTCGCCAAGCCGATCGGCGCCCTCGCTACGGCGACGGCTCGTCAGGCTCCACCGGCGCCGGCGCGCTGAGCACCACCGTCGCCAGCGCCGCGTCGTTCACCACCACCGTGGCCTTCGCGCGCAGCCCGTCCACGTACGCCCGCTGCGCCTGGGCCTTTCGTTCCGACAAGAGCCGCTGCTCGAGCACCGCGCGCACCTCGTTGAGCTCGCGCTTCCGCGCCGGCCGCTTCTCGAGCACCTTGAACAGGTGAAAGCCGTAGTCGGTGGAGATGACCTCGCTGACCTGCCCCACCGAGAGCCGGAACACCTCGTCGAAGGCGGGCGGCATCTGCCCTTTGGCGAAGAAGCCCAAGTCCCCCCCGACCTTCGCTTCGGGCGACAGTGAGTAGCGCCGCGCGAGGTCCTGGAACTTCTTCCCCGCCCAGAGCTGCTGCTGCAGGCGCTTGGCCTCGTCGAGGCCTTTGACGACGATCTGCGCGGCGTGCACCTGCTCCGGCTCGGCGAACGCGTCGCCTTGCGCTTCGTAGGCCGCGCGCAGCTCCGCCTCGGTCAGCGCGATGCGATCGAACACCTGCGCCTGAATGAGCTTCTCGATGACGACGGCGTCCCTCGTGCGGCGCTCGAGCTCCTGCTTGGTGGTGCGCCCGTGGGCCAGCGCGTCTTCGAAGCCGCCGGTGGGGTACTCGCTGGCGAGCGCGAGCAGGCGCCGGTCCACCTCGTCCTGGGGCGCGCTCACCGCCAGCTCCTTGGCCGCCTGGAGCAGCACGGCGCGCTCGACGAGCGTGTCGAGCAGCGCGCGCTTGAACGGCTCGAGCTGCTCAGGCGTGCGCGTGCCCCCTTCCATGGCGCGGGCTTCGCGGCCCAGCTCCCGCTCGAAGTCGGCCTTCGCGAGCCCCTGGCCGTTGACCACCGCCACCACGCTGGGGTCATGGTCCGGCTTCTTCTGCTGAGGGCAGGCGCAGAGCAGCCACAGCGCCAGCACGGACGAGGAGCGCATGAGGCTCGCGCCAGTAGCACACCCCCGCCGGGGCGCGCACGGGCTAGACCGTCGAGCGCCATGACGCCCCGCTACCTCGACTTCAACGCCACCACGCCGGTGCTGCCCCGGGTGCTCGACGCCATGCTGCCGTACCTGACGACGCACTTCGGCAACCCGTCGTCGGGCCACCCCTTCGGCCGCGCAGCCAAGGCCGGCCTCGAGAAAGCCCGGGGACAGGTGGCGCGGGCCCTCGGCGCGGAGCCAGACGAGGTGACCTTCACCAGCGGCGGCACGGAGGCGACGAACCTGGCGCTGCTCGGCGCGCTGGCCCACACCTCGCGGCGCACCGTCGTCGCCACCGAGGTCGAGCACCCCGCCACGCTCAGCCCCCTCACGGCCCGGGCCGACGTGACGCTGTTGCGGCTGCCGGTCGACAGCCTGGGCCGCGCGCGGCCGCCCGAGTCCCTCCCACCGGACACGGCCCTGCTGACCGTCATGCACGCCAACAACGAGACCGGAGTGCTCCAGCCCGTCTCGCAGCTCGCCGCGCTGGCCCACGGCGTGGGCGCCCTCGTGCACGTGGACGCCGCGCAGTCGTTGGGAAAGGTGCGGGTGGACGTGGCGGCGCTGGGCGCGGACCTGTGCAGCCTCGCCGGGCACAAGCTGTATGCACCCAAGGGCATCGGCGCGCTGTACGTGCGCCGCGGCGTCGCGCTCGAGCCGTTCACCCGCGGCGCCGGCCAGGAGCGCGGGCTGCGGCCGGGCACCGAAGCGGTCGCGCTCGCCGTCGGCTTGGGCGAGGCGTGCGACGTCGTGACGCAGTCGTTGGACGAGGCGGCGGCTCGGCTGGCCGCGCTGCGCGACGCGCTGGAAGGAGCGCTTCGGGCGCAAGTGCCAGGGCTCGTCATTCATGGCGAGGGCGCCGAGCGACTGCCCAACACGCTCAGCGTGCGCTTCCCTTCCGTGAGCGGCTCGGCGCTCTTGGCGCACACCCCGCTGGTCGCGGCGAGCACCGGCTCGGCCTGCCACGCGGAGCACGAGACGCCATCGGCGGTGATTCTGGCCATGGGCGTTCCTCCCGACGCGGCGTTGGGCACGGTGCGCCTGTCGCTTGGCCACTCGACGACGGAGGACGACGTCGCCGTCGCCGCGCGCGCGCTGGGGGACAGCTGGCGGGCGCTTCACCGACAGCGATGAGGCGGTGTCGGTGCGCATGCCTGAGGAGCGTGTGAGCCGCCGTCCGCTCTTCGTTCATCGCGCCCACGCCAGCGACCGCGCCCGCTCCCGCGAAGTGCCGGCCGCTGAAGTCGAGGCGACGGCGCACCACGCACCGCAGGTCCTCCACGCCTGGCGCTCCGCTGGCCCACGCCTCGGCGCTGGACGACGCTTCAGTCGCCCCGCGCACCGCTCCGCACTGACGGCCTCAGCGCCGACCCACCGCGTCCGCGAGCGCCTCGAGCCCCGCTCGCCCACCCAGCGGGAGCGACACGGCGTCGCCCGAGGGCACGTCAGGCTCGCTTGGGTTGATGCGGATGAGCGGAGCCCGGCAGTGCTCACCGAACAGCCGCACGGTGGGAATCGCCGTGCCCGCGCCGATCTCCACGCACACCAGCCGCTCGACGCCCTGAAGCCAGGACTCCAGCCGCTCGTGCTGCGCGGCCGACCGCGTCTCGACCCAGCCCCCGTCGCCGAACATGAGCACGTTGGGGCGGGCCAGCCCTCCGCAGCGCGGACAGCTCGGCGGAGCGTTGGTGAGGCGACACTCCGCTTCATCGACCTCGGGCAGGAACGCGTCCGCCGGCCAGAGCGCCTGGCTGCACGGCCGCAGGCACTGCAAGACATGCAGGCTCCCGTGCACCTCACACACCCGCTCTTCGGCGAAGCCCGCCTTCTGAAACTGGCCGTCGACGTTGCTGGTGAAGACGAAGGCGCCCTGCGGCTCGGGGGCGAGCGCTCGGAGCAGCGCGAAGCCTGCGTGCGGCACGGTGCGGCGGTACAGCGCCAGCCGGTGTCCGTAGAAGCCCCAGGCGAGGCCCACGTCGCGACGGAACGCCGCCGGGTTGGCGATGCTGGTGAAGTCCAGGCGCGCGCGGCCGAGCGCGGGGTACACGGCCCAGAAGCCACCGGGCCCCCGGAAGTCGGGCAACCCCGAGTCGATGCCCATGCCCGCCCCAGCGGTGATGAGCAGCCCGTCGGCGGCACGGAGCCAGTCGGCGGCGCGAGTGAGGTAGGGGTTCATGCGCGGCGACAGTCTGCCACCGCCCTCAAGCCCAGCGAGGCACCAACCGTCCGGCCGCCAGTGAGCCCAGGACGCCCACCAGGAGCGCGGCCACGCCGCCCAAGCCGACACAGCTGCACCCGAGCGCGCCGACGAGTACCGCCACGCCTGCGCCGGCCCCGCGCGTCAGCCACGGCCGCGTCGACGCGCGCGCCCACCTTTCCACCAGCGCGCCAGCCACGACGCCGCCCAGCGCGCACGCGGGGACGCACAGCGTGGTGCAGCCCGTCGGCGTGCAGACGTGTCCAAAGGACTTCGACGCGTGCGCCAGCACCAGCGGCACGAGCCCCGCCTTGCCGCCGGTGAGCGCCGCGAAGGACAGGCCCTGCCCACGCCACACCATGAAGAAGAGCGCCGCCCCAAGCGCCACGCCGAGCGTCAGCGCCGACGCCACCGACGTGCCCAGCCACAGCGACGCGGCGGGCAACAGCGCGCTGGGCCCCGCCACCAGCAGCGCCCGCCCCACGCGCGCCCGCTCGTACGCCCGCTCGGCCTTGGCCACGACGTCACTCATCGCCATGGAGGCTCCTCCACACGGACCGCAGCCGCTCGAGCGCGCGCTGCCGGCGCTTGCGGCCCGCCGGGTCTCCCGACGGCGCTTCGGACAGCACCCGCTCGAGCTCCTGTTGGTCTGCCGGGGACAGCTCCGCGACCGCCTGCCGAAGCCCCAGCGAGAGCTGCTGCTCGGACAGCGCTTCGTCCGCGGCCAAGCCCGGCGCCGCCACACCCTGCGCCGACTCGAGGCTCGCGCCCCTGGTCCGGCGCGCGCGCGTGCGCTCGGTGCGGCATTCCCACTTGGCCACCTCCAGCGCCCACGCGAGCGCGTCTTTGTCGTGCTGGTAGTCCGACAGCTGGCTGCACACCCGCACCAGCGTCCGCTGCGCCACGTCGTC
>JALHOS010000231.1 GCA_022842905.1 Myxococcaceae bacterium | reverse complement strand
GCCTCGATGAGCGCCGCCTGCCGCGTCGCCCCGTCCGCCACCGAGTGGCTGGTGGCCTGAATCTCCTTCGCGGCCGAGCGGACCTGGCCGCCCGCCTCGCGCACCTCACGCAGACTCTGGGAGATGGCGCTCAGCGCGCCGTTGAGCGTCTGCTGCATGCGGGCGAACTGGCCGGACGTCTCGCCTTCCATGCGCGCCGTGAGGTCCCCCGTGGCGGCGCGCTCGAGCGCCTGCGTCGCGCTCGAAAGGGGCGTGGCCACCGCGGCCACCATGGCGTTGGCGCTCTGCACCAGGCGCTGGAACTCACCCTGGAGCGTGCCCTCGTCGCCGCGCGCGGACAAATCGCCCGCGCGGACCGCAGTGATGACACGCCCGTTCTGCGCGACGACGTGCCTGAAGGCGGCCACGGCACTCGACAGGCTGTGCGCCAGCGCGTCGGCCTGGCCCCGGGGCGCGGGCACCCGTGAGAAGTCGCCGCGGCTGAAGGCCTCCACACCGTCCACGACGGCCGCGAGGTACGCCTGCGAGGCGCGGAAGGAGTCGGCGAGGGCGCCCAGCTCGTTCGACGCGCGGAAGGAGACCTCGTCGGCGACGGTGCCGCAGGACAGCGCTTCGGCGGCGTGGGTGAGCTGCGTCAGCGGCCGCACCACGCTGCGCGTGAGGAGCCACGCCAACAGGGTGAGCAGCGCCGCGGCGCCGAGCGTCGCCAGCAGCAGCTCGCGCTCTTGGTCGAACCGGCTGCGCTCGGCGGCCTGCCCGACGGCAGTGGCGTAGGCCTCGAGCCCGTCGCTCACGTGCTCCATGCGCCCCTCGAGGGTGGTGAAGGCGTCGTCGAAGGTGGCCAGGCGCGCGGAGGCCTGCTTGGGGTCGGTGGCCGCCTGCGCCACCAGCACCTCCGCGAGGGCGATGTACGCCTCGAGCGCGGGCACGACCTCACCCAGCGCGCTGGCGAGGGCCGTGGGGAGCTGCGCCTTGCCGTTGGTGGCGATCGCCTCGCGGAAGTTGGCTGCGTGCTCGACGAGCTGCTCACGCACGCGGGCCGAGTCCTCCGGCGTCTTCGCGAGCAGCGCCGCCAGCACGTCCGACCGCAAGGCGTCGTGCATCATGTCCGCTTCGAGGTGCTGCCGTAGGGCCTGCGCCGCCCGGTGCACCTCCGCCAGCGCCTCACCTTCGCGCTCGAGCGCCTGCCGCGCGAGCACGCCCAGCACCACCGTCGCCGCCAAGCCCAGCGCAGCCACCGCGCCGAAGCTCTGCCGAACGCTCAGCCGCCACGGCCCCCTCCCTGCCGGCTTCATCGCTGCGCCACCACTGCAGCCGAAGGCCGCGCCGAGTGCGGAACGAAGGTGACGCCCGCGAAGAGCGTGAAGACCCGCGTCTGGTGGAAGAAGCCGAGGTCGCCGCCCAGGTCGAAGACGATCTCCTCGATGGGGCTGAAGCTCACCGCGTTGAGCCACCCGCCGTCGGCCGCGACGGCCGCGGTGCCGTTGGTGTTGGTGTACCACTCGGTCATCACGCCCCACCCGCGGCCGAGGTCGTAGGACAGCGCGAGCGCCACGAGCCCCTGCGGCGCCGGCGCGTTCACCAGGTCGAAGACGTTGAGGGCGAAGTTGAGGTCCGCGTGCAGCCGGCCCACGTCCTTGGACAGGTACAGCCAGCCTGCCGCGTCGATGGTCTTCTGGAGCGCGGCGGCGCTCGAGGCGGTGGGCACCGTCGCGTGGAGCGAGAACGCGACGGACGGCAGCACCGTCCCCTGCTCGGCGAGCCACGCCTTGATGCCGGGAATGACGCCGTCCATGAACTGGACCGGCGCGCCCGCCACCCACGTGAAGACGCCGTTGGTGCCCAGCTGGAGCTGGACCCTGTCGGTCATGGAGTACTTGAGCAGCAGCTGCGCGCTCTGGCCCGTCCCGGTCGTGTCGCCGTTGGAGCGCACGCTGTAGCCCGTCTCCACCTCGAAGACGTCTTTCCCGAGGAACTCGGCGTTGCAGGCGATGGTGGGGCGACAAGGCATGGCCTTGAAGCTGACCTCCTTGGCCGGGGCGGGGGGCGAGGCTTCGACTGCGAGCTCGGCGGCGCTCGCCGCAGCGCCGAGGGTGGTGGTGAGCAGCAGGTGTCGGAGTCGCATGGACGGCCGTTGTGCAAAGGCCGGGCTCCAGTCGACCACTTGACCTTCCGCATGGATCAGCCGCGCGTGGCTGGGTGCGCGGGCGCCCGGTGGGTCAGCTCGGTGCTCGGCACTGTTGCGGTCAACGCGCGCCGCGCCAAAGCGCTGGCGCGGCGTCGGGTGTCATCGAGGTCGGGAGGCGCCGAGCGCTTCGGCGCGGCGCTGGTCCAAGTCGGTTCGTTCGAAGCGCGCTCGGACAACTCGTTCGCGCTGCACGAGCTGCGCAACGGCGTCGTGGTGGCCGGCGTCACGTACAACGACGTCGCGGTGGTGCGGGTGGATCAACGCGCGTGGAGCGGGGCAGTCGCGGGCGCCTGTCCGTACACCGTCGCAGCGACAGCCCAGGACGACGTGAACTCCTTCTGGCTGGCGCCGGGCGTCGGCCACCTCGTCAACTTCGGCTACGCCGCCGCGCGCGATGCCAACGGCATGCTGCTGTTCCCCAACGGAGCCTTCGACGTGCGCCTGACGTTCGGCGAGGCCGTCAAGCGCATGTGCACGCGGCCCGCGCCGCAGCCCCAGTACGACTGGCAGCTCGCCTTCAACGCGGGGCTCACCGCAGGAGCGAGCGCGCCCGCTCCGTGTCCGTGAGGTCCCGGGGCACCCGCGCTCCGCCGTCTCGATCTCGGTGAGGAGCTCCTGACGCGAAGGTCAGTCAGCGTCGCACGTGCCGGCGGCGCTCGCGGGCTTCACGGGGCGCCACGGACGCGCGCACGAGCGCCGTCAGGCCGCCCGCTCGCGGCCTGGCACCGGCAGCCGTTCCTGCAGCGTGCGGAGCAAGTCCACCGTCGTCACCAACCCCACGAGCTCACCGTCGTCCGCCACCACCGGGGCCGCCTCGAGGTGGTTGGCGAGAAAGTCGTCGCACAGCTCCTCCAAGCTGGCGCTGGGCGACACACACCACGGCGCGCTCGTCATCACGTCGCGCACCGTGAGCTGCGGCGGAAACACCCGCCGTACCTGCGCGTCCGTCGACGCGGCCACCAGCGCCCGCTCCGTCACCAGCCCGACGACGCCCCCGTCGCCCGACGAGGCCACCACAACCAGACAGCGCCCGCCCTGCTTTCGCAGGAGGCCATACGCCTGGGCACACGTCGCGTCCGGGGCGACGACGGCCACGCGCCGGGACATCACCGAAGAAGCGGTCGGAGTCATGAGTACGCGAGCAGTCGTGCACGAGCCGATCCACCCCGCTGCTTCCTCCTTCGAGGTCCACGCCCGAGCCTGCCCCACGCCCGCGGCAGCCTCGCGTGCGCTCGTGGAACGCGGCGAAAGCGCAGCCAGACAGGCAGCGGACCCCGCCCTGTCGGGCTACCGTCCCTCGAGCCCTCACCACCGGCGGTCGGGGTGAGTCAGCGAGCACCGGTGCGGGTGCAGCGCACCCAGCCGCGCTTCGAGGCCGAGCTCAAGCCGCGCCCCGCGTCAGCCGCTCCACCGCGCGCACCAGCTCTTCGGGCACGACGGGCTTGGTGAGGAAGTCCGCGAAGCCCGCGGCCAGACAGGCGTCCTTGTCGGACTGCGTCGCGCTGGCGGTCACCGCGACGAAGGGCGTGCGGACGGCGGGAAGCAGCTCGCGGCTGCGCTGCAGCGCCGCGAAGCCGTCCATGGTCGGCATCTGCAGGTCCATGAGCACCACGTCGAAGGCGCGCTGCTGGAGCAGCTCGAGCGCTTCCTCACCGGTGCGCGCCGGCGTGGCGTGGTGCCCGGCCTTCTCGAGCAGCCGCTGCGCCACCCGCAGGTTGGTCTCGTTGTCGTCGCAGACCAGCACCCGGGCCGGCCCCGCCGCAGGCACCGGCGTGCTCCGCGTTTCGACGACGGGCGCGCGGCCCTCTTCGAGGACCACGAAGAAGCTGAAGGTGGATCCACGGCCCAGCTGACTCGTGACGGACAGCCTCCCCTGCATCAGCTCCACCAGCCGCCGCGAAATCCACAGACCCAGGCCGGTGCCGCCGAAGCGCCGCGTCGTCGACGCGTCGGCCTGGCGAAAAGGCTGAAAGAGCTGCCCCACGTGCTCCGCCGCGATGCCGACGCCGGTGTCCTTCACCTCGAACGACAGGCGCAGACCTCCGCCGGCCTCGGCCTCCGAGCGCACCGCGCAGCTGACCGCGCCCACTTCGGTGAACTTCAGCGCGTTGCCCAGCAGGTTCACCAGCACCTGCCGGAGTCGAAACCAGTCGCCGCGCACCCAGGCGGGGACGTCGGGCGCGACGGTGACTTCGAAGGCCAGGCCTCGTTCCCGCGCCTTGAGGGCGAAGAGGGAGCGCACGCGCTCGAGTTCCTCGCGCAGCTCGAAGTCGACCCGCTCGAGCTCCAGCTTTCCGGCGTCGATGCGGCTGTGGTCGAGCACCCCGTTGAGCAGGGCCAGCAGCATCTGCGCGGAGTCCCGCGCGGCGACGGCGTATTCCCGCTGGGTGGCGTCGAGCTTCGTGTCGAGCAGCAAGCTCGTCATGCCCACGACGCCGTTGAGTGGAGTTCGCAGCTCGTGGCTCATGACGGCGACGAACTCGCTGCGCGCCCCGGCGGCGGTCACCGCGGCGTCCTTGGCGACCTCGAGCTGCTTGAGCAGCACCGCCTGCTCCAGGTCCAACCGAAGTGAGCGGTCGAGCTCCCCGTGCATGTTCTGGGTCGCGCGGTGGAGCATGGGCAGCAGCAACAACGACGCGGCCGACGTGATGAGCTGCCCCAGCCCTTCCGCGCTCGAGAACAAACAGCCGACGATGGCCGCCCACTGCGGCACGGCGAAGGACAGAAACGCCGCGGGCACTGCGGCCAGCGACGACACCGCGCCCAGCAGAAACCCGGCGATGATGACCACCAGCAACATTCGCTCGGGGCCCAGCGCCGCCGACCAGAGCAGCACGATGCCGGGCGCCCACCACAGCCCTCCAGCGAGCGCACCCAGCACCGCGCGGCGCCGCCAGACCGAGCCCAACAGCTCACGGTCCGGCGTCGGTTGCCGCAGGAAGCGCCGCGCCAAGGCGATGCGCACGGCGTAGAGGACCACCAAGCCCGCCAGCCAAGCCAGGCCCACGGCCGACGTGCGGGCCCGCTCGTTGCCCAGCAAGAGCAACGTGCCTACGGCGACGGACGCCACGTGGCTGAACGCCGCCCCCTTGAAGAGGAACGCGTTGGTCCGGTCGACGACCGCGCGCTCCAGCTCCGGTGGCGGGGTGGTGGCGCGAGGCGTCGTCACGGGAGGACTACTCGAAGCGATCCGGCACCACCCAGTCGAGCACCTTCGTCTTCAGGCGGCTGATGAGGCCCGGCTTGTTGGTGATGCGTCGCGTCTCGCCAGCCCAGGCCGAACCCTTGCGGTCCTGGTCGAAGAAGCGCGCTTCGTAGTCCTTCACCCAGGTGGGGTCGTCCATGACGGCGACGATTTCCCGGTTCTGCAGCAGCGCCATGTTGTCCATGTTCGCCGAGCCAATCGTCGCCACGCGCCCGTCGATGGACATGCTCTTGGTGTGCACGGCGGTCGGGTACTCGTAGATCTCCACCCCCGCGTCCAACAGCCGTCCGTAGTTCTTCGCGGCGAGCTGCCCGAGCATGCCGAAGTCGGCGCCGACGATGTAGCGGACCTTCACCCCGCGCTGCGCCGCGGACACCAGCGCGCCGACGACCTCGTCGCTCATGGGGAAGCCGTTCTCGACGTTGATGTGGCTCTTCGCGTCGTTGATGAGCGTGGTGTACGCCCGCATGATCCGGTTGTCCCCGGCGCCTTCGTGGGCAATCACGCGCACGCGCTGCCCACCGCTGCGCTTGTCGAGCGCCGGTTTGTTGGGGTTCTCGAACGCCCAGCTGGGCACGTCGCCACCCGCCAGCTGCCAGGTGTCCCAGAAGCTCGCGTTCACTTCCGCCACCGCGGGCCCTTCCATCTTCATGACGACGTCGTGGTAGCGACCCTTGACGCTCTTGTCGCCCATGTAGCGGTCGCCAGTGTTCATGCCGCCCACGAACGCCAGCCCGCCGTCCATGACGGACTGATCGACGACGATCGACTTGCGGTGATTGCGGTTGGTGAGGTTGAGCGCGTTGCCCGCGCTGACGGGGTTGAACACCTTGACGTCCACGCCGCCGCTGCGCAGCTTGTTGAGCGTCTTGTTGGACGTAATCCACTCGCGGCTGCCGATGCCGTCGACGAGCAGCTTCACGTCCACGCCGCGCTGCTTGGCGGCGAGGAGGCGCTCGGCGACCTTCTCGGACACGGCGTCGCCCGGCGCGAACTTGTACGTCTCGTACTGAATGCTCTTCGTGGCCGAGTCGATCTGCTTGAGGATTTCCGGCAGCGCCTGGTCGCCGTCGACGAACAGCTCGAGCTTGTTGCCTTCGACCACCTTCGAACCGGTGAGCGCGTCGAGCTTGGCGTTGACGGCGGCGTTGACGCCCTGGGTTGGCTCCGGCCGACCGTCGAAGGACGCCGACGTGCGAATGGCCCCGTCCAAGTCGCCCAGTACCCGCGCGCGGAACGCGGCGTCGTACGCGGTGGTCTTCACGCCGTTGAAGTCCGCCGGCATGTTCTTGTCGTCCGGGCGCACGTCGCGCACGTAGGCCACGCCGCCGTGGCGAATGTACGCCTGCGCGTCGCCGTACTTGTCGTCGCCCAGGCCGAAGATCTTCGCGTTCGGGTACATGGTTCGGAGCATCGACAGCACGCGGCCCTTGAATTCCCCCTGCTGCTGCGCCTGCACCTTGTTGCGCGGATCCAACGCCGACAGGCCCACCGACTCGCGGCTGAGCAGCACGCCGGCCGGCATCTGCGTCAAGAAGTCGTCGTTCGCGGTGCCGAGGCGGGCCGGAGCGGCCGACAAGTAGACGATGGGCACGCCCTTCTCGGCGACGCCGGCGAGCAGCTCCGCGGCGCCGGGCAGCGGCGTCTGGCGCTCACCCATGGCCAGCGACACCTTGCTCGTGTCGCGCAGCGTGTCGTCGATGTCGGAGATGAAGAGCGGCCCGTCGTAGTTGGACGGCAGCGCCATGACGCGGGCGTGCGCGGTCTTTCCCGCAGCTTCGACTTCGAACGTCACCAGGCCGCCGCGCTGCTTGTTGACGCCCTGGAGCATGCCCGTCGACTCGAGCTCGGCGAGCGTGGTCGGCTGGAAACCGGAGTTGTCGGTCGGCCCGCTGGCCACCGTCTGGCCGGCGCCCTTGAGCGTCACCGCGGCGCCTCTTTCCGCGCCGGCGAGCATGTTGCTCAGACCCTCCGGCAGCTGGCGCACCACGACGTTCTTTCGTTTGACGCGCACGCCGCCCGCGTCGCCGTCGGTCAGCGCACCGGTGCGGGGGTCGAAGGCCACCACGCCGTCCTTGGCGTCCACGACGTTGCGGGACGAGCCGGAGTCGGCGGCGCTGGGCGCGGGGTGTGGATCATTGACGACGAACGGCTGCTTGCTGGGGCGAACGACGGTCACGAGAACCTCCGGGGCGGGGCTTTGGGAAAGCGACTATGGCTCAGCGACGCCACGGTGGAAGCGCGCGCTCCGGCCGCTGCGTTTGAGCCCCGAAGACACACCTTGAAAACGACCCGGCGACTGTGCCAGCGACCTGCTCCGCGGCTCGTCAAGGCTCGACGGGTGGCCGCGAACCGAGCCGCGCCAGCTCCAGCGCCCGAACCGCCGCCTCGAGCTCCGCCTGCCCCCCGAAGAGATTGCGGACCAGCAGCACCTGCCGTTGCTGCGGCCCGTCGGCCACGACGAGCGCGTACGCGCGGTGCTCGGCGTCCAGCCACCGCGCCTCGTCGAGATCCGCCAGCAGCACGTCGGTCCGCCCGCCGAGCGGCTTGGACACCGTCACCGCCAAGGGCCCCACCGTCACGCCCCATTCGGAACGGGGCCTCAGCTTGAGCCACACGGTGAAGAGCGCCGCCAGCAACCCCGCGCTCAACCCCGCGCGCACCACCTCCAGCAGCGAGCCGCTGGCGACGACGCCCGCGACCGCCCAGGCGAGCAGCACCACCGTGCACGCCATGGCGAAGGCCAGCCGCAGTCGCCAGCCGCGCGGGTGGTACGGAAAGAAGACCTTGCCGCTCATGGGAGCGGGACCAGCAACAACGGAGCGCTCTGCGCCGCCGCACCGTCGCAGCCTTGGAGCACCATCCGCGTCAGCCCGTGGTTGTACTCCGAGACGGCCTCGAGGCCATGCTGCTGCGCCGCTTGAAGGAAGACGGAGCCGATGAGCGAGAGCGCCGCGCCGACGAGCAGCCCTCCGAAGGCCGTGATGAGCACCGCGGTCACCGCCGCCGTCGTCGACGACGAGATGACCAGCGGCACCAGCACCACCGACGCGACCAGGCTGAGCCCCTGGGCGACCAGCCCCGCCACGGTGAAGCCCACGCCCAGCCGAAACTCGCCGTCAGCTCTGTCTGCCAGGGTGAACGCGTGCGGCACCAGGCGCAGGCCCTCGCGCAGCTCTCCGGGGCGGTAGCCTCGCTCGGCCGAGCGGGCCACCCAGCTGCTGGCGAAGCCGACTTCGAAGCCGACGCTGAGCAGGTGCCGGTCGATGAACTGCACCGCCAGCTTCACGTCGCCGCAGGGCGGAGCGTCGACGGTGGGGTTGGCCAGCACGACCGGCGCCTCAGCGGGAGCCTGCGCGAGCGTGGCGGCCAGCAGCACGACGAGCATCATGGTCCGGCCTCGTAGAGCAGTGAGCGGCGACCCGCCAGGTCTGGGGCTTCACTCGAACTGGTAGGCGCTGGCGCCGTACAGCTCGACGAAGCGCGCGGAGTTTCGCCGCAGCCAGGGCAGCCCGTCGGCCGCGTCCACCAACCGAAAGCCCGCGGCCTCGGCCAGCGCGACGACGACGTCCCCCGCGCCGCTGCCCAGCGACGGCTCGACGGTGCTGACGAGCAGTCGCTTGGTGACGCGCCGGGCGGATTCGAAGAACGCCGCCGGTCGCTCGAGCAGGTCGACCACGTTCTCACAGACGACGGCGGCTGCCTGCTTGAAGGGCAGCGCGTGGGCGTCGACGACAGCCCCGACGCTCCCCTTCGCGCGGCGCGTGGCGAGCAGCACCGCGCGCAACGACAAGTCCGTCGCCACCACCTGCCGCTCGGGTGCGCAGAGCTGCGCGGTGAGCAGGCCCGCGCCGCAGCCGACCTCGACGACGAGTCCACTGCGCGGCACTCGCTCGAGCAGCCAGCGGCGCGGCGAAGACTCCTCTTCCAGCGCCGCGAGCTGCTCCACCAGGGCCGCCGCCGGCCCGTCGACGAAGGGAGGGGGCGGCGCGCCTTCGCGCTCCTCTGGGGTCCAGTCGTCGCCGAAGAGGGCTGGCGCCGACGACGGCACGGCGCGCGCGAAGGCGTCCAACGTGTTGCGGGTGCTCGAGTCGGCGGCGTCGACCTCCGCGAGCGCGGCCAGCAGCGCGTCGCGGTGGGTCGCGCAGTAGGTGGCCGGCTCGGGCACGAGCACCGGCACGCCGGCGAGGACGGGCGAAGGCCCACACCGGGAACAGCGCAGCGCCTGGGGTGACGCCCGCAGCGCACCTCGGCAGACGGGACAGACGAAGGGGACGAGCACGGGCGCCGCCTTTAGCCTCAAAGCCGCCGCGGCGCGCTGGACCCAAGCCGTCAGTCGGGCGTGACGAGCGGAATCACCTCGCGGCCGTTCCGGCGGTAGACGGAGAAGTCGGCGACGTCGACGGTCGCGACCACGTGCTGGGGGTACAGCTCACTCATGCGAATGAGGCACAGGTCGGCGAAGTCTGGGCTGCGGTCGGCATATCGTCGCGCCAGGGCAGACAAGGCAGGGAGGTGCTTTCCGGCGTCGAACGACAGTCGGAGAAGCCCTTCACGAAACAAGGCCAGGACGACGTCAGGCGCGCAGGTCAGAAGCGGCTCCTGCACTGTCTTTCGCGAGGGAGACGGCCCAGCGATGGTGGTGAGCTCTCCGGTTGAGCAGCGCAACAACGAACCCCGTGTCCGCGATGCCCCTTACTTGCGCGCGAACCCACGGCGCCCAGACAGCGTCGGGCTGGCCTCGATGCTGCCCGCCAGCCAGAGGAACGAGCGTTTGGTCGTCGCCGCGCGCATTCGCTCCAGCTGGTCCCTGACCAACTTCCCTTTCGGAAGGCCGGTCTGCGCGCTCAAACGACTCAGCCAGCGGTCGAGCGCCGGTGTCAGTCGAATCGTCAGGGCGTGGGACATGCGTGCCGGGCTGTAACACCCAGCAGTCCTTCAGGCGATCGAACGCCGACGCCGTCCGACACCCCAGAGGACGACGACGAGCCAGCCCTGCACGTCAGCGTGCAGGCTCCGCGGCACGAAGGCGCACGGAAACGCGGGCCCCACCTTCAGGCGCGGGCCCGGCGTCGACGCTGCCGCCCTGCGCTTCCACCAGCGCCTTCACGAGCGCCAAACCCAAGCCGGTGCCGCCAGCGCTCGCAGCGGCAGCGCCCCGGAAGAAACGTTCAAATACCTGCCGCTCTTCACCTGGCTGAAAACCCGGACCGCTGTCGCGCACCTCAATCACCACGCCTTCCGCGGCCACGTGCGCTTCGAGCACCACGCGCCCACCACGCGGCGTGTAGCGGACGGCGTTGTCCACCATGGCGTCCAGGCACTCGTCGAGCGCGGTCGGGTGCGCGCGGCAGACGAGGTCCGGCGCGGCGGCGATGGTCAGCGTCACACCGGCTTCCTTGGCGCGCGCCTCGAAGAGCCGCTCCACGCGCCGGAGCGCACGCTCCACCGGGACCGGCTGCAGGGCTTCACCGACGACGGCCGCGTCCGCGCGCTGCAACGCGAGCAACCCGTCGGCGAGCCGCGCGGCGTCCTTCGCGGTGGCGCGCACGTCCTCCAGCGCGGCGCGGTAGTCGGCGGCGGAACGCTCTTGTCGCAGCGCGACCTCGGCCTGTGTCAGGAGCGCCGCCACGGGCGTCTTCAGCGCGTGGCTCGCGCGCGCGTTGAAGTCCCGCTGCGTGGCCAGGACCCCCGCCACGCGTCCGAGCAGCCCGTTGAAGGCCCGAGCGAGCCGCAGGAGCTCTGGCCCGAAGCCCTCTTCGGACAGCCGGTGGTCCGCCGCCGACGGCTCGAGCGCGTCCACCTCTCCCACCAACCGCTCGAGCGGGCGCAACAACCGCCGCCCCACCACCCACGCCGCGAGGGCCGCCGCCACGACACCCAAGAACGAGGCCAGCCACACCCCACTTCGAACGCGCGCTGCCAACTGCTGCTCGGCGTCGAGCGGCGCGGCCACCCGCAGCCACACACGGCCTGCGCTCGACGACCAGGCCTCACCG
>JALHOS010000230.1 GCA_022842905.1 Myxococcaceae bacterium | reverse complement strand
GTGGTGGCCGAGGCCGCCCAGGGGCCGGAGGTCGCGGGGGAGCCGCAGCCGGCGCCGACTGCGGGGTGAGGTGGGCGCAGCGGTCGGTGCACGGTTCGTGTGTGGCGCTCAATGAAGCGTGAGCCCGGCCGGTGCGCAGCCGGTCGCGGCTGAGAAGGCGGAGGTCGCCGGGGGAGCCGCAGCCGGCGCCGACTGCGGGGTGAGGTGGTTCAGCGGTCGGAGCACCGTCACTGTTCGGTGCGTGGCGCTGAATGAAGCGTGAGCCCGGCCGGGGTGCAGCCGGTTGTGGCCGAGGCTGCGGGGGAGCCGCAGCCGGCGCCAAACGCTGGGCGCGGTGGCTGCAGCGGTTCGGCGCCCGCGCGCCGGTTGGTGCGTGGCGCTGAACGAAGCGTGAGCCCGGCCCGTGCGCGTCGCGCCGCCGAGAGAGCCATGGCACACTTCGTGTCACCTTGCGGCTCACGCTCTCCCTCGCTCTGTGTCTCCTGACGAGCTGCGTCGACCTTGGGACGGCGGCGTCGTGTCGTGTCGACACAGACTGCCCGCAACGCGAGAGCTGTTGCCGTCGCTCTGTTCGCCGACCCCGTGCCGTGTCGATGCCGGTGTCGGTGGCTCAGCAGGTGTCGGTGGCTCAGCAGGCGTCGGCGGCTCGGCAGGTGTCGGCGGCACGGCAGGTGTTGGCGGCTCGGCAGGTGTCGGTGGCTCTGCAGGTGTCGGTGGCTCGGCAGGTGTCGGTGGCTCGGCAGGTGTCGGTGGCTCGGCAGGTGTCGGTGGCTCGGCAGGTGTCGGCGGCTCGGCAGGTGTCGGTGGCTCGGCAGGTGTCGGTGGCTCGGCAGGTGTCGGTGGCTCGGCAGGTGTCGGTGGCTCGGCAGGTGTCGGTGGCTCGGCAGGTGTCGGTGGCACGGCAGGCGCTGGCCGCCCACCGAACGACGGAGGGTCTACCGACGCAGGCCGCCAGCCCGACGGCGGACCAACCACGCCGGGTCTTTCGCTCACGTTCATCGGCATTCAGGGCTCGACCACCAGCCAGCGCAGCTACCAATACGCCTTCGACCTCGGCCCCGACGCCGGCCCGGCGATCGTCGTGCTCGCGTTGCACCAGTCGGGCGGCCTGGTCGGGAAGATGATCCAGGCCGTCCGTGTGGGGCAGGTGGGTGGAACGACCTGGACCGACGGTCAACGCCACGGCATGGCGATCGTCCCCGTGCCCTCGACGGGTGGCATCACGCAGGTGGGCGTCGCCTACGACTCCAACCCCAACGAGCAGGCGATCGGCTTGTGGCTGCTGCGCGGCGCGAGCACGGCCGCGGTCGCGAGCAGCTACTTCGGCGGCTCCGACGGCCAGCACTTCCTGGACCTGGTGGTGCCCGACGGAGGGCTGAGCGTGATCTCCGGCACCCGCCTGGACCCGACCGCCATCAACACCACCGGGGCCGTCGAGGACTACGACCAGACTCCGAACGGCGACCAGTGCGTCGGCGCCCGCACCACGACGTACGGGGCACAGCGCGTCGTGTTCGACGCCGTGTCGTCCATGGTTGCGTACACCTTCGCGCCCGCGCCCTGAGCGCACGCGGCGTCCGGCGCCGACAGGCCGCGCAGCTTCTCGAACACCGACGTTGAGCCTTGCCGATGACGCCTCTCTCGAACTCGGCTTCCCGTTCGCCGTGCCGTTCTTCCGGCCGGACGGTCGGGACTCGGCCCGAGCTCACCGTCGGCAACGGCGACCGTGCGCGTCGCGGCCACGCGGAGGCCAGTCGGAAAACGAGGCCTCAGCGGTGAGGCTGGTCGGTGACCCACCGCGAGGCGGCTCTGGCGTCGTGCAGCCGCCCAGGGCCAAGAGCAGTGCGCCGAGTCGTGCGCGCATCGTTCGTCTCTGTAGGTCAGCCCTGCGGCGAAGGGCAATTCGGGTCGAGCACCGCGTCCCGTCTCACCGCCGTATCAACGGAACCGGTCAGCGAGCTCCTTCGGCACATCGCGCTCTCGCGTGATGCGACGGTACGTGGCCACCGCCGACCGCGCAGTCCGCGCCTTCGCCGGGTCGTTCGGGTCCACCGCGTACAGGCCGAACTTCGCGTGCATGCCCTGGTTCCACTCGTAGTTGTCGAAGAGTGACCACGCGAAGAACCCGCGGACGTCGGCGCCGGCCTTGATGGCGTCCTTCGTCGCTTGGGCGTGACGGACCAGCCAGCGCTCCGTCGCCTGTGCGTCCATCGCCGCGTCGGCGCCGGTCTCGGTCACGTACAGCGGCAGCCGGTAGCGCTCGTGGAAGTACGTCAGCATCTGGGTGAGGCCGGCCGGGTCCTCCTGGAACGGCGTGAGGTCGAAGGGGTCGAAGTTGGAGATGGGCGAGAGGTCGGGGAACGTCGCCTGCGGCGTGCCCTTGATGAGTGTGCGGCCGTAGTAGTTGACGCCGAGCCAGTCCATGCGGCCCGCCAGCGTCGGATCCGCCGGGCCGTCGGGCTTGCCATTGAGGTCCTCGTCGCGCTCCCCCCGGCAGACCGCGTCCAGGAACACCAGGTTGTAGAGCGTGAAGATGTTCTGCGCCGCGCGCACGTCCAGGTTCACGCCCGCGTCCTTCGGACTCGTCGGCGACACCGCGTACACCAGCCCGACCTGCGCCGGCGTGCCGTCACCGTCCGCGTCCTTCCCGTCGGCCGCCTTCACCGCGTCGTACATGCGCGCGTGCGCGTCGATCAACGCGCGCATCACCACCTTGGCTTCGGCGAAGCGCAGCGTCAGCCCCGGAGGGTTCACCCGCGCCTTGGTCGGCTGCAGGTACCCAGGCAGGACGATGGCGAAGGGCTCGTTCTCGGTGGCCCACAGGTCGACGTCGCCGCCGAACTCCTTGGCGACGAAGCCCGCGTACTTCGCCGCCTCACGCAGCGCCCGCGCCTGGTCCACCCAGCCTTTGTCGCGGCAGCGCGCCAGGTCCTGGTGACAGGCCACGCCGTCGTGGAGCCACACCGGCAGCGTGTAGTGGTTGAGCGTGACGAGGGGCTTCAGCCCGCGCTTCTTCAGCGCCGCGAACATGGCGCGGTAGGTGGCGAGCGCGTCCTGGCTCGCGGCCTGCGCCAGCGCGTCACCTTCGAGGCCGTCAGTGGCGGTGGGGAAGATCCGGCTCCACTCGAGCGACAGCCGCACCGCGCCCAGCCCCAGCTCGTCCTTCGCCTTGGTGAAGTCCTGCTCGTACAGCTCCCAGTGCCCCGGTCCGCGGGCCAGCGGTTCGAAGGAGATGAGCGGCGCCAGGTCCTGCAGCTGCGCGCTGGAGGTGACCCACTGGTACCAGTCGCTGCGCGTGTCCACGCAGCGCTCGGCGGGCAGCGTCGGGCAGCCGGGATCCACCTGGAACCCGGCGATGGCGGCGCCGAAGAGGAAGCGCTCGGGGAAGGGCGGCGCGCAGCCGAAGGCCACCGTGCAGAGGATCGCCGACCCGAGCGCGCGCATGGAGGTGTCATACCGCAGGACGGCAGACGGACCGTGGGCGTTCCACGCTCCACTTCCTTCCCGCTCCGCGTCGGAGACGCGCCATGCCCCTGCTCTGGCTCGCGCCTCGGCTCACCCGTTCGGCGAGTGCTCAGATCGGCCGACGTCGCGGAGCGTTGAAGGAGCCCCACTCTGGAAAGGCACCATGACTCTCACCGCCATGACACTCGTCGTCCTCAGCGTCCTCAGTCCAGGCGAACAGCCGGCCGAGACCATCTCGGTCACGGGGACCATCGATCACCTGGTCCCGCCGGATCGCGCTGAGCTCTTCGTCGATCTGTCTCTGCTCGGCCAGAGCGAGAAGGAGGTCATCGCCCGCATCGAAGTTCGCGATGCCGAGCTCCGACGCGCGCTCTCCGGCCACCACGTCATCCTCGAAGCCGTTTCGGCAAGTGAGGCCTCGGCCAGCCAGCAGCGCCCAGCCGAGCAGCGCTTCGAAGCACAGCGCAGCTACGTCGTGCGAACGGCGAACGTCCGCGGCGTGCAGCCCCTGCTCCGACGCCTCGGGGGAATCGAGGGCGTGTCCGTTCGGCGGGTCGACTACCGCGCCTCCGACCTCGAGAGGCACAAGGGCCTAGCCTGGCAAGAAGCAGCCGAGGCGGCGAAGGCCAAGGCCTCGACGCTGGTGAAGTCGCTCGGCCGAAACCTCGGCAAGGCACTGACGATCACCGAGGTCGACGGTGGCCAGTGGGGCTGGGGAAACGGCGCCGCCAACGTCGTCGTCGACGAGTCACCGGAGGGCAGCGATGGCACCGGAACCCAGACGGTGCGCGTCAAGGTCGCGGTGACGTTTCAGCTGACCTAGCGGTCGCGCCTCACCACACCACACACGTGTTCGAGGCGGCGCGCACGTGGACAGCGCGACAACGCCGTCGACCTGCTTGCCGAAGATCGGACCAACGAGCTGATCAGGCGGCAGCCGGGTGAGCGTGGCGACTCAGGTGTGCCGCAGGGACCTGGACCTGCTGGTGGGGAAGTCCAACGCCGTGCGCGACGTCGTGCGCCCACGTGGCGACATGAGAAGGGTTGCGAAGGGGTGAGCGTCGCGCCGCGAACATGGCGCGGTAGGTGGCGAGCGCGTCCTGGCTCGCGGCCTGCGCCAGCGCGTCACCTTCGAGGCCGTCAGTGGAGGTGGGGAAAATCCGGCTCCACTCGAGCGACAGCCGCACCGCGCCCAGCCCCAGCTCGTCCTTCGCCTTCGTGAAGTCCTGCTCGTACAGCTCCCAGTGTCCCGGTCCGCGGGCCAGCGGCTCGAAGGAGATGAGCGGCGCCAGGTCCTGCAGCTGCGCGCTCGACGTGACCCACTGGTACCAGTCGCTGCGCGTGTCCACGCAGCGCTCGGCGGGCAGCGTCGGGCAGCCGGGATCCACCTGGAACCCGGCGGTGGCGGCGCCGAAGAGGAAGCGCTCGGGGAACGGCGGCGCGCAGCCGAAGGCCACCGTGCAGAGGATCGCCGACCCGAGCGCGCGCATGGCGGCGTCATACCGCAAGGACGGCAGACGGACCGCGGGCGTTCTGCCCTCCACTTCCTTCCCGCTCCGCCTAAGAGGCGCGCCATGCTCCTGCTCCGGCTCGCGCCTTGGCTGGTCCTCTTCGGCGTGTCCTGCGCCGCCGTCGCAGTGCCGAGCCGCCCGGTGGCGCCGCCGGTCGATCCATCGGGCGATTGGGCGGTGCGGTGGGACCGCGGCTTCACTGGGTGGGAGCCGGCGATCTTCCAAGGCGCGCTGCACCTCGAGCGCTCGGACGGCGGCTGGGCCGGACACCTGCGCTTCAAGCAGTCGTCCTTCACCTTCGCGCTCGAAGGCCTCACGATCGACGGTGACGCCGTCTCGCTGCGCTTCACCACGCCGAAGAGCACGAACCCATTGCTGATGCAGACGAGGTTCCAGTCCGCCCGCATCATCGGTGAGGTGCGGTGGGGCCCCGTCGACTGGACGCCGTTCGGTGGTCGGCGTGAGCGCACGGCGCGGCTGCTCGACGGCGCGGTGACACACTCGTTGCCTCGGCTCGACGTGGCGCAGTCGGGCCTCGACGCGCAGGCGCTGGCGAAGCTGCTCGCCGAAGCCGAGCGCCAGCACAGCACCGCCGTCGTCATCCTGAAGGACGGGAAGGTCGTCGCCGAGAAGTACCGCGACGGCTATGCGGGGGAGCCCACCATCGCCATGTCGGCGTCCAAGTCGGTCGTGAGCCTCGCCGTCGGGCAGTTGGTGAGCGCGGGCAAGCTGTCGCTGCAGACGCCGATCTCGACCATCTTCGAGGAGTGGAAGGGCGGGCCCAAGGCGGCGATCACGCTGCACCACCTGCTCTCACACATGTCGGGGCTCGACCCGACGCGCGCGGACGTGTCGAAGGCGACGATCCGCGCTCACGCGCTCGCAAGCCCGCTCGTGTTCCCGCCCGGGGCGCGCTTCCAATACAACAACAACGCCGTCGACCTGCTGGCGGCGCTCGTCGGGCGGGTGGGCGGCGCGCCGCTCGACGTCGCGCTGGACAAGCAGCTCTTCTCGAAGCTCGACTTCGTCGACGCGACCTGGGCGAAGGACAGCGAAGGCACGCCGCTCGGCGCAGGTGAGCTGCGGCTCCGGCCCATGGACCTCGCGAAGCTGGGCCAGCTGGTCCTCCAGGACGGCCGGTGGAACGGCGAGCAGCTGCTCGCGCCGAGCTGGCTGTCGACGTCCTTCCAACCCAGCCAGTCGTTCTCGGAAGAGTGCGGGCTGCTGTGGTGGCGCGAAGGCACGTTCGCGCGGCGAGTGACGCCCGAGGTGCTCGACTGGTGGAAGGGCGCCGGCGTCGACGAGGCGACGTTGGCGAAGGCGCGCGGCCTGGTGGACCAGTCGTTCGCCGAGCGTGCCGACGTGCTGGCTGCGCTCGAGCGCACGCTCGGCGCCGAGACGTTCGCCGCGCTGAAGGCGACGCTCGCCAAGCGCGACCACGCCCCGTGGTTCGCAACGAAGCAGACCGGCCCAGTGTGGGGCTACTCCGCCCGCGGCTGGCTCGGGCAGTACGTGGTCGTCTACCCGGCCGCGCGACTGGTCGCGGTCCGCATGCGCGCCCCGCAGCAGGCGGACTACGGCGGCGGCGACGAGCAGGACGGCTACCGGCGGTTCGCGCACGACGTCCACGCGTTGGTGGCCACGCCGTGAGGGGGCCGCGCGATGGACGTGGGAGCGGCCTGGACCCTGCGTAGCTGTGCGCGCCCAGAGGCCCGCATCGGCGTTCCCGCCGCGCGGAGTGCAGCCCGCTGGCGCGCAGAACTCTGCGGGCCCACCGCCAGCAGCGCAGGTCAGCGCCGACGCGCCAGCCTCGACTTCATCGGGCACCGCGCGCCGGGCCACGGGCCCATCGACGTCCGAGACGACCTGGCGTCGAGGCTGCCCGCTCGTCACTCGTATGACACGAGCGCCGCGTTGCTCGTCAGCCCCGCGCGAATCGCCACCGCGTCCACCGCCCCAGCCCCTTGTGGGACGACACACGAGACGGACGTGTCCGTCGCGAAGATCGACGGACAGCTCGCGCCGCCGACGAGCACCGCCGCGCCGGCCAGGTTCGTGCCCGTCAGTGTGAGCAGCGTCCCTGGCCGCAGCACGAGGGGCGCCGCCCGGCTGATGGTCGGCGTCGACGCGGGCAACACGGTGACGCCCGCCGGCGCCGACGTGCGCCTCAGCGTCGAAACAGTCACCGACACCGGGCCCGCTGGCAGCGTGGCTGGCAGCGCGCAGTCGATTCGCTCGGCCGTGGCGACGCTCACCGGGCAGAGGACCTGGCCGACCACCACCACCGGGCTCGGGAGAAACCCGCTGCCGGTCAGCGTCAGCGTGGCCGCCCTGCCCGCGACGGCGAAGGTCTCCGCTGAGGCGATGGTCGGCTGCTCCGCCGACACCGACTGCGTCCACCGCTGCCCGCTCACGTTGACCACCAGCGACGGCGTCGCGCTCGACAGCCTCGGCGTCTCGCAGACCAACGTGGTGTCGGTGTGGCTGACGACAGGGCAGGGCTCACCGCCCACGTCCACCTGCGCCTGCGCGAAGGGCGCGCGGCCGAAGTGGCGACCCGTCAGCCGGAGCAGCGCGCCGCCTTCGCCGGGCAGCCGGGCGGGGTCCAGCGAGCTGACGCCGGGGGCCGCGTAGTCCACCGTCACCGCGTTGCTCATGGCGCTGCCGATGCGGGCCACCACGCGCTGCAGTCGGCCGGCACCCTGGGGCGCGCGGCAGCGCAGCTCGACGAACGAGCGCGACAGCACGTCACACTGGCGGTCGGCCACGGTGACTTGCACCTGCGGCCACTGCAGCCCGGCGCCGCGAAGCACCAGCTCGGCGCCCCCTTCCGGCGCGTTGACGCCCACCGTCGACGCGCTCAGCAGCACCGGGGCCGGCAGCGCGAAGTTCAGCGTGCGGGAGGCGTCGAGCTCGAGGACGTTGACTGCGGACAGCACGTCCGGCCGCACCTCGCAGCCCAGCGACGAGTCCGAGCGCTGCACGACCGCACACGGGTTGCCGTTCACTGTGATGCTCCGCGCACCGAGGGAGAAGCCGAGCCCGTCGACCTGCAGGGCCGCGCTCGCCGCCCCTTCCGGCAGCAGGCAGTTGTCGCACCGCGCCGCGAGCAGCGTGGGCGTGTCCTTGACGCACAACGCCGCGTTCGCCCAGCCGCTCTCGGACTGCGTCACGGGCACCGAGACGGAGGGGCAGGCGTTGCGGTTTGCGCTGAAGCCCATGCTGCGAATGACCCCCGGCACCGCGGAGCAGAGGCTCACGTCGGTGTTGGCCCAGGTCGGGCTCTGCGTGTTGTTCAGCCTCATGCACGTCACGGCCTTCGTGCTCAGCGGCGCAGGGAGCAGCACCAGCCCCAGCCGCGCTTCGCTGCACAGGTACGCGTTCGCCCAGAGCTCCGACGCGGCCGGGTGCGTGAAGGGGACGCAGTGCTGGCCGGCCAGCGGCCCACTTCGGCTGAAGGTGAGCGCCGGCGTGTGGTCGGGCCGAAAGAGGGTGCAGCGTGGCGTGGAGCTCCAGTCCGCGCGGTCCGTGCCGTCGGTGCAGCGCCGCACCTCGTCCAGGTCCGACACCCCGTCGCCGTCGGTGTCCGTGCGCAGGGGGTTGAGGCCCAAGCCGCGCTCGTAGTCGTCGTGGAGGCCGTCGTTGTCGTTGTCGCTGTCGGTGACGGCAGCGGAGGCCGTGCTGGCCAGGAGCAAGGGGAGGAGGAGGAGGGTCGTTCGGTTCATGCCCGCTCATTCGCGAGCCGACGGGAAACCCCGACACGCTCACTGGCCGAGCAGGAGGACGGTCAGCGCCCGGACGTGCGTGCTGGTGGTTGGATCGCACGTGGCCGTGGTCATGCTGACCAGCCGCACCGTCACGGTGTGTGTCCCCGCAGAGAGCAGCGTCAGCGCGCGGCCGGCGTGCCGGGCCAGGCGCTGCTCCGACACCGAGCGCGCTTGGGTGAGCTCCGCGCCGTCGAGCAGCAGCCGCGTCGTCGTCTGCAGGTTCGTCGCGACCATCAGGTTGAGCGCGTACGACAGGTCCGCCGTGACGGGGACGTCGGTGACGAAGGTGGCCTGCAGGTCCGTCGTGGTTTCGCCAGGCCCGTAGCTCGCCGACGAGGTGGGCTGCACGCTCAGCAGACGCGTCGTGAGCGCTTTCACCGTCAGCGTGTCATTCACCACCAAGGGCCCGTTGGCCGTCGTCGTCCCGCTCACCACCAGCGGACCTGCCACGCTCACCCCGCCGTCGACCGCCACCGGGCCGACGAGCTGCGGCGCGACCAGCCGCGGCGCCGCGCCGACTGGGCCCAGCTTCTGCTGCACCACGTCCAGCAGCGCGGCGAAGTTCGCGTTGAGCGGCTGCGCCAGCGCCGGGCCGTCCGGACACATGGGGGTGAGGCTCGGCAACCAGGGTGCAGGGGGAGCGCACTGCGCCGCGGCGGGCAGGGCGCCACCCAGCACCGCGAGGCAGGTCACGACGGCGATCGTTCGGGTCATGCCAGGGCATTCGCAAGCCGTCGCG
This sequence comes from Myxococcaceae bacterium, assembly GCA_022842905.1. Classification (GTDB taxonomy): domain Bacteria; phylum Myxococcota; class Myxococcia; order Myxococcales; family Myxococcaceae; genus JALHOS01. The sequence continues at coordinate 1,956 of JALHOS010000230.1, read as the reverse complement.
AGAACCCGACATGTCGGGCTGCGGACCGACGCTGCGAATGACGTGGGGAACCCGATTTTCCCAACGAGGCCGCCCATGTCCGCCGTCACCGCTTCCCCCTCCGCGCCGTCCCGCGACTGGCTGCTGTGGCTCTGCTCCTTTGCGTACGTCATGCACGTGCTCGAGGAGCTCGAGTTCAACTGGCTCGCCTGGGCGCAGGCGCAGGGCCTCGCCATCAACGGGTGGACCAGCTTCTTCGCCACCAACGCCGCCGTCGTCTTCTTCGGGCTCGGCGCGGCCCTGGTGGCCTGGCGCGCGCCCTTCGTGTCGCTGGCCTACGCGGTGCTCATGGTGGTCAACGGAGTCTTCTTTCACGTGCTGCCGACGCTGGTGGCTGGGCGGCCCAACCCCGGCTTCCTCACTGCGGCGCTGCTGTTTCTTCCGCTCGGCACGTTCACCTTGTGGTCCGCGCGGCGCGACGGCGTGCTGACGGCGAAGGCGTTCGGCGGCGCGCTGGCCTTCGCGCTCTTCGTGCAGGTGTACCCGCTCCTCCTCATCGGCCTGCGGCCGGTGTTGGGCCACTGACGGAGGCGGTGTGCGCGACGGTGGACCGTTGACACCGCCCGAAGAAGTGCGGTCGAAGGGCCGTCATGGACGTCGCGCAGAGGACGCAGGCGCTGCTGGTCGAGGTCCGCGAAGGCCGCGCCGCCACCGCCGAGCTGGTCCCGCTGGTGTACCAAGAGCTCAAGCGCCTGGCCCGCACCCAGCTGCGCGCCTTGCCCGCGGGACAGACGCTCCAGCCCACGGCGCTGGTGCACGAGGCCTTCTCGAAGCTGGTGGGCCACGAGGGCGACGGTTGGCAGAGCCGCGCACACTTCTTCGGCGCCGCGGCCCAGGCGATGCGGGAAATCCTCATCGACGCTCTGCGCCGCAAGCACGCCAAGAAGCGCGGCGGTGGCGAGGCCGCCGAAGAGCTCGACGACGACGCGCTGGCCCTGCCCGAAGGCCTGTCCCGCGAGGAGGTGCTCTCGGTGGACGCGGCGCTGAAGACGCTGCAGGCCGAGCACCCACGCAAGGCGCAGGTGGTGTTGCTGCGCTACTTCGCCGGGCTGACGACCGAGGAGGTGGCGCAGTTGCTCGACGTCACGACGCGCACCGTCGAGCGGGAGTGGCGCTTCGCGCGGGCTTACCTGTTCGACGTCATGCAGCGCAGCTGAGGAGCGCCGGTGCGCCCTGACGCGGCCGAGGCCATCTTCGACGAAGTGGTGGAACTCCCGGCGCCCGAGCGGCCGGCCGCCCTCGCGCGCTTGTGCCAGGGCGATGTCACCCTGCAGGCCACCGTGCAGCGGCTGCTCGACGCCGACGCCGCGCAGCCCGTCGACTTCCTCGAGCGTGGCGCGCTGGGCGTCGACCCGACGGCCCCGTCGGTCGTCGGCCGCTTCGAGCTGGGCGAGCGCCTGGGCGCCGGCGGCATGGGCGTGGTGTTCCGAGCGCGCGATGCGCAGCTGGGCCGCGACGTGGCGCTCAAGCTGCTGTCGCCCGACGTGGTGGCGCCGGAGGCGGCGGCGCGGCTGGTGCGCGAAGCCCAAGCGCTGGCTCGCGTCGCCCACCCCAACGTGGTGCCCGTCTACGAGGCCGGTCAGGCCGACGGCCGCGTGTATTTGGTGATGGAGCTGGTGCAGGGCCAGACGCTGCGCGCGCACCTGCAGGGCAAGGGCGCGTCCGTCGAGCAGGTGGTGCGGCTGTTCTTGGAGGCCGGGCGAGGCCTGGCCGCTGCGCACGAGGCAGGGCTGGTGCACCGCGACTTCAAGCCCGAGAACGTCTTGGTCGGCGCGGACGGCCGCGTGCGCGTGGTGGACTTCGGGCTGGCGATGGAGCCCGACGCCGGCACGGGGCAGACGCCTGCGGCGCGCGGCGCCCGCGTCACCCACGCGGGGCAGCTCCTCGGGACGCCCGCGTACATGGCTCCCGAGCAGC
>JALHOS010000229.1 GCA_022842905.1 Myxococcaceae bacterium | reverse complement strand
GACGCCGCCGCGCTGTGGCCCCACGCCGAAGGCTCGAGGCGCTCGACCTGCGCGCCGGCATGGTGTTGCTGCCGCGGCGCGGGCTGGCCAACGTGCGGCGGCTCGCCGTGTGGAGTGAGCGCGCGGACGAAGGGCTGTTCGAAGCGCTCGTGGCCCGCCCCTGGCCGGCGCTGTCGTCCTTGACGGTGTCCCTCATGAATGACGCTGGGGGCGCGTCGCTGCAGGTGGCGCGGGCGCTGCTGCGGGGCGCTGGCGCGTTTCCACGGCTGGTTCGGCTGGCGCTCGTCGGGGCGGGCAGCGACGACGGCTTTCTGGCCGAGCTGGGCCACAGCGCGCTGGCCCGGCAGCTGGACGTGCTCAACCTCGAGCGCGGCACGTTCCGAGAGCTGCCCGCGCCTCGGCGCGCGCACTTTCTGCGGTTGTCGGTGGTGGAGCTGCGAGACGTGGTGACCCCGAGCGACGCGTTCGCTGGCTGGACCGTCGACGCGCTCGCGCCCAGCGTGTTGCCCCGCGGCGTGACGGCGCTCCAGTCCGGGCGCTTCTTTCCCATCGGCTGAAGGCCGCGGGACTCTCAGGTTCTTGGGCGGCGCGAAGGAATGGAGTCGAAAGGGTGGAGCGATCCACGACGGGGCGCGGTGAGCGGTCAAAGGACCTGACGCTGAAGTCCTGCGGAGCCCGTCGCCACGGCCGGCTTCGTCGGGGCCGTCAAAGCGCGTGACGCGAAGCGCCAGAGCGGGAGCGAGCGCGGGCTTCGAGAATGAGGGCAGCAGCCGTCCCCTCGCTCGGAGCCCCCCATGACCGCCATGATGACCCCGCTGACTTCGGTGAAGCACTCCCTCGACCGCGCCCTGCGGGACGGCCGCATCTCTCTGGCGGAGGTGTACGACGCCGTCGACGCCGGCCGAACTGAGGCAGGCAAGCTCGACAAGGCCGCGGCCAGCGAGCTGGCGTCGGCGTACTTCAACTCTCTGTTCGAATCGAAGGACGCGCGCAGCACGCTCAAGGCGCTGATTGCGGGTACGGCGAGCGCGAAGGAACTCGGCATCAGCTTGAGCCGCACCGACGCCGACGTGCGGAAGTTCCAGCGACTGGGCGCGGAGGCGAAGACGCGCCAGGTGTTCCCCAGCTACGACGAGCCGGACGCCGGCGGCATGGACCCCGAGCTCGGCGCGGGCTTCGAGTTGACGCCGGTGGCGCCGCACGAGGTGCTGACCGGCGAGCTCATGGCCAAGGCGAAGGCGGCGCTCGCGCAGGCCAAGCGCGTGGGCCTCCCCAAGGAAGACGGCGACCTGCGGGTCAGCTTCGAGGTGCTGGAGAAGGGGGGCGTCGTGTACGGCTTCGCGGTGGTCAGCCGCTCGGACTACGCGCCGGTGACGTCGCACTGGGGCCGCACGGCGTTCTTCGACCGTGACCTGCGGCCGGTGAAGACGTTCGGCGCGTGAGGGTGAGCTGAGAGCGCGCTCGACTGTCCGCTGAGGGCGTTGCGAGCGTGTCGAGCTCGTCCCAATGTGGAGCCTCCGGAGGTCCCCGAGCGTGGTGGCCTCCGTTGGGCCCGCGGGTCGGTCGGTCCAAGGTCTTGGGCCGCCGCGGGAGCGTCGAGGGTGCCGGCTTGGGAGAGCGGCTCGGCGGAGGGGGGACGCGGCGGAGAGATCCTTTCCGCCGCTCAGCCGTTCCAGGGCGCCACCACCTCTTCCCTGGAGTCCGACATGGCCGTGGGCCTCGCGCTGTTGACCGCTTCCCTCCTGACCGCCAGCCCCGCCAAGAAGGCGCCGCCACCTGAGGTGGGCGAGTCGCGCCCGCGGCAGTACACGACGTACTTCTACACAGCGGGGGAAGCCGTCGTGCACGGCTACGAGCCGGACACATCAGTGCGTGTCATCTCGCTGGAGAAGCCCGGCACGGTTTGGCAGGGGAAGGTGGGCGTCGGTGAGACCCAGACGGTCCGCACCGGCCCCGGCGTGTTCGGGTTCCTGTCGGACAAGAAGGCGGCGATCCTCGTCGGCACGCCGTCGAGCTGCGCGGTGGTGGGCTACTTCCTCAAGGACCAGGAAGGGCAGTACCGCAGCCACCGCTTCTTCACGCAGCTCCCGTCGGCGGCATCACAAGGCGACGAGCGCTTCGTCGTGTGGGCGTACGAGGCCGCGCACGTACAGATTTTCGACCGGCGCACCGAGAAGCTGCTCAAGGAAGGTGCACTCAAGGCCGGTGGCTTCCTGGAGTTGAGCGGCGCCGAGCTGGTGGGCAACCGCGTGCTCGACGTGCGCTCGACGGGCAGCGCGGTCTCGGCGCAGGTCTATTACGACGAAGGCTTCATCGTCCCCGCGAGCACGGGGCGCGGCTCGGGCCGGGAATTCCTGGCCTACGTCGGGGCCATCACCAACGGGGTGAACGACCTCAACGTCATCGCGCAGATCGCCACCGCGAAGGTCGTCGTCGAAGACCTGAAGACCGGTGAAGTCCTCTTCCGCGGCCCGGTGGAGCAGGGCGCCATTCATTCCCTCACGCTCTCCAAGCGCTACGTGCGTGTGACGAGCGACCTGCCGGTGAACGTCGTCGTGGCTGGCTTCAAGCACTACCAAGACGGCTACGCCGAGCACCACTTCGGCACGGGGCTCGAGGGCGGCGGCATCGACAACGACTTCTTGGTGACGACGTCTGGCGAGCTGTGGCTGTTCTCGTACTTCAACCAGAACGTCGTGACGGTGACGGACGCGCGCAGCGGCAAGGCGGTGTTCTCGGGCACGCTCGGCGCCGGCGCGGTGCGCGGGCTGACGCCGGGCTTCGGGCTGTACCGGGTGCGCGCGAGCTTCGGCGCGTCGGTCATGGGAGGCGCCAGCTCCTGCGGCGCGGACTACTCGCCCGCCGGCGGGCTCTTCGCGGTGGATGAGGCCGTGTTCGACGTCGTCGCGCAGATTCAGGCCGAGCGCCTGCAGGAAGCGAAGGCGCGCGGCGAGACGTTGAGCGACGACGCGCGCTACGCGCCGGTGACGGCAAGCGAGTGGAAGAAGTACGCGCCGTCCGCCAACGCCAAGGCCAAGAAGAGCCTGTCGCTGGACGAGGTCAACCAGCGCGCCGCCGAGATGCAGCGGTAAGGCCGCGCGTCAGGCTCTCCGGCCGCGTCGACCAAGAAGGTGCGGCTGGGGTGCGCTCGCCGAGTGCGCCCCGATGCTCACCACAGCGTCGTCCGCGCCCACCGCCACGACCGGAAGTCCGACGCCTGGGCCATGCGCTCACGGTACGCCTTCGCTTCAGCGTCGCGGCCCTGGCCTTCGAGGTACCCCAGCACGATGGGCGCCGCGTCGGCGGACAGGCTCAGCAAGTGCGCTTCGTCGAGCGCGACGACCCCCTGCGGCCGCTCGAGGTTGGCTTTGGCGATGGTGGCGTCCGGGTTGAGCGCGTTCAGCCCCGCGCCGAAGGCCACGCCGACGCACAACGCCGCGAAGCCGAAGCGCTGCGCACCGACCCACAACGTCACCGCCCGCGTCGCCAGCAGCGCGCCGGCCAACAGCACGAGCCAGGTGGCCAACAGCCGCTGCTCGGTGAAGCCGTACATGCGCTCGTACAGCACCAGCCGGGACAGCCCCGTCAGCAGAATGGGACTGGTCAGCGCGACGAGCGCCGTGCCCACCGCGGCGAAGCCCAGCTCCTCGCGCCGCGTGTCCAGCCGCGTGAAGCGCGCGAACGTCAGCAGCACGCCCAGCGTCAGCACCACCACCACCATGAGCGCCCCGAAGCTCTGGTGCACCTCGCGGGCGTAGGTGAACTCCGGGCGCGCGGCGGCGGCGAACTTGTCGAAGCGCAGCACCGCCTCCAGCCGCACCACCCCGAAGGCCAGGAACAACGCCGACAGCGCGCCCAGCGGCACCGCGGCGTCGGTGAAGCGCAGCGGGCCCGTCGCGGGCCGAGCGCTGGCGACTGCTTCGTCGCTCGCTCGCAAGGCGTGACGGAACGCGCCCGCGAGGACGATGGCCCAGCCCGCCGCGAAGAGCCCGCCGCCGACCAGCGCGCCGAGCTGGAGCCCTCCGAGCACGTCCACCACCCGCTCCCCGAAGCCGTGGTCACCCAGCGCGAGGAGGACGCCGAACACCAGCAGCAGCGGGCCCGTCAACAGGCAGGCGCGCACGACGGGCCACCCGTACCGCGCCAGCTGGGCTCGCACGCCCGCGCCCTCGGCGGCTCGCACGAGCGCCTCTGGCCCGCGCCACAGACTCCACAGCGCGCCGGCGACGGTGTCACTGAGCAGCCGCGCGCCGGACAGCCGCGTCAGCGCCTGGGCCCCGTCGAAGCGCTGGAAGGCCAGCGTGGACAGGCCCAGCACCGCGAGCAGGTTGAGCGAGCGCAGCCAGTCGCTGTCGCGCACCGCGACCATGGCGGCGAAGAAGCCGGCGGGCAGCAAGAGCCAGCGCGCCGCGCCGCCCCGGCGCCAGCCTTCGTCGTCGCCCACCGTCCACAGCCCCGCCACGACGAGGGCGAAGAAGAGCGGCACCGACAGGCCCAGCGCCACGCCGTCCAAGAGGAGCTCGGCCAGCAGCCCCAGCGCGGCGGCCACCGCCACGACGCGGCGCGCGCGCTGCCGGCTGCGCTGGAGGAAGTGCTGCACCTTGGCCTCGCTCAGCGACAGCTCGGGGCCGGGCGGCGACTGCGTCAGTTCGGGCGTCATGGGCGTTCCCTCTCTTCGGTGAGTGCTGCGTCGACGAAGAAGAGCGTCCCCCACGGGCATGCAGCGCCCAGGCAGGGCCCGTGCAACCTTCACCGAACGTTCGTGCAGAAGTCGTGCAGCGGCGCGCCCCTCGCTTGCATCCACCCGGAATGCGGGGGCATGAAGGCGCCGTGGCCCTATCCAAAGAGGCGTTCGTGGAGCTGCTGGTGGCGGTCAAGCCTTCGCTCGAGGGGCAGGCGCTGCGCGACGAAGACCACCTCATGAACGACCTGGGGCTGGACTCGCTGGACCTGGTGCAGCTGGCGCGGAAGCTGCGCAAGGCGACGGGCGTGCCCTTCGCCATCGACTCCTGGGCGGCGGGGGAGCGCGCGCGTGTCGGCCAGCCGCGCTTCACGGTGGGCAACCTCTTCGGCGCCGTGACGAGCCCAGCGGCCTGACCGTACGCCGTCCGCTCGAACTGGCTGACTCCGCCGCGCGGCGTGGCAAGGTGACCGGCATGACTCGTCCCGTCGCCGTCGTCACCGGAGGGAGCCGCGGCATCGGCGCGGCCACCGTGCTGGGCCTGGTGCAGCGCGGGCACGACGTCCACTTCACCTACCGCGCGCGGGCGGACCTGGCGGCGCAGGTCGTCCAGGCGGGCAGCGCGCAGGGCGCCACGCTCGTCGCCCACCACGTCGACTGCGCCGACGAGCGCGCATTGGTGGCCTTCGCGGCGCGCCTCGAAGAGACCGTGGGCGCGGTCGACGTGCTGGTGAACAACGCGGGCGCCACCGACGACGCGTTGATTCTGTCCACCACCACCGAGCGCTTCGAGCGGCTCTTGCGCGTCAACGTGACGGCGCCCTTCGTGCTCACCCGAGAGCTGCTCCCCGGCATGCTCGACCGGCACCGGGGCGCCATCATCAACGTGTCGTCGTCGTCCGCCGAGCGGCCCGCCGCGGGACAGGCTGGCTACGCCGCCGCGAAGGCCGCCGTCGAAGCGCTGACTCGGGCGACGCACGCCGAGGTCGGCAGCAAGGGCATTCGCGTCAACTGCGTCGCGCCCGGCGCGGTCTTGACGGACATGACGCGCGCGCTGCACGCGCAGGCACCCAAGGGCGGGGCGAGCTGGGGCACCCCCGAAGACGTCGCGAAGGTCATCTGCTTCCTCGCGTCCGACGACGCGGCCTACGTCCGTGGTCAGGTGCTGCTCGTCGACGGTGGGCGAGGGCGCATGCGGGAGGTCCGGCGGTGAGCGCCCGGCCTTTCGAAGGGCAGCACGCCCTGGTGACGGGGGGCAGCCGTGGCATCGGCGCCGCCATTTCCCGGACCCTCGCGGGCCTGGGGGCCAAGGTGTTCATCAACTACGTCGAGCGCGACGCGCCGGCCCAGGCGCTGCTGGCGGAGCTTCGCGCCGCGGGGCATCAGGCCGAGCTGATTCGCGCCGACATCGGCGAGCCGGACGACGTGCGTGAACTCTGCCGCTTCGTCGCCGAGCGCACGTCGAAGCTGGACATGCTGGTGCTCAACGCCGGCGCCACCGTGTTTCGTCACGCGCACGAGTTCACGCCGGCGCACTTCGACTGGGTCATGCGCACCAACGTGGGCAGCGTCTTCACGTTGGTGCAGGGACTCTTGCCGCTGCTCGAAGGCCACGGCGCGCGGGTGGTGACGTTGTCCAACGGCGCGGCGGTGCGCTTCATGGAACGCAACGCCCTGTTCGGTGCGGCGAAGGCGGCCATCGAGCAGCTGACGCGGCTGCTGGCGGTGGAGCTGGGGCCCAAGGGCGTGCGCTTCAACTGCGTGCGGCCGGGCACCGTCGCCACCGACGTGCTGCAGGTGCGACCGGACCTGGCGGCGTACCTCGAGAAGGAGCGAACGCGCGGCTTGGGTGGCAATACGACCCCACAAGACTGCGCCGACGCGGTGGCGCTGTTGTGCTCCGCGCAGGCCGCCCGCATCACCGGCCAGGTGCTGGTCGTCGACGGAGGCGTGAGCCTTGGCTGAGGCCGGGGACGCGCCGCTGCGCTACTTCGAAGACCTCCGGGTTGGGAGCGCTCGCGCCGTCGGGCCCTTCGTCATCGACGCGGCGGTGGTGGACGCCTGGCTCGGCTGGTTCGAAAGCGTCTGCGGCGTGCGGCCCGCCTGCGAGCCGGGGGCGGTTCCCGAGCTGTTGTTGCATTCCTTCATCGGCGGGGTGCTGGGGCAGGGTGCAGGCTTCACCGCGCTGCTCGGCATTCGGCACGCCAGCTACAGCACGACGCGGAGCTTGGCCGTGGGCGAAGCGTGCTCGGCCACCATCTCCATTCTCGACGGCGAGCCGGTCGACGAGCGGCTGGCGCTGCTGCGCTACCGCATCGAGCTGTTCGGGGCCGACGGGCAGCGCGTCACCAAGACGGTGCACGACGTCCTCTTCGCGCGGCGGCCCAGCGGGTCTTCGGAGCCGACGAGCGGGGGGTGAGCAGCGCCGCGCGGCCAGGCGTCGAGCAAGGCGCTCCCGACGCAGCAACGACACGCTCCTTCGCTGGGCATGTCAGCGCCTCGAAGACGGGTGTCGAGTAGGCGCTCCCGACGCCGGAACGCAGCGCTCCTCGCCGGCCCGGATCGGCGCTCCTCGAGGGACCGAACCGCAGGGCTTGCGGGGCGCTTCTTCGAGCGGCTCGACGCTCGACCTTTCGGGCCTCGGCTCGTCGCTCAGTCGGCACCCTGCTGGCGGACGTGGCCGCGACGCAGGGCGAGTGCCACGACGTCGCCGTCAACCACCCGACGCACGCGCCAGCGCAGCTGCACGCGCCCGTCCGCGAGCGGCGGCAGCACCTCTTCTTCCGCGCTCAGCGGCTCGTCGCAGCGCAGCGGGCGCACGTAGTCCGCGTCCAGCGTCGGGGGCGCAAGCCACGCCGGCGTGCCCAGCGTGCTGGCCTCGAGCGCGCGCAACAGCTCCCACACCACGACACCGGGGACGAGCGGAGCCTCCGCCGGGGCTGTGAGCGCGAATACTCGGTCCGTGTGAATCGGGTAGTGCTCGTCGGTCAGCCGCAGCAGGTGAAGGAGGCGCTCGTAGGGCACACAGAAGGTCCCCAGCGGGCGTGGCGGGCTCGGCAGCAGCTCCGCCAGCGAGCGGTTCTTCACGGAGGGGCGCGGCATCTGGTGAAGGGGCGTTTAGTCAGGCGCCCGCTCGGCGTCACGGTCGCCCGCCCCGTCGCCGTTCCCTGTAACTTGCGCGGCCATGTCCGCCCCGAGCTCGTTTGTCATCACCGGCGTCGGGGCCGTCACCGGGCTCGGCTTGGGCGTGGACGTCGTGGCCCAGGCGCTGGCTGAAGGTCGCAGCGCGCTTCGAGTGGACGACGGACTGCAACTCGTCCGTGCGTCGGTGGCCGCGGCGGACCTGCGTTGGCCCCAGGAAGCTCGGTGGAAGGACCAGCGCAAGTACGCGGGGCGGGCAGGGGTGTTGGCGCTGACGGCGGTGGACCAAGCCCTGCCGCCCGAAGGACCTCCAGTCGACGCCGAGCGCACCGTGAGCGTCGTGTGCGTCGAGCCGGACGCGACGGAGTGGCGAGCGTTGGCGCAGGTCATCGCCCCGGACGACGAGCGCACGCCGGCCGAGCGGGTGTTCGAAGACATGGACGACTTCCACATTCTGCGGACCCTCACCGCCAGCGTGGCGCAGGTCGTCGCGATGCGGGTGAAGAGCCGCAATGGGACCTTGGCCGTGCCGACGCCCTCGGCTCGCGGCATGGCCGGGCTCGCGCTGGCCCGCTCGCTGTTGGCCTTTGGTGAAGCGGACACGGTGGTGCTGGCGGGGGTGAGCCAGGCGCTGGTCGAGTACGAGCTGGCGGTGCGGCGCCGGCGCGCGTTGACGTGTGAGGCGCTGGACGCGGTCGGCGACGCGAACGGCACCGCCAGCGAAGGCGCCGCGGCGCTCGTCGTCGAGACGCAAGAGCAGGCGCAGCGCCGCGGGGTGCGCCCGCTGGCCCGGCTGAGGGGCGCGTGCAGCTTCGCCGCGCGCCGTCGAGGCGAAGCGCTCGAGCTGGGGCTGTCGACGGCCCGGCGAGAAGGGTGGCCGCGCCCCCACGTCCTCATTGCCCCAGCGGCGCCGAGCGACGTCAGCAGCCAGGTGGCGGGTGGCGGCGCGGTGCTCAACCCCTCGCGCGCGGTCGGAATGCTGCCGCAGGCCGACGCGGTGCTGGCCACGTGCCTCGGGGCGCGCGCGCTGAGCGGCGGCGTCGTCGGTCCGGTGTGGCTACTCACTTGGGCGGACACCGAAGACGGACCCGTGGGCCTGGCGTGCCTGGAGCCGGTGTCATGAGGGCTGTCGTCGTGACGGGCATGGGCTCGGTGACGCCGCTGGGGGCGGGAGTGTCCGCGCTGTGGGAAGGGCTCGTCGCCGGTCGCAGCGGGCTGGCGCGAAACACGGAAGTCGACATGGGCAGCCTCCGCGGCGGCGCCGTGTGGGGGCCGGTGCCGGACGACGTCCGCGCGCGGCTGCGGGCCACCGCGCCTGGCGCACCGTGGGCGAACCTCATGCTGCGGACGGCACTCGAGGAGGGGCTCCAGGACGCGGCGCTGGAGAAGGGCCAGGTCGACGTCGCGCTGTTGGTGACGACGCAGTCCACCGGCAACCTCTTCGTGGGCGGCAACCGGCAGTCCTTCACCGACGCGCAGGGGCACGCGCGCGCGTTGTTTGGCGGGGGCCGTTCGCCGAGCGCCGCCGAGGCGTTCGCCCACTTCGTCGCCGCCGGCCCGCCGACGGGGGTGCAGGCCTTTTCCCCGTGGCCCGCGTGGCTGGGCGACCGGCTGGGCTGCGCGACGTCGCCGCTGACCGTGGAGGCGACGTGCGCGACGGGTGTGCGGGCGATTGCGGAGGGCGCGCGGGCGATCGCCCTGGGCCAAGTCGACGTGGCCGTCGTCGGGCTGCTCAGCGCGCGCATGACGCCGTACTTCATCGGCAGCTACAACCAGATGGGGGCGCTCAGCCGACACGTCGGAGCGCCCCAGGACGCGTGCCGCCCCTTCGACGCGCGGCGCGACGGCATGGTGGTTGGTGAGGCCGCAGCGTGCCTGGTGCTCGAAGCACAGGACTTCGCCGCCCGGCGCGGCGCGCCGCGCGTGCACGGGCGGGTGCTGGGCTGGGCGTTCTCGTCCGACGGCGCGCACCCCACCGCGCCCGAATATGCGCAGGTGGAGCGCACGTTGGCGCTCGCCCTCCAGCGCGCGCAGGTGCCCCCGGACCGCGTGGACCTGGTCAGCGCGCACGGCACGTCCACCCGGCTGAACGACTCGCTCGAGGCCAAGGCGCTGCGCGCGGTGCTCGGTGCGCACCTGGACGCGGTCGGCCTCACCGCGAACAAGTCGGCGCTCGGCCACAGCAGCATCGCTGCGGGGGCGGTCGAGTCCATCGCCGGGTTGATGGCGCTGCGGCACGGCGTCGTCCCCCCTGTCGCCAGCTCGACGCAGCTCGACCCGGCCTGCTTCGTCCCGCTGCGCACCGAGGCGTACACGCGGCGAGTCGACGTCGTGATGAAGAACGCGTTTGGCTTCGGCGCGCAGTACGGCTGCCTGCTGCTCGGCCGCGCCGACGGTGGCTGAAGCGCGCGGCGCCCAACATTGACGCGGCGTGGCCCCGAGGTTGGGCTACCGTGCCGGCGCCGGTGCCCCGCAGGGTGAGGGGTGGCACTACCGACGTACTCGAGGGTCCGCATGCTCTTGTTTGCCGTTCTGGTCACCGCGCAGACGGTGACACCCGCCGACATCGCGGTCGTGGTGACGCGACGTGAGGGCGTTTCGAAGGTGCAGTCGACGGAGGTGGCGAGCCACTGCGCCGACGTACTGCGCAAGGGCGGGCTGGCCGTGGCCGACAAGCCGGTCGACGGGCTGTCCTGCGGTGGAAAGAAGTCGTGTCTGGTGGCGCTCGGCCGCAAGAGCCAGCACTCGGTGTTGGTGCTGCTGGAGACGGCGACGATCCTCGACGACGGCGTGCTGCGAGCCGAGGCCGTCTCCATCGAAGAGGACGGCAAGCGCTTGGCGGTGAGCGAGTACGAAGGGTCGCTTGCCACCCCCGCGCTGCTGACGCCGACGTTCACCAAGCTCGTCGCGCCGCTGCTCAAGGCGACGCAGGGCAAGGCGGCGGCCGCGCAGGCCGTGCCACCGCCACCGGATCCGGTCGTCGCGCCCCAAGCGCAGGCCAAGCCGCCCGAGCCCGCTGCGGTCACCCCGCCGGAGCCCGCGCCCACACCCGTATCCGCGCCCGCGGCCGTCACCGTGACGCCGCCGGCCGCGACCGGGCCGTCGGGCCGCACGATTGCCGCGGTGGTCCTGCTGGCGGCCGGGGTCGCGGCGGGCGTCGGAGCCGGCGTCGCCGGCGGTCAGGCGCTGGCAGAGAACGAGAAGGTGTCCATGCTCTGCCCCGTGCGCAATCAGTGTGTCGACCCGCAGATGCCCACGCGCGTGAACCCGGAGGCGACCGCCGCGGCCGAGCGCGCCCGCAGTGCGCAAACGGCGGGCATCATCTTGGCGGCGTCGGGTGGCGCGCTGGCCGTCACGGGGTTGGTGCTGTTGGTGACCGGCACGCCGCCCCCGGCGCCCGAAGCTCCGAAGGTGTCGGTCTGGGCGGCCCCGGGCGCGGTGTCGGCGTCGCTCTCGTTGCCTTGGTAGTTGGCTCTTCCTCCGTATCGCTGGAGACGTGATGAATCGCTCGCGCGTGATGGTGTTGTGCTTGGCGTTGGTGTCCTGTGTCGGAGAGTTCCCGTCGATTGACGGCTTGCCCGACGGCGGCGCGGGCGGAGCGGATGCGGGGGGCGGCGGCGCTGGTGGTGGGACCGCGGGTGCTGGTGGTGGGACCGCGGGC
>JALHOS010000228.1 GCA_022842905.1 Myxococcaceae bacterium | reverse complement strand
TGCCGGACACCGTGCGCCGGCCGATCGACCCAGCGCCCGCTCCTCCGCCGCAGCGCAAGCGCAGCACCGCGCGCCGCTACCCGGTGGTGGTCGCCGAGCTGGGCGTCGCCGTGCTGCACCGCCGCTTCGAGTACCAGCGCCTGTCGACCAACAACCTGCGCAACTACGAGCTGCGGGTGTTCCCCCTGGGGCTGCTGCACGTCAGCGTCGCGCCGCTGGCGCTCTTCCGGCAGGACGCAATCGCTGGGTTGGGCGCGGAGCTCGAGCTGGGCAGCTCACCGTTCCTGGTGACGCGCCTGGCGACCGGCGGCGAGGCGTTTCCGACGGCGGTGCACCGGCTCCAAGCAGGCGCGCAGTGGCGGCTGGTGCCTTTCGACGGGGTGGCGCTGGCGATCGTCCCGTCGTTCGGCCTTCACCTCGCGAGCTTCAGCGTGCGCGCCGGGCCGAGCGGCGATCGCATCGTCGGGCTGCCCAACCCCGAGTTCGTGGGCCTGGGCTTCGGACTGGGCGCGGAGCTCGGGCTGGCCGACGGGCTGGTGACGATTCTCGCGAAGGTGGGGCTCAACCCGTACTTCGGAGGCGGCGAGCTCATCAGCCCGGCGTTCTTCCCCAACGGGCGGGCGCTGGGCCTCGACGTGCGCGTGGGCGCGGCGGTGCGCGTCGTGGGGCCCTTGGCCGTCGTCGCGCGGTTCGATCTGGCGAGCGCCTTCGTTTCGTTCGCCACCGGCGAGGGCGACCCCTACAGAGCCGATGGGGCGGTGGATCTGTCGGTGGGAGGCTCGATCGCCGCGCGGCTGAGCTGGTGAGGGAGCAGCCGATCTTCAGCCGACGACGCGGTTACGGCCCGTCTTCTTTGCCTTGTACAGGTTCTGGTCGGCGACCTTGATGAACTGGAGCGGCTCGGTCATGTCGCCGGTCAGATCGCTCACGCCGAGCGAAATGGTGACGCTGATGTCCTTGCCTTCGAAGCTGAAGCGGTGGTCCTCGACGAGCTTGCGGACCTTCTCGGCGAACTTGCGCGTGTTGTCGGTGCCCGCTTCGGGCTGGACGATTGCGAACTCCTCGCCGCCGTAGCGGGCGAAGCACTCTTCGCGGCGAATGCGCGGCTTGATGAGCTGGGCGAGCTCACGCAGGACGTAGTCGCCGGCCAGGTGGCCGTTGGTGTCGTTGATCGACTTGAAGTGGTCGATGTCGAACATGATCAGCGACAGCGCGCGCTGGTAGCGGTGGCAGCGCCCCATTTCCCGCTCGAGGAACTCGAGGAAGTAGCGCTTGTTGTGCACGCCGGTGAGGCCGTCGCAGATCGTCAGCGTGTAGATTTCTTCGTGGTACAGCGACTCGATCTTGTCGCCGGACAGGAACTTGAAGATCGCCCCGCCCACCTTGACCAGATCGCCCGAGCGCAGCGGCTGGGTGTCGCGGATCTCCTCGTCGTTCAGGTACGTCCCGTTCGTCGAGTTCTGATCCTTGATGAAGTACTTGCCGTCTTTGCAGGACACGACCGCGTGCCGGCGCGAGACGTTGTCCAGGTCGATGACGATGGTGTTGCCTTCTTCGCGGCCGAGCGAGAGCTCCGCCTCCGACAGCACGTACTTCTTGCCCAGCTCAGGCCCGTGGATCTGCACCAGGCAGCTCTCGCCGTGGTGCGACAGGTGCTCCTTGAGGTTGGAGATTTTAGTGACGCGTGTCTCTTGCCCCGCCATGACTGGGCACCCTTCGTAGCACAGCGTGCTAGGGTGCGCGCCCCGATGAGAATCCAAGCGTGCGTAAGTGCGGCCGTGGCGTCGGTCTTGGTCGGTGGATGTGCGAAAGCCATCGTCAAGCCGCCGAAGGAGCAGCTGGCGAAGGTCGGCTCGCTCACGGCGACCTTCCGCGACTGGTCGAAGACGACGGATCTGTGCCTGGTCGACGCGAAGGTCGTGCAGGCGGACCTGGACAGCACGACGCACCTCTTCGCCGAGTTCCTAGGCCAGACGTCGGCCGGGCCGGAGGGCATGTGGGCGGACGAGCACGTGGCGTTGCTCGAGCAGGGGCAGACCGAGCTGCCGGCGGTGGTGAAGGTGACCAAGCGCTCGGTGGCCGCGGCGCGCAAGGCGCAGTGCAAGTTCAACGGGCTGAACAAGGTGAACGAGCTGGCCGGCCAGGCCGAGAAGCGCCTCGAGGAGGCTCCGGAGCTGCTCGCGCAGGTCAAGGCGCGCAAGGCGCTCGCACACTGGAAAGCGCAGCTTCTCCCGGCCATGGACAGCGCCAAGCAGCGTTGTGAGCAGCCGCCGCCTCCCAAGGGCAAGGCGCCGCCGCCGCCGAAGGCCGACCTCTACTACGCGTTCGAAGACGAGAAGGGCCAGACGGAGTGGCTGTTCTGCGACGGCGCCAAGGTCGTCGCCGCGACGGGCCAGCCGCCGGCTCACGTGCCGGGGCCGGTGGTCGAGGTTCCGAAGGGAAAGAAGGCTCCCAAGCTCCCGCCGCCGCAGGAATACCTCGACGCCGCCGCCAAGCGCGCCGCCGCCGACATCGACCGCGCGCCCAAGCTCCCGTCGAAGGTCGCCAAGAAGGCCGACGACGGCCAGCCAGCGCCCGCGGACCCGAAGTAGCCACGCCGGCTAGACGGCGGCGCCCACGTGCTGCGCGGCCCACCGCGCGATGCCGAAGATCGTCTCTTGGGGGTTCACGCCGAGCGACGTGGGCAGCACCGAGCCGTCGACGACGTACAGGTTGTCCATGGCGTGGAAGCGCAGGTGTGGATCCACGACGGACTCGCCCGGGTCCTTGCCCATGGCGCAGCCGCCCATTTGGTGCGCGGTCGCGACGCGCACGTGCAGCGGCTTCCACGGCGCTTCGTCGAGCAGGTGGAGCTGGTCGACGCTGGTCAACCGCACCGGATCCGCGTGCAGCGTGAAGACCTCGCGGGCCCCGGCGGCGAACTGGAGCTTCGCCATTTCCTTCTGCGCGAAGCGGAACGCTTCCCAGTGCGCGTCGGTGAAGTCGTAGGTGAAGGAATAGCGTGAGTACCCGCCGCTGCGCACTCTCACCGTCCCGCCCGTCTCTTCGGGCAACAGGCCGTCGACGGCGAGCGCGATCATCACCTGGAGCTGGGGAAGCTGGTCGAGCAGCGCCTGGGTGAAGCGGCCGGACCCGTTGGAGATGCTGGCCGCGAGCATGGGGTGCACCGGCGGCACTTCGAGGAAGAAGCCCATCTTCCCGGGCCCGCGCTCGACGAAGTGGTGGGAGTAGACGGACTGCGGCGCACCAGCGAAGGCGTTCACCGGGCGATCGAACCGGGCGATGGAGATGAGGACGGGGTGCAGCCACGTGCGGCGTCCGACCCGGCCGCCCGCCTCCAGCCCCGAGCGCAGCAGCAGCCCCGGCGAGTTGATGGCGCCGCCGCTCAGACACGTGACCTTGGGTCGCACGGTGACGACGCGGCCGGTGGGCTTGTTGGTCGTCGGGTCCAGCACCTCGGCGTTGACGTGGGTGATGCGGCGGCCGGTCCACGTCAGCGTCCGCGCCGACGTGTTGGCGTAGAGCTGCAGGCCCTTCTCGACCGCGTCGGGCAGCACCGTCACCGCCATGGACTGCTTGGCGTCGATGGGGCAGCCCATGCCGCAGTAGCCCAGGTTCGCGCAGCCGTGCACGTTGCGCCGAATCAGCCCGCGCTCGTAGCCCAGCGCGCCCAGGCCGTCCCAGAGCGCCTTGTTGTTCTCGTTCATCGCCTCCTTCGGCCACTCGGCGATGTGGAGGCGCTGCTCGATGGCGTCCCAGTGGGGCCCGAGCACGGCTTCGCTCAGTGTGTCGACGCCGTGCTGCTCGCGCCAGCGCTCGAGGATGCGCTTGGGCGTGCGGAAGCTGGAGCACCAGTTCACCGTGGTGCCGCCGCCGACCGACCGGCCCTGGAGGAGCGTGACGGACAGGTCGTCCGTCGTTCGGCTGCCGAGCTCTTGGTACAGCGCGGGGTAGGCGCGCGCTTCGGTCATGTCGAACTCGCGGCGGGTGTGGTGCCCGCCCTCTTCGAGCATGACGACGGACTTGCCCTGCGCGACGAGCTCGTGGGCCAGCCACGCGCCGCCCGAACCGGAGCCGACGACGCAGACGTCGCAGTCGAGCACGGTGTCCTGCAGCAGCCCCTCGCCGGTGAAGATGCGGCCCTGGCTCATGGGTGAGGCTCCGCGCCCGCGCCGACGTCTGGGGAGGTCCCCGCATCCATCGCCACGCCCGCGTCGCGCTGGCTGGCTTCGAGGGGTGTGCTGCTGGCGGGCCGTGGCACGTCGCCCCCACGCCAGACCGGCGCGTCGGGTTGGTGCACGCCCGCGGGCGGCCCTGGGTAGTTGGCGGCGCCCCAGGCCTTCGGGTTGCCGAAGTACGACGCCATGACGAGCGTGCGCAGCGCGAGGAAGCCCGTGCGCCGCACGCTCAGCCGACTGGTGCGCCAGTCCTCGAGGACGGCTTCCTGCGCGTCCTCGGCCATGCGGGTGAAGGTGCCCGGGCGCGCGCCGAGCAGGAAGTTGGCCAGCGCGTTTTCGAACAGGCCGAGCAGCTGCTTGAACTCCTTCTGGCTGGTCGCGTCGGCCTGCGCCAACACCGAGTCACACGTCGCGGCGACGCCGAGCTCGTCGACCGTGGGTGCGCCCGCGCGCTTGGGCAACAGCCGCTGGGCGAGCACGACGAGCACCGCGTACTCCCGGGCCGAGAGCACCTGCAGGCCTCCCGGCGGGAGCGGGACCTCGACGGACTTGCGGAAGAACAGCGCGCCGAAGCCGCCCAGCGTGAGCAGCGCGCCACCCCACAAGCCCTTCTTGAGGACTCCCCGCCGCGAAGGCTTTCCGCCTGGCGGCGGCAGGTACATCTTCATGCGGGCAGTCCATATCAACGCGAGGCAGTTGTCGCCGCTGCTGGTGAAGGCGTAAGTGGCCGCCTCCTTGAGCCGCTGGTCCGCGTGGCAGGTGGGCGTTCTCTTTCTGGGCTTCGCGGCGGTGGTCGCGTTCTGCCTGCGCGGGGTGCCTCCGCCGGTGGACCTGGCCGGCCACGGCGCGCAGCTCATGGCCATGGCGGACTGGCTGCGCGGAGAAGAGCGGATCCGCGCCTTGTACGAGCTGCGCTTTCACGTGGGCTACGGCCTGCCGCTGTGGCTGTTCTTGCCCGTGGCGTGGGTGTTCAACGGCGCGGTGGCCGCCAAGGTGGCCATGGCGGTGACGCTGCTGCTGTTCCCGCTCTCGGCGCTGTGCCTGGCGCGGAGCTTGGGGCGCGGGGACGCGGTCGTGCTGCTGGCGCTGCCGTACGCTTTCAACATTTCGTACTGGTACGGGCTGTTGCCGGGGCTGTTCGCGCAGCCGCTGGTGCTGTTCGCGCTGGCGGCCTTCGTCCGAGCGCTCGCGACGAGGCGGGTCGGGTGGCACGTGGCGACGGCGGCGCTGCTGCTGGCCTGCGCGCTGGCGCACTTGCTGACGGCGGGGGCGCTGGGGCTGGGGTTGGTGGCGTTGGCCGCGGCTCCGTGGCTCGAGGCGCGGCGGCTGGGCGCGTCTGCGAAGGGGTCGGTCGCGTGGGGCTCGCTGGTCGGCGTCGCGCTGCCGAGCGTGGTGGTGGGCGCGGCCGAGCTGTGGCGCCTGCTGAGCCGGTCCGTGGCGCCGGAGGAAGGGCACCCGCCGACGGACTGGAGCCTGGATGGGCACACCGCATGGTTTTTTCGCGTGTACGGGCCAGAAGGAATGCTCGCGGTGGTGTTGCCGGTCGGGCTGACGGTGGTGGCGGTGGCAGCGTGGTGGCGGCGGCGGCGGGAAGAGCCGGTGGCACCGGCGCTCGTGTTCGCGGCCTTCGCGCTGGCGTTCATCGCCATGCCCAAGGTCGCGGGTGGCATTTACCTGGCGTGCACGCGGCTGCCCGTGCTGGCCGGCCTCGCGTCGCTGTACCTGGTGGACCTGCCGGCGAAGGTGTGGCGGGGGCTGGCGTTGTTGGTGGTCGTCTCGATGGGCGAGACGGTCTGGTTTCATCACCGCTACGACACGTTCCTGGCCGGGGCGCAGGAGGTGCTGATGGAGCCGGTGCCGGTGGGCGTCCACGGCTACGCGTCGCTCTGGGGCAATCAGGCGCTGGGCAGCAAGCACATCTACCTCGAGCACGTCGGGCAGTGGCGCACGGCGCGGCTGGGCGGCGTCGGGCACAACTTCTTCGCGGACGCGGACCACCACCCGATCCATTTCAAGGAAGGGAAGGCGTTGCCCATGTCGTTGGGGCGGACGCCGACGGAGGAGTGGCAAGGGTTCGACGAGCTGCTGCTGCTCACCGACGGTCCGGTGCCGACCGAGCTTGCGGGGTGGCGGGAGCTGCGTCGCGCGGGCCGGTTCGTACTCGTAGCGAAGCCCTGAGGAGGGGCGAGCGTGGCGCCGCGGCTCGGCGCTGCGGTGCTGCACGAGCGACCAGGGGATTTCAGCGACCACGGGCGAAGAGCGCGCCGAGCGTGCTCGCGGAGTACAGGCCGGCGTCGCGGTTCACCGTGTGATGTTTGGCCGCGCGAGGCTCTCCTACTTGCCGGTCGCCGAGCGCACCGCGCGAGGTGGAAGGAGCGCGCGTGACGGCGAGGACCGGCGGGCTCGCGCATGAGCGGTGCGTTCGCGAGGCCAGCTGCTGCGCTGTGAGCGGTTCGGCCACGTCGGCGATGCGGGTGCGGCGCGGCGGGCGCAGCATGACGTCTGCGAGGTCCTCGAACGGGGCGAACTCGAGCGATGTGGCGGCGACGATGAAGTGGAGGCGAGGTTCGACGGGACGCCGGCTGAGCTCCGAGGGGCGGCGGTGCGTCCGCCGGCTGGGGCGTGCACTCCGCTTCGAAGCGGGTGAAGGGGGATCGTGTCCGTTCGCCGTGCAACGCGCCGACGAGCCAGTGCCTTCTCGACACGCAGGACGGGCTGGGGACGCACTCCGCTCCGACGCTGCTGGGGCGGCTCGATCCGCGCTTCGAGCCGGTCACGTCGCGCGGCTGCGCCTTGGGGAGACAGAACCCGGGAACGGTGAGGCCGAGCGCTTGCTGGGCGGAGGACGCGGCGCGCCTCCTCGAGCCAGCGCGCTGCGGTGCCGTTGCATGCCCGGGGGGGCGGTGGGGTCGCCCGGCAGGTGTCTTCAAGTTGACCGTTGTGTCACCTTTGGTGACGGCCGAATCCGCCAACGTCGCGAAACACCTCGGGGTGCGCTGTCCCAATGGTGACAACCCCGTCATCTTTGAGACACGCGCTGGCGACCCCTCCGCCCCCCGAGGGCTCGCGGCCGGGGTCCTGGCGGCGTGCTCGAGATGGTCTTCCTCCACACGACCGCTGGCTCCTCGCGCTGCCGTTTGCTTCTGGGAGCGCCGACGCCGCGCCGCTCCGCAGGTCGCCCGCTGCCTCTTGCATCCGCGCCCGGCCCGGAGCCGCCCGGCACGCAGCCCCAGCTTCGCAGGCAACGAGTTCGCCACGCGCGAGAGGAAGCGGATCGCCGCGCCGCTCGCGTTCCGCGCTCGGGCGAGGACTCGGGCCGTGCGGAGCAGCGATGCTGTGCGCACCTGTCGCTCGCCCTCTCTTGGGCTGGTGGCCCGGAGTGCAAGCCCAGCACGTCAGGGGAGCCCGCCTCTTCGAAGCAGCCGCCCTCGGCGCGATCCAAGCCGCGATCCAGAAACTCAGGGCCTTCGACGCGCTGTAGTACCGTCCGCCGCATGCTGAGCCGAACGATTGCCATGGTGCTTGCGGGTGGAGCCGGCACCCGCCTCGAGCCCTTGACCCGCGAGCGCGCGAAGCCGGCGGTGCCCTTCGGCGGGCGCTACCGCATCATCGACTTCTGCCTGTCGAACTTCGTCAACTCCGGGCTGTTCCGGGTGAAGGTCCTGACCCAGTACAAGTCCGACTCGCTCAACAACCACATCAGCCGGAGCTGGCGGCTGACGGCCTTCCTCGGCCACTTCATCGAGACGGTGCCCGCGCAGATGCGCACCGGCATGGACTGGTACAAGGGCTCGGCAGACGCGATCTTCCAGAACCTCAACCTGATCACCGACGAGCACCCGGAGCACGTCTTCGTCTTCGGCGCCGACCACATCTACAAAATGGACGTGCGGCAAATGTACGAGTTCCACCTGGCCCGCAAAGCCGACTGCACGGTCGCGGTGCTGCCGGTGCCGATCGAAGAAGGCGACCAGTTCGGGATCCTCGACGTGTCCGAAGACGGGCGCGTGAAGAGCTTCATCGAGAAGCCGAAGAAGCCGCCGCACATGCCCGGCGACCCGACCCGGTGCCTGGCGTCGATGGGGAACTACCTGTTCACCACCGACACCCTCGTGCGCGAAGTCACCGACGACGCGCGCACCGAAGGCTCCGCGCACGACTTCGGCAAGTCGATCCTCTCCAAGCTGCACACCCACGCGAACGTCTTCGCGTACGACTTCACCAAGAACGAAGTGCCAGGGCAGGGAGAGCGCGAGCGCGGCTACTGGCGCGACGTCGGCACGCTCGACGCGTACTACCAGGCGAACATGGACCTGGTGGCCGTCGAGCCGATCTTCAGCCTCTACAACGGGCGCTGGCCGATCTTCACGTCGACCAGCAACGCGCCGCCAGCGAAGTTCGTCTTCAACGACGAAAAGAACGAGCGCGTGGGCCATGCCACCGAGTCGCTGGTCAGCGAAGGCAGCATCATCTCCGGCGGGCGCGTGACGCGGTCCGTGTTGTCTCCGAACGTGCGCATCAACTCCTGGGCGAAGGTCGAGAGCTCGATCCTCATGGAGGGCGTCGAGGTCGGCCGCCACGCCGTGGTCAAGCGCGCCATCGTCGACAAGAACGTCGTCATTCCCCCGTCGATGCAGATCGGCGTCGACGTGGAAGAAGACAAGAAGCGGTTCACCATCACGGAGTCGGGGATCGTGGTCATCCCCAAGGGCGCGCGCCTGTAGGGCCGGCCAAGGTCCGACTACCGCCTGCGGGACCCCCGTCCAGGTCCCGCGACCTTTCCGCGCGTGAGCCTGCCGATCCACCCTTGGACACGGCGTCGCTGCTCAGTTCACGGGCGAAGCGGCTTCGGTGAATACAGAACACCGACTCGGCGGCGGGCGGGGCGCTGGCTGCGGCAAGCGCGCCCACGGCGAGTCGGTGTGCACGTAGTCGAACCACACGAGTTGATCGACGTCAGCTCTGCCCGTCGGCGGGTTCCAGGCGGGCGGCGTGTGCTTCCACTTGTCCTTGAGCGTGGCGGCGTGTCGCTTGGCTTCGTCGAAGTAGCGCTTCCGCTCGGCGCGGATCTGCGCGTTCGACATGGGCTGCTCGTGATCGCCCGCGGCGAACGACTGCGCCGCCTCGAGCAGCGCGTCCACCGTCAGCTCGATGGGCTTGGTGTCGGAGCTCGTTCGCTCCACGTGTCGCCACACCCCGTCGAGCCAGCCCAAGCGAAACTCCGGCACGAAGTCGTGGCCGTGGTCCGCGACGAACTCGACCGCCGCCAAGATGTATTCGATGTCCTCTTCAGCCGCGTAGTACGGCAGCGTGATGCGCACCCAGCCATGGCGAATCCCGTTGAGGCCCTTCGCGATCGCCTGGCGCAGCTGCTCGGAGCGCTCGGGGGAAATGCCCAAGAGCCGGTGGCCGTAGGGCCCTGCACAGCTGCAGCCCGCGCGGTTCTGAATGCCGAAGAGGTGATCGAGCAGCGCCGAGGCGAAGTCGTGGTGCAGCCGTTTGACGTTGAAGGAGATGATCGGCAGCCGCGGCGTCTCCAGCGGCCCGAGCAGCTCGATGTTGGGGTGTCGCGACAGCCGGCTGAGCGCGTACTGCGCCAGCTGCAGGTCGTGGTCCAGAATCCGCTCGGCGCCGACCAGGTCCTTCACCAGGAAGGCGATGCCGGCCCGCAGGTCCGAGACGATCGCCGGGGTGCCGCCTTCTTCGCGCTCGTCCAGCCGCGCCACGTAGTCCACGTTGAGCTGCGCGTAGCTCGACACGAAGTCCACCGTGCCTCCTCCCGGCCGCTCTGGGCTGCGCGTGCGGAACAGCTCGCGCGTCAGCACCAGCACGCCCGACGCCTCCGGCCCGCCGATGAACTTGTGCGGCGAGAGGTACACCGCGTCGAGCCGCTCGAGCTCGTCCTGGGGGTGGAGATCGATCGGCACGTACGGGCCGGCCGCGGCGTAGTCAAAGCACGCGTACGCGCCGTGGGTGTGCAGAATGCGGGCGACCGCGCGCACGTCCGTCAGCACGCCGGTGACGTTGGACGCGGCGGAGAAGGCCCCGAGCTTGAACGGC
Organism: Myxococcaceae bacterium; assembly: GCA_022842905.1. GTDB lineage: Bacteria > Myxococcota > Myxococcia > Myxococcales > Myxococcaceae > JALHOS01. The sequence goes on along the minus strand of JALHOS010000228.1, from coordinate 1,354 downwards.
CGCGCCTTGTATTCGACCAGCCGGCGCTCGAGGTCCACCAGGTCGACGCCGCCCGCCGGCGTGATGCCGATCTCCACCACCTCGGCGATCGACTCGAGCCAGGGCAGCTCGTTGCTGTGGTGCTCGTACGGGCCCACGAAGACGACGGGCCGCGCCTCGCGCGGGATTCGGGCCGACAGGTTGTATTCCCGCTCGAGCGGCTCACTGATGCGCCAGCCCAACAGCCCCACGAGCTTGTTCACACACGCCGTTGCCCCAGAGCCAACGAAGAGCACTTCGTCCGTCGGCGCCGCGTTGACCGCCTTGCGAATGACGCGGCGGGCTTCTTCGCGCAGCTCCGTCATCACCCGGCCGGTCGAGGAGATGGCGGTGTGGCTGTTCGCGTAGAACGGGCGAACGCGGCGCAGCCACGCCTCGACGAAGTGCAGGTAGCGCCCCGACGCGGTCAGGTCGGCGTAGCAGAGCAGCCGCCGGCCGTACGGCGTGTCGATCCAAGCTCGGCGGCCGACCTCGTGCTGGCGAACGAAGCTGGCGACTTCCTCGAAGGTGCGCATGGGCCCGGCCGCATAGCAGGAGTCCTTCGGCCGAAGCACCTGGCACGTCGCCGTCGACGCGGGCCAAACGCGTGCGCTCGCGGCCCTTGTGTGCTGTCACCCCCGGCCGACCCGTGCGTTCCGTGCCTCCCGCCGCGCTCTTCTTCGGGCTCACCCTCTGGGCAGCCGGCGTGTTGGTGCACGAGCTCCTCGCCACCGTTGGAGCCGTCTTCACCACGGCGCTCGCGCTGCGCTTCGGGTGGCCGGTCGCCCTGGCCGCCTCCGTCCGCCGCTCCTGGCTGCTGCTGGCTGGGCTGGCGGGTGGGCTGCTGCTGTCGCTCCTCGTCGCCGCGCCGACGCCCGGTGGACTCGCCCGCTGGCTCGACTGGGCGCTCGTGCTCCCCGCGGCGTGGGCGTGGCGCAGCCTGGACGAGGCCGCCCAGCGTCGGCTGGCCACCGTGGTGGGGGCGGTGCTCGTCGTCTCCTGCGCGCTGGCGTGGCTGCAGCACCTGGGCGTGTGGCCCGAGCCCGACGCGTTCGCGGGGCTTTCCTGGACCAGGCTCCCCTTCCACCGCGTGTTCGAAGTGGTGCCCGGGCGCACGGATCGCTTCATGGGCGCCGGGCTGCTGCTCCACCGGCTCAAGTTCGCGAACACCGGCGCGCTGGCCGTCGTGGCGCTGAGCGTGGCGGCGACCCGAGCGTCGAGCCGTCGACGGTGGCTCCTCGTCGCTTCCGCGAGCGTGGGGTTCGTCACCGTCGCGGTCGTCCCGCACGCGCGCGCGGCGGCGGTGGGCATGGCGATCGGCGTGGCGCTCGTCGTC
>JALHOS010000227.1 GCA_022842905.1 Myxococcaceae bacterium | reverse complement strand
CGAGGTGCTGGGGGCGCACCTGAGCTCGCAGCGCGGCTTCGCGCGGGCGCTGGTCGGCCAAGTCGCCGCGGGCCTGTGGAGCCGGCCCCTGCTGATTCCGCCGACGGACCCAGCGCTGCCCAACTACGCCGCGCTGGACGCCGCCGCCGCCGCGGAGCACGCCGAGCTCGAGCGGCTGACCGACCGCTTCGTCGCCGCGGGCTTCCGGCTGCCCGCGCTGGTGCTGGACGTGGTGAAGACGCCGCAGTTCCGCGCCGGCAACGCGGACCGCGCCGGACGACTGGAGCTCAACGGCCTGGGCGGCGGCGCGCTGGTGACGCCGGAGCTGCTCGACCGCAAGCTGCGCAGCGCGCTGGGGCTGAGCTGGTCCGCGCACGGCTGGGCGGTGTCCGGCGACACGGGGTACCAGCGGCTGGGCCGGCACGACGGCACCGACGACGCGTACCTGCTGCAGCGCGAGCGGCTCAAGACGCTGTACGGCGGCATGGACGGCAGCTTCAGCGGCGTGAAGAGCCGGCAGCGCGCGCCCAGCAGCCTGAGCGCCGCCATCATCGAGCACCTGGCGCTCGAAGTGTCCTGCCTGGCGGTGGTGCGCGACTTCGACCTGCCCACGGGGCAGCGGCGGCTCTTTCCGTTGGTGGACAAGACGCGGGCGCCGCAGTCGTCCGCGGCTGACGGGCCCATTCTGCAGACGCTGGTGGCGCTGCACGCGCGGCTGCTGGGCGTGCGGACGGCGGCCGACAGCGGTGACGTGCAGGAGCTCTACGCGCTGCTGGCCGACGTGCAGCGCACCGGCGCCATGGCGGTGACGGCCCGCACCGAGAGCGCGACCTTGGAGCGGCCGTGCACCGGCGACATCGACGTGGCGACGGGCCGCACCGTCGCCGGCGGGACGACCCGCGACGACGCGTACGTCATTCGCGCGTGGCAGGCGGTGGTGGCCGCGCTGCTGCTCGACCCTCGCTTCACGCTGGAGAAGTGAACATGACGCTGACTCGACGGAGCGTGCTGCGCGGGCTGTCGGCGACGCTGTGGGGCGCGGTGGTGAGCGGCCGCGTGGCTGCGCAGACGGCGAGCACGCCCATCTTCTGGGTGCAGCTCCACGCGCTGGGTGGTTGGGACCAGATGCTGTTCTGTGACCCGAAGCTGGGGCCCCGCAGCAGCCAGAACGGCGGCTTCCACTCGGTCAGCCAGCTCGCCACCGCCAGCGGCGTCCCGTACGTCGACGCGTACAGCGCCGCGCAGCCCACGGTGCGCCCGGTGGGGCCGTTCTTCACCGAGTTCGCCAGCCGGCTGACGGTGCTCAACGGTGTCGACGTGGGCAGCAACAACCACGACGTGGGCGTGCGCTACTGCATGAGCGGGGCCGTGCTCGAAGGCTTCCCCATCTTCGCGGCGCAGGTGGCTGGAGTGCTGGGCCGCGGCAAGGTGATGCCGCTGGTGGACGTGTCCGGCTACGACGAAGGCGGCGGGCTGACGGCGCCGGTGCGGCTGGACTACCGCGGCGTCCCCACCATCAACGCGCTGAAGAACGTCGCCGCGCCGTCGCAGGGCGTCTACGTCAACAACCAGTCGACGGTGACGGCGAGCCGCCTCATGGCGCCGGGCGTGCACACGAAGGTGCGGGCGCTGGCGCTGCAGCGGGCCGAGCGGCTGGGGCACGCGCTGAAGCTCCCGGGCTGGGAGAAGGGGCTCGAGCGCTGGCGCGAGGCGCTGCGGGTGTCGCCGGACCTGGCGCGCCTGCAGGTGCCCGCCATCGGCACCAGCGCGCTGGAGAACACCAAGGCATTGGGGACCATGGGGCTCCAGGCGTTCAAGGCCGGGCTCGCGACGTCCATGACCATCTCGGCGGCGGGGCCGAACCTGGACTCGCACGGCATCGCCGACGCGGACCACCTGGTCGAGCTGGCGACGGTGTTCGAGGTGGCGCGGCACCTGCTGCGAACCGCGGACACCGAGCAGGTGCCGCTGGTGCTGGTGATGACGTCGGACTTCGGGCGCACGCCGGTGCGTGAGGGCGCGGGCAGCGGGCACTGGCCGGTGGCGAGCATGCTGCTGGCGCAGAGCCAGGCCGCGCTGGCGCTGGGGCGGATTCCAGCGGGCCGCGTCATTGGCGGGACGACGGGCGAGCCTGCGGGCCCCAACACGCTGGCCACGGTGCTCCGCGCGCGGAAGCTCCACCCGACGACACACGCGTTCAGCGACACCGGCATCGCCGTGACGCCCACGCACGTGTTTCATGCCCTGCGCGCTGCGGCGGGAATCGACACGGCGGCGGAGCTGCGGGCGTTCCCGCTGACGGTGGAGACGCCATTCCGGCTCGGGTGAGACAGGTGCCGTCTTACCGCGGTTGGCGGCGGGTGAGCGCCTGGGTCCCTCCGTGAGCTCACACGCGGCCCGTCGGCGGCCCACCAGCCCGGTCCTGGCGGTGCCGCGCTTGGGTCAGGTGTACGGACACCACCGCCGAGTCGGACTGGCTTGAGCCTCACCAAATTGTGTCGAACGAGGCTGGCGTGCCGGGCGCGCGCCCGAGGAGGCTCGCGCGACCCCAGCCGTAGAGCACGCCCGCGGCACTCCGCGCGAAGGAGTTGTCTTCACCCGCGGTGACGCTGACCATGGCTGGCAGTCCGGGGACGTGCATGGGAATCACCGCGTCGGCCCCGGTGCCGAGCTGCTCGTTGCCGTTCGACCCCACGCCAGGACGCCGCCATCGGCTTGGAGGGCCAGCGCATGGAGCCAGCTCGCGTCGATGGCCACGATGTCGTTCGCGCCCAGCACGGGCATGGGTGCCGCCACGGAGTCGCCGACGCCGGCGGCGACTGCGGGCGTGGATCTTCACGCCGAACGTGTCGCGGTACCGCTTCGTGTACCCGTGCGAGCGGGAGACGACCGCCACGGCAGAGCGAAGCAAGCCGGGCGCCCTCGGTTCCTTGGATCACGAGAGCGCGCGCGGAACGCCGGTTGACAGGACCGCGCCGTGCTGCGCGCCGACAACCCTGGCGTCCCATGCCCCACCCGTCGACGACCGCTCAGCCGCTGCGCGTGCGCTTTGGAACGCTGCTCGGCTTCGACCCCGCCCGCCGACAGAAGCTGGAGCGCGCGGGCTCGAAGTTGGCGGACGTCCTCAACAGCGTGGAGTTCCGCGACGCGGTGTTGGCCATGCGCTTCGACGGGAAGCCGGGCTTCGCCGACGACCGTCGGAACCCCAGCCAGGTCTACGCGGCCGTCCTCGCCGCGAAGGAGCGGTTCACGGCCCGCGCGGACGGCGAGGTGGACCTGAACGTGGAGCTGCGGACCTTGAGCCCGAAGCACGACGACGTGGTGGGCTTCACGCGCGACGGGTCGGATCGCGTCACCACCAACGTACGCTTCTTCGACCGCTTCGACTCGTCCGAGGTCGCCGGCCACCTGGCGCACGAGTGGCTGCACACGCTCGGCTTCCACCACGGCACCCGCGCGACCCCGGCGCGGGCCCACAGCGTGCCCTACGCCTTGGGCGAGCTCGTCGAGCGGCTTGCGGGTCGCAGGCACCTGACGCCGCTCCCGCGCTTCAGGGAGCGCCGCTTGGCGAAGGTGCGCAGGGAGTGAGGCCTCCAGCTCCGACGGGACCCGGCCGGGCTTCCGTGCGGTGGCCCTGCATGCGTTCCGCCGAGCCGCCTGACTGGGCCGCGAGAGCGCTGGGCGACACCGAGGCGCAAGCCCGACTCGATGCGTACCGCGGCCGGCGTACCGCCGCGGTCGAGCGACCTCACGGCGCGTAGCCGCCGACGCCGAAGCGGACCGCGAGCCACTCCACGGCGGCGCGGTCGTGGGTCGGCACGGGCGCGGTGCCCGGCAGCGCCCAGGCGTCCTCGGGCGTCAGCGGCGCCAGGTGAGCGCCGAAGACGGTCGCCAGCTCGTGCAGGTAGTCGGTGTAGCCGGTCTTCAGCCCGCGCAGCACCGGCTGGCCGTCGACGTAGACGTCGGCGTAGAGGCTGCCGGGGGGCCGCGCGAGCCTCACCACGTGCGGGCCAGCGCCGGTCAGGGAAATTGGCACTGGAGGGCTGCACACGGGGCGGGCGTAGGCACAGGCGCGGACTGATGTGCGCGACAGCACGAGCATGGTGCTGTGCTCTTCGAGCACAGACAGGTGGACGCGCGCGTCGGCGCTGCCGCCGTCCGGCAGGCTCCCAAAGTTCGGCAGCAGCCTGAAGACCCACTCGAGCGTGGCGCCCGACTCGTGGCTGAACTGCTGGTCGAACGCGCGCAGATAGCCGGCTGTCAGTGCAGAGCCGGTGTACGCGCGGCCCGCCAGGCACACGCCGGAGTCTGGCGCGCTGGTTCGATCGTAGCTGCGGCAGGTCGCGACCACCGTGGGCGCACCCGGAGGATCGAGGGCTGGATAGCTTGCGTTCGTGGCTGCGCTGCACTCGCCGGCGTCGGCCGCCTCGGCGCAGGCGAGGAACCGGAACGACGGTGGCTGGGGCCTGGGCGAGGGCGCGTTGGGCAACTCGAAGCCACCGTCGTGGACGAGGCGGCGGAGCCGGAAGGAGCTGAGGTCGAAGTGGCCCAGGAGGTTGCTGGACGGATCGCCCAGGTTGAAGTTCGCCTCGCGCGCAAAGCCGGGAACATGCCTGGGAAAGAGGGCGCGGCTGGCGAGCACGCGTACGTAGGAGCCTTGCTGAAGCCGCAGCAGCTGAACCTCTCCGGGCGCGGGGCCGGTCGTAGGAAGTTGGCGGACGATCACGTCCTCGAAGCCACCGTCCCACGTGGTCGGCAGGCGGGCACCGGCGTCCGTGGTGGGGTTCGTCAGCGGTAGGCCGGGGTGAAAGCCGAGTCCGTCGGCGTCGAAGAGCACCGAGAAGAGCGAGCGGCTGTCCGAGTACACGAGCACCACCGCGCGCGGGTCACTGACGGGGAGCGTGCGGATGCGAACGCGTGCCTCCCAGCCGGTGGCCGGAGTGAGGTTCGTGTCGCGCCAGAGGAACCAGCTTGGACCCGGAGCAGGCCGGCGCATGGCGACGTACTGATCGCCGGCCTCGGACTGGTTCAGCGCGACTTCCGTCTGTCGGAAGCTGAGCGCCGGCCAAGCGTCGTCGATGGGGTTGTCCCAAAGCGCCGACGCGGGCCCACTGGCTCCGGGCAGGCTGTCACCTTCGAAGCAGACCTCCCAGTCGCCGGCGCACTGGCGCAGCACGCTGGAGTCCAGCTCACCCCCGTCTCTCGTCCCTCCGTCGAGACCGCCAGCACCACCGGCGCCTGCCGCCCCGCCGCTGCCTCCGCCCGCATCGGCGACTCCGCCCGCACCGGCGACTCCACCCGCACCGGCGACTCCACCCGCACCGGCGACTCCACCCGCACCGGCGACTCCACCCGCACCGGCGACTCCACCCGCACCGGCGACTCCACCAGCGTCTGCGACTCCACCCGCACCGGCGACTCCACCCGCACCGGCGACTCCACCAGCGTCTGCGGTGGCTGCACCACCGGCGCCGGACTGGCCGCCCCCGCCATCGGACGTTGCGCTGGGGGCCGTCCCACAAGCGAACAAGGCGGCAAGGCAGAGCCCCAAGAAGGGTCTCAGCGCGGGAACTCGTGCGGGGGAAGTGGGGGCACCGGGTGCCCAGAGCGCGACGAGACGAGGCTGCAACGAGCGCCAACCGGCACGAGGTGAGGACCAGGACACGCACGGGGCCGTCGAGGGCCCAGGAGTGCGTCGCGAAGGTGCGCGGTGGACAGCGTCAGTGGGTGAAGTCGAGTCAGCCAAGGGAGCGCAGCGTGGGCTCGGGCGTGGAGGCAGGCAAGCTTCGGAGAGGCGAGGGCGCGCCAGCGGTGGTGATTCGCACCCCACCGCCAACCTCGCCGCGTGGTGGTGTTCTACGCAGTCAAAGGCTGGAACCAGCACGCGCTCAGCGCGTCGTGAAGGCCTGGCGGATCAACGGCAGCGCCACGTCCCAGCGCAGCAGCCCTTCCTTGCGCGACCGGTCCACCGGGACGAGCTCTTCGACGGGCTTGCCCGCGGCGTCGAGCACGTTGCTGCCGTCCGGCGCCTTCTTGAAGACGACGGACGTGCCTCCAGGGTGGATGGGGTGCGGGTCCGCGTCCTTGGGGTCGAACATCCAGCTGTTGCCGTCGGTCATCGCCGCGCGGCCCTTCTTCGGGCCGTTGATGTACGTGACGGCGACCGCCGCCAGCTCCTTCTCGGTCATGCCCGGCCCGACGTTGACCTTGACGGGCTCGGCGCCGGGCACCCGCTCGATGTCCGCCGCCAGCCGGCGAATGTGCTCCGCGGCGACGACGGCGCTCTGGAGTTTGGAGCGGTCCGTCCCCGTGCCGCGCTCCCAGGGGCTCAGGCCGTACTTCGCCAGCTTGTCGTTGGCCCAGTCGGTCGTCACGAAGCGAGGGTCCAGGCCGAAGCCCGACTCCGGGCCGCTCACCGACTTCTCCAGCAGTCCCTGCGCGGACTCGTTCAGGTGCACCGCGGCGATCAGCTCCCGCGGCACGCCGGTGATGCGCGCGGCCTCGTTGTAGAGCGCCTCGTTCCGCTGCGTCAGCTCGCCGATGAGCTCGCCGCGCTTCGTCAGCAGCGCGTTGTCCAGCGCCTTCGGGTTGGGCGTGAAGGGCAGCTGCTCCAGCTTCGGTCCGGCCTCGCCCGGTGGAGGCACGGGCACAGCCGGCAGCGGCGGCGGCGGCGGTTGGCCAGGCACCGGCGACGGGCGCTGCTCCCCGAGCGGCGTCTGCAGCGGCGGGTGCTTGAGCGCTTCGGCGTCGAGCCGCTCGAGCGTCTCCCGGGTGATGCGGCCGGTCGGCTCGAGCCCCTGGTTGGCCTGGAACTCCTTGAGCGCGGCTTGCGACTTCGGGCCGAACTTGCCGTCCTGTGTGAAGCGCCCGCCGTCCGGCAGCTTCATGCCGATGGCGTTGAGCCGGTGTTGCACGTCCGTCACCGCTGGGCCGTACGCCCCCACGTCCAGCGTCTTTCCGGTGAGCACGTCGTCGCGGGTGGGGCCGTGGCGGTAGTACGTGACCTCGCGCAGCGGGCGCTGGGTCGCAGGTGCGGGCTGCCCTCCGCCTGGGAGCGGTGAGCTCGTGGCGGCGGGCGCAGCGGTCGGTCGGCCCGTCGGCAGCGATGGCGGCTGGACGGCCACGCTGGGCTTCGCTCCTCCGCCGACCGTGAAGTCGGTGGTCACCTCGCGCGGCGGGCGGCTCGGCGCTTGGGTCGGCGCGGCGGCGTCGGTCGCGACCGGGGCGACAGGCGCGGTGTCGGCCGAGCGGGGAGGGACGAGCTCAGTGCGGCCTGAATCGCCGATACGCGCCATGCGGGGGCTCCTTGGGGCTTGAGGTGCGGGCGAAGGCTACGAGCGGGGCGCCGGGCCGCAAAGCGTCGCTGGTGGGCGGTGGCCCGCGCTGGGCGGTGGACGCCTTGACGCCACGAGGACGGCCAGGCAGGCGGGCTGCTCGGCGCACGGCCGCGGGGAAGCGCTCGCTTACGGTTCCGTCGCGGCGGCACGACACGTCCGCCCACGGCTGGGCGCGCGCTGCTGTCCCGAGCCAACAGTGGCCAGCCGGCGAGTGCGGCTTTGGTTGTGGGCTGGGCCCAACAGGCGCCCTGACACCTCGCCGACTTCCGCGGCGGCACGCCGGCTGCTCTGCCGGTCGTCCGTCGTTCAACCCCTTCGAGGAGTGCACACCATGTCGATGCGATTGCCCAACGGCCAAGGCGTCTTCAACCCCACCGGCGGTCTGCCCCCGCGCAGCGCTGACGAGCTCCGCGCAAGCGCCGGGAAGCGAGCGGCGGACAAGACCGAGCCTGCGGCGAAGAAGGAGCCCGGGGGATGGAAGCCGAAGGCCGCGGCCGAGAAGAGGCGCCCTGGCGCGGCGATTCAGGCGCTGGTGGTCGGGACGATCCTGTTCGGGCGCGTCGGCGAGGCGATGAACCGAGGTCGCAGCGGGCAGTGACGCTTGGGGCCGGAGGGCGCCCAGGGATCGATCGCCGGGCGCTCGACGGTCAGGGGCGCGTGCCACCTTCGGCCGAGGCGCCGTGCGTTTCGTCAACGGACGAATGGCGCGCTCAGCGCCGACGCCGCCGTGGCGATGCTGGCGAGGTTCTTCGTCGTCGGCAGGCGGGCCGAGCCTACAGCCGGCGCGGTGAATCACTGGACACGTCAGGAAGAAAGGACTGCGAGAAGCTGCCGTCGGTCATTTCAAGACGAACGACGGACAGCTCGCCGGCGCGAACGACGACTGGCACGCGATGCGCCTTCTTGCCCACGACGACGTGGACGACGTGAATGCCCGGCAGAATTCCTGGAAATTCGTTCTTTGCTCGGGGCCGAAGGCCATCGCCCAACACGCAGCGAGAACCGTCAACCCAGTCGCCGTTGGAGAACACCTGCAGACGCACGGACCCCACTGGAGTCGGCTCGGGAACGACCGAATCGCTCGCATCGACAGGCTTCGACTCAGCGACCGCCGCGCCGCCTTTCGGAGCGATCAGCTGCGTCGCCAACTCACCGCGCTCCACGTCTGCGCGAACGACGGTCGCGAAGCCCGGCTTCACATCGAAGTCAGCGGCGACGGACTTGCCGCCCAGCCGCACCACGATGTGATGGGGCCCTGGCTCCAGGGGCACCTCGTGCGCACCAATCAACGGACTCTTGCCGCGAGCGACTCCGTCAACCAACACGTCTGCTCCGGCCGTCGTGACGCCGTCGCGCAGCGAGACGAGCCGAAGTTGACCCGGCTCCGCGAACGTTGAAAGCGACACCACACAACTCAGCGCGGCCAGGGAACGAATCATGACCGCAAGCAAAGGGGCTTGGCGCGTAGGCGGTCAAGGCCTCGGCGTGTGCGGAGCGATGCGCCTCTAAGGACACCCTCCCAGCCTGCTTCGGCCCGCGGAGCGGTCTTGCGAAATGCACGTCTCAACGCCCAACGAGCGCAGCGCCGCGCCAGCGCCACCTTCGCTGACCAGATCCACCGCGACTCGGGACGCGCGTGTCATTCACCGCACGAACGGCGCGCTCAGCGCCCACGCCGCCGTGGCGATGCTGGTGAAGTAGCCCAGCCGCACCGACGCGGGAATGTGCCAGAGCACCCGCGTCCGCTTGAAAGGAAAGGCGAGCAGCGGCTGCTCCACGTTGTACCGGAACAACCCCAGCGCGAAGTACAGCTGCTCCGCCGCGTTGCCGACGAGCCCGACGCCGACGACACACGCCGCCAGCCGAGGCAGGCCCAGCTGCACCTGCAGCCACGCCGCGAAGGAAAGGCCACACGTCACCGCGCCCACCCAACCCAGCCCGAGCAGCCAGTTCACGCCGCGCAGGGTGAAGGGGCTGCGCTGCACCTCCGGCGCATACGTCCACAGGTGTTTGGTGGCGTATTCGAAGAACAGCCCCGCGCCCCACGTCGACACGAAGAAGAGCGCGGGCAGGCCCAGCGCCGCGACGCCCAGCGCCGCCCCGGCTGCGAAGAGCGCGAGCACCTTGAGCTCCATGGCCGAGAGCCACGGACGGCGCGACGGCGTGACGGCCAGCGACGGCGAAGCAGCGTCCATGTCGAGCATGACCCAGCCCGGTGCACGGCACGCGCCTGTGCCTCCCACGAGTCATGGCGGGGTGTTGTGAGCCGCAGCGCGCGTCAGGCCTCTGACGTCGTCAGGCCTTTGACGCGGGGCCGGCTCCGCCACAGGCCATGGCCCAACACCAGGCCGACGATGAGCGCGGCGCCTGCGTAGAAGCTCGGCTCGAGGCGCTCTTCAGTCGGGAAGAGCACGTACGCCAGCGCCATGCTGTAGACGGGCTCCAAGTTGACCGCGAGCGCGACGGTGAACGGGCTGACCGTGCGCAGGACGGACAGGCTCCACTGCCACGGCAGAACGGTGCAGCCGATCGCCAGCACCACGAGCCACAGCGCGTCGCTCGACGACACCGCCGACGGGGGCACCCACGCGCTGGGCCAGACGAGCAGCGCGGCGCTCAGCCACACCGTGGCCGCGCCCAGCTCCCACAGCGTCATGTGCGCGGCGTCGAGGCGCTGCGTCAGCTTGCCGTTGAGGGTGCCGAAGAGCGCCGAGAAGAACGCCGACGACAACCCCAACCCCACGCCCACGCTGTCCGCCTGCGCCTGGCCTTTGGTGAGGAGCACGACGCCGGCGATGACGACCGCGCCCAGCAGCACCTCCGCCGCGCGCAGCGGCCGACCGAACAGCACCGGCTCGAGAACGCTGACGAAGAGGCTCGTCGCCGACAGGCACACCACCGCCACCGCGACGCCGCTGACGCGAATCGCCGCGTAGAACGTGAACCAGTGCAGGCACACCAGCGCGCCGATGCCGGCCAGACGCAGCACGTCTCCAAGCGGCAGCGCGCGGAGCTTTCGCCGGACCCCGAGCCAGACCAGCAGCGCGGCCGCCGCGAAGAGCTGCCGGTACCAGACGAGCGCCGCCGCGTTGAGGGAGATGAGCTTGCCGAGGATCGCCGTGAAGCCCCAGACGAAGACGGTGACGTGGAGCAGCGCATGCGCGCGGGCGGGGCTCATCGCGGCGGCTGCCTTACCAGGTGACGGCCTTACCAGGTGGCGGCCCTACCAGGTGACGGCCCTACCAGGTGACGGCCTGGTCCTCCGCGACTCCCGGCAGCGTGACGGCGTGGCTTCGTCCGTCCACGGTCAGCGTGCCAGTCCACACGCCCACCGGCTGCAGGAAGGTGCTCCGCACCAGGCCCAGGTTCCGCCGCTCCTGGTGCGCGAAGAAGGGGGCCAGCCGGAGCGACAGGGTGCCGCAGGTGGTGCTGAGCGTCCACGGCTGGAGCACGTCGGCAGGCTCGTAGACGAAGCGCGCGCGGCCCAGCGGCAGCAGCCGAGCGCCCAGCCACACCGCGTTCTCGTTCACGTCGTCGCGGCTCTCGTTGAAGCCTTCGACGCAGTTGAACCCAGCGCGGACGCCGTCGACGTGGCCCACGCCGAAGGCCCAACGCCAGGCCGTGCGCCGCGCCAGGTAGCCGTACGTGAAGTCGAGCCCGCCCACCGCGCCGCGCAGGCCGTGTCGCGCGCCACCCACCGTGACGTCGCCCTCGACGGACAGGCCGGCCCACTTCTGGGTGACGTTGACGAGCCCGCCGTCGACCGGCGCCACCACCGTCAGCGGCGGGGCCGTGTTGGACGGGTCGAAGGCGAGCGTGAGGCCGTTTCGGCCGCCGCCGGTGCGCACGTTGAAGGAATAGGGAGCCTGCGCGGTGGGCCGTTGGCCTTCGAAGCGGGCGCCGGCGAAGGCGAAGCGCACCTCGAAGCCCTGCTGCGGCGCCTCGTTCACCAGCGTCAGCGGCCGGGGCGGTCCCAGCGCCGTGTCGTCGAACAACACCGCGCGACGCTCCAGGTCCACGGCGGCCGCGAAGGCGTTCGACGCGTAGCCCACGTCGACGACAGCGAAGAGGCAGGCGAGCTGCGGCGTCGCCGCGAAGCCGTACACCCACTTCTTGTGCTTGCGCAGCCGGCCGAAGGGGCCCAGCTCGAAGCGACCGCGCAGGCCGCTCAGCCGCGCGTGGCTCAGCGCACCTTGGTACGTGCCGAACCGCGGCGCGCCGTCGGGGCCGTCCACGCTCGGCGGCGCTGCGGGCAGCGGCGCGCTGGGCAGCG
>JALHOS010000226.1 GCA_022842905.1 Myxococcaceae bacterium | reverse complement strand
GCGCCGGCCAAGCGCCCCCGCGCCGAAGTGGTCCAGGGCGCCCAAGGCTCCGCCGTGCTGCTCGGAGAGCTCGTGCTGGCGCGCGGCCGGACAGACGCCGAAGCGCTGCTGCGGGCGTCTTGTGAAGCGCCGTGGGTGTCCGTCCCCGCGGACGTCGCCCGGCTCGCCAAGCGCCACGGAGCCGACCGACGGCAGAACCTGGTGGTGGTCGGGGGCCAGGACAGCCACGAGCTGGTGACCATCGGCGGTCGACGCCGCGCGCACGTCGACATGCTGTCGACCGCGGCGACGGTGCAGTGGGTCGCCGCGCGGCACTTCCGGGGAGAGAGCGTGGAGCTCAGCAGCGACCGCGGGAGTGCGGGCTCCACCGTGGCGCTCCTCGCCCGAATCCTCGAGGCGCCGCGCGACGGCCGCCCGCTGGCGGTCGAGTACGAAGATCGGCTGTGTGTCGTGACGCGCGGCGGCGTGCGCTGGCCCCGAGCGGAGCGCTTTCTCCTGCGCCCCCGCGCCGTGCACCTCATCACCCAGGCGCCAGGCCCTCAGCGCGGGCTGCACGCGCTGCCGAACACCCGGCTGCCGACGTTGCACGTGGTGGCCGAGGCCTTCGGCGACCAGGCACGGGTGACGTACTGCGACGCGACCGGAGCCTTGCTCCGCCGCGCGGTGCCGCTCATGGAGCTGGAGCAGGAGCTGCTCGAGGCCCAGCAAGTGCTGGAGCACCTGACGCCCAGCGTGCGGCTGAGCGTGAGCGCGACGCCCCAAGCGACGGCGATCGCGGGGCGACGGTTCCAAGACTTCGCTGAAGACGTGCGCTTCGCGGCCGTCTGTCAGGGCCCTCGACAGGTCTGGGCGATCTCGAACGGAGAGCGCTTCGGGTTCGGCGGACTGCCGTGGCACGCAGCGGGTGAGCTCGTCCTCTCACACTGGCCGCTGGGCACCCACGGCCACGTGGCGGTGCCGTCCGTCACCTTCTTGGCTGACCGCGCGGTCCCTTCGGCGCTCTGGGCGCTGGCGGCCCGGGCGTTGGTGCTCCGCCGCATCGAAGCCTGCGTGCGCGGCGCCTCTCGTTTTCTCGACGCCGCTTAAGCCCGGCAGGAACGGTGCCGAAGACCTGGATGAGGCGGACACGAAGTTCGCCCTCGGTCAAACGCAAGGGAGATCATCATGTCGTTCTCGATTCGAACAAACGTGGGTTCCATCAACGCGCAGCGCAACCTCTTCAACTCGTCGTCCATGCTGAACGACAGCTTCTCGAAGCTGTCGAGCGGCTACCGGATCACCAAGGCCGGCGACGACGCCGCAGGCTTGGGCATCAGCAACAACCTCCAGGCGCAGATCCGCAGCTTCAACCAGGCCAACCGCAACGCGCAGGACGCCCAGTCGCTCATCGCCACGGCGGAAGCGAACCTGAACCAGACGACCGAGCTGCTCACCCGCATGCGTGAGCTCGCCATGCAGTCCGCGTCGTCCGGCGTCGGCAACACGGAGCGCGCGTACATTCAGACGGAGAACGCGGCGCTCATCACGGAGATCGACCGCATCGCGAACGCGGCCGAATACAACGGCCAGACGCTGCTCAACTCGGCCACGTCGCTCACGTTCCAGGTCGGCATTCGCAACGTGGCGGCGAACGACCGCATCAGCGTGTCGACGGTCGACGCGACGAGCTCCACGCTGGGTGTCTCGTCCCTCTCGCTGTCCCTGCAGACGGCCGCCCAGGCCGCCCTGTCGACGCTCGACACGGCGATCCAGACGATCTCCAGCGCGCGCTCCACGTTCGGCGCCGCCGGCAACCGCCTGTCCAGCGTGGTGAAGACGATTCAGCAGTCCAGTGAGTCGCTCTCCGCCGCCAACAGCCGCATCCGCGACGTCGACGTGGCCGAAGAGACGAGCAAGATGGCGCGCACGCAGGTGATGATGCAGGCCGGCGTCAGCGTGTTGGCGCAGGCCAACCAGTCGCCGCAGATCGCCCTGAAGCTGCTCGGGTAAGTGGCACGTGAGTTGATCTGACGGCGGCTGACGACACGTTGGCCGCCGTCTTTTCATTCCCTTCGCTTGCCGAGGAGTCACGTATGGCTGGGTCATTCCGCACCGGTGGGTTGGCGTCAGGCCTGGACACCAACAACATCGTCGACAGCTTGGTGTCGCTCGAGCGGCGGAGCGTGGACCTGGTCAAGGCCCAGCAGGACGGCTACCGCGCGCAGATGTCGGCGATCGGCACGCTGGTCTCGAGGCTCCAGTCGCTGAACACCGCGGCGCAGGGCCTGACGACGGGCGGCGTGCTGGGCGTCGGACAGGTCGGCACGTCGACGGGCTTCACCGCCACGCCGACGAGCGCCGCAACCGCCGGGCGCTACTCGGTGCTGGTCGAGAACATGGCGACGGCCGCCAAGGCCCGCTCGGCCGCCTTCACCGACGCGTTTCAGCCCGTGCGCGGGGGGACCTTGAGCCTCGGCGTCAACGGGACGAACTACGACATCACCATCGCCGACGGCGCTTCGCTCACCGACGTCGCCAAGGCGATCAACGACTCCGACGCCCCGGTCGGCGCGGCGCTGCTCACGACGAACGGGCAGACGTTCCTCTCGCTCACCCGCCAGGACACCGGCTTCACCGTCGGCCAGCCCGCGGCGTCGGCGCTGACGATCACCGAGACGTCGACCGGCGCGCTCGGCCAGCCGCTGGGCCTCACGATCACCCAGGCCGCCGAGAACGCCAGCGTCGTGGTGGACGGCCTGCGGTTCGAACGAAGCAACAACACGCTGACCGACGTGCTGCCCGGCACGACGCTCAACTTGAGCCGCGAGACGACGACGGCCGAAGACCTGGTGCTGACCAACAACGCCGAGACGACCAAGTCCAACCTGCAGAAGTTCGTCGACGCGTACAACGATCTCACCAAGGAAGTCCGCAAGCACCTCAACGTCGCGCCCGGCTCGGACCGATCGCGCACGCTGTCCGGCGACGGATCACTGCGCTCACTCCAGTCGTCGCTGCAGAACCTGATCACCAGCCAGGCGAACCCGTCGTCGTCGGTGCGCACGCTGGCTGACGTCGGGATCAAGACACAGGCCGACGGCACGCTGTCGATCGACTCGACGAAGCTGTCCAAGGCGATCGGCTCGGACGCGGCGGCGGTGAACGCGCTCTTCGCCAACGCGACGACCGGGCTGGGCGCGGCCACCAAGACGCTCGAGAAGTCCTACAACGACACCGCCACCGGCCTCTTCACCGCGCGAAAGCAGGGCCTCGAGCGGTCGGTCAAGAACGCGGACACGCAGATCCAGTCCCTCGAGCTTCGGATCGAAGCGTACAAAGACCGGCTGATCTCCCAGTTCGCGGCCATGGAGCAGATCGTCGGCGGCTTCAAGTCGATCAGCAGCTTCCTCACCCTCCAGGAGCAGAAGAAGGAGAGCTAGGCGCATGAACGCAGCCCGCGCGTACGCGAAGGCCAGCAACGAGACGGCGTCCAGAGAGCGCTTGATGGTCCTCTTGTTCGAGGCCGCGCTGCGCCACATGCGCCACGCCGCCGCACACTTGGACGCGCAGCGGCCCCTCGACGCGCTCCCGCTGCTCACGAAGGCGTCCGACATCGTCACCGAGCTGGCCGGCACGCTGGATCCCAGCCAGGCGCCGGAGCTCGCGCAGACCTTGGGTGAGGTGTACCTCTTCGTCGCAGAGCGGTTGGCGGTCGGCGCCACGGCGCGGTCGGCCGGTCCGGTGCACGAAGCCGAGCGCGCGTTCGCGCCGATCGTCGAAGGCTTCCAGGCCGCGGTCGCCTCGCTGGGCGGAGGCGCCACGCCATGAGTGAAGTGGAGCTGTTGGACGCGCTGCGCGCGCTCGATCAGGCGGTCCAGCGAGGGGAGATCGAGCAGGCGGCCGCGCTGATGGGGGTCTTCGTCGGCGCGCTCACCAAAGCGCCCCAGCGGGCGATCACGCCGGCCGTCATCGCGCTGGCCCGCGCCTGCGAAGCCCGAGTGTACGCCGCGCACGCCAAGCTCAGGGGTGCGCTCGCGCAGCACGCGGTGTCGGTACGCGCCCAGGTCGCCTACGGGAGCCACCCGTGAACCCGACGATCGCGCTGACCCTGATCGTCCGTGACGAAGCGGCCATGGCGCCGGACTTCCTTCGCGCCGCGGCGGGAGCGTGGGACGAGCTGATCGTCGTCGACACCGGCTCGACGGACGACACCAAGGCGCTCTTCGCCGCGGCAGGGGCCCGCGTCATCGATTCGCCGTGGCAGGGCGACTTCGCCCAGGCGCGCAACGTGGCGCTCGCGCACGTCACCAGCGACTGGGTGCTGGTGCTCGACGCCGACGAGCGCCCTTCGGCGGACTTCATCACCCAGCTTCGCCAGGCCGTCGCCACGCCAGGGGTCGGCGCGCTGACGATCCGCATCTCGAACCCCCTCCCCTACGGCCACCGGCGAGAGTCGAGCGTGCTGCGCGGGTGGAAGGCGGACGCCCGAGTGCGCTTCGAGCACGCCATTCACGAAGACGTCAGCGCCCACCTCGCGCCGGTGCTGGCGGAGCGCGGCGAGCGCGTGGTCGACCTGAGCGCAGCGGTCGAGCACTTGGGCTACGTCCGCGAGCGTGCCGCTGCCAAGGACAAGAAGGCGCGCGACCTCACGATCCTGGAGCGCTGCCTGGCCGCCGACCCGGCCGACTTCTACAGCCACCTCAAGCGTCTCGAGCTCGCGCGGTACTGGCGTGACGGCGCGCTGTGGACGGCGTCGGCCCGGGCGGCCGCCGACGAGCTGGGAGTCGCACCAGCGGACGCCTTGGCCCACGCGCCATGGGGAGGAGAGCTGGTGGCCCTCGTCGCCGAAGCCCTCTTCCGGCCCGACAGCGCGGTCGGCCTGCTCTACCTGTCGGACTGGGAAGCGCGCGTGCCGCAGAGCGCCGCGCTGTTGCACCGCCGGGCGCTGTGCCACGAAGCGCGCGGCGAGCTCGACAAAGCCGGGGCCGCGTTCGAGGCGTGTCAGGCCACGCGCAGCCTCACGGGTGACGTGCAGCTGTCGACCGTGCGCCCCCTGCTCGGGCGCGCCCGCTTGGCGTTGATGCGAGGCGACGCAGCGCAGGCCCTGCGCTTGTCCATGGACGCGGTCGAGCACGCGCCCCGCGATCCCGAAGCGCTCATGGCCACCGCCGCGCTGCTTCGCCAGCAGGGCGGGCCGAAGGCGCTCGACACCTGGGAAGCCCAGCACCGCGCCCAGATCGATCCCTGCCCCGAGCGCGACTGGGCGCTGGGAGAAGCGGCGCTGGCGTTGGGCGACCGAGCGCAGGCAGCGCAGGCCTTTCGCCGAGCGGCGGGCGTGCCCCCAGCGGGCCCTGCGGCGCTGCGGCTGGCGCAGTGTTGGCTGGCGGAGGGTCGGCTTGAAGACGTGGACCGGCTGTGCCGCTCGCTGGTGGCGGACGAACCCGAAGCAGGCCTGGGCGTCCTCGTCTGCGATCTGATCCACGGAAAGGACACGGCGCTCGAGCTCGAGCTGACGGCCGACGCGGCGAACGTGGCGCTCAAGCAGTGGCTGGACGCGGTGTTCGCCGCCGGGAACCCGCGCTGGATCCAAGCGCTCGCCGCGAACGCGATCGCGATCTACGCGCTCTTCCCGTGGCTCGAGGCCTACCTGCGCCGCCGCGCGAGCTGACGGCTTTAGCGGTTCTTCCGGTTCTTCTTCTTGTTGGCCTTCTCGCGCTTGCGCCGCTCGCGGATCGCCTCGCGCTCGGCGTCGGAGTTCGCCTTCGCCGCGCCCGGCATCTGGTAGCCCATGAGGCGCGCCTTCGCCATTTGCGCCTGGCTCATCGGCGGCGTGTAGCCCGGAGCCAGCTGCGGCATCTGCATGGGCATGCCACCGCCAGGGCCACCCATGCCCAGCGCCTGGGCCATGAGCGGGTCCTTCCCGAAGATCTGGGACAGGTCCATGTTCTTCATTTGGCTGAGCTGCCCCAGCTGCTTGAAGCCGGGGATCTTCCCGAGCAGCCCTGGGTTCTGGCCGATGTTGCCCATGACCTGCTGCATCATCGTGAACTTCTGGAGCAGCTCGGCGACGTCCTGTGGCTTCCGGCCGGACCCCTTGGCGATGCGCTCCGCCCGCGACTTGGAGACGATCGACGGGTCCAGCCGCTCCTTCTCCGTCATGGAGTTGTAGAGCGCTTCGATCTTGTCCAGCTCTCCTTCGTTGGGGTTGAGCTGCTCGGTCATGTCGCCGAAGAGCGGGAACTTCTCGAGCAGGTCCTTGAGCGACCCCATCTTCCGCACGGTGCGGATCTGGTCGACGAAGTCCTTCATGTTGAAGCGCCCGGACAGCAGCTTCTTGGCGTCTTCTTCGGCCTTGTCCTGATCGACGACGTTCTCGAAGTCCTTCATCAACCCGACGACGTCGCCGAAGCCCAAGATGCGGCCGGCGAGCCCTTCGGGGCGGAACTCTTCGAGCTTGTCCAACGTCTCGCCCATGCCGAGGAACTTGATGGGCTTGCCGGTGATCTCCTTGATCGACAACGCCGCGCCGCCGCGGGCGTCACCGTCGAGCTTGGTGAGAATGAAGCCGTCGAGCTCGAGGCGGCGGTTGAACTCGGCGGCCGTCTTGACCGAGTCCTGGCCGATCATCGCGTCGGTGACGAGGAGGATCGAGTCGGGCTTCACGTCGCGCTTGATCGCCTCGAGCTCCGTCATGAGCGCTTCGTCGATCGCCAGCCGACCGGCGGTGTCGATCAGGACCACGTCCAGCTTCTCGGCCTGCGCCTTCTGGAACGCGCGCCGGGCCAGCTCCGGCGGGGCCACGTTCGGCTCGAAGAAGACCGGCACCTCCAGCTTCTCGCCGAGCACCCGGAGCTGATCGACGGCGGCCGGCCGGTAGATGTCGGCGGCCACGAGCAGGATCGAGCGGCCTTCCTTCTTGAGCTTGTTGGCGAGCTTACCGGTGGTGGTCGTCTTGCCGGATCCCTGCAGGCCCACCATCATGATCGCGCTGGGGCCCTGGCCCTTGGCCTTGAGCTTGAGCGACGTGTCGACGGGGCCCATCAGCGCTTCGAGCTCGTCGTGGCAGATCTTGACGAAGTGATCCGCGGGGCTGACCTTGAGCTTCTTGCCCTTCGCGTCGGTCAGCGTGGTCTGCACGGTGACGCCTTCGGCCTTCTGGCGCACCTGGGCGACGAACTTCTTGACGACCTCGAAGGCGACGTCGGCCTCGAGCAGGGACACGCGAATGTCGCGCAAGGACTCGTCGATGAGCGTGGGCGTCAGCTCCGCCTGACCGAGCAGTCGGTTCTTGGCGGCCTTGAAGCCCTTGGTAACGGTCTCGAGCATGGCGCGCCCTTATACGCGTTTGTTTGCGCTAAGGCGCAGGATCGAAAAGCCGCTTCGGCACGAGTGGCGAAACTGGCAGACGCAGCGGACTTAAAATCCGCAGGCCCTTCAGCGGGCCGTACGGGTTCGATTCCCGTCTCGTGCATGTCGCCGTTCTGACGCGGCCAGTGCGCCGGGGCGCGACCCGGTTACGGTTGGCACAGGAGCTGTCGTTCAGTCGTCTTCGTCATGGCCCTTTCCGACCCCCAGCGTCCGCTCCAGATCGCCTTCGACAGCCTGGACGAGCTGCGATCGGCCTGCGCCACCTTCGCGAAGCAGGGCCTGTTCGTGCCCGGGCTGACCGTCACCCCGGGGCAGCACCTCCTGCTCGAGCTGTCCGCCGGCCTGCGCCGGTTTCCGGGTCAACGGGCCGTGCCACTGGCGGTGTCCGAGGACGGCGTGCTCTTGGCGCTCAAGCCGACCGCCGAACTTCGCGAAGCGATCCGCCCGGCCCGGCGCCGCACCGTGTTGGTGATCGACGACGAAGCGATCTGGCGCGCCGCGCTGTCCCGCGCGCTGACCCAGGAAGGCTGGGACGTGCGGCTCGCGGCGGACGGCCGTGAAGGCATGAAGCGGCTCATCGACGGCTACTTCGAGCTCGACTGCGTGGTGGTCGATCTGCACATGCCGGCGATCGACGGCAAAGGCGTGCTCGAGCGCGTCCGCGCGCTGGGCCACGACGAGCGGCTCAAGATCGTCCTCTTCACGTCGGATCCAGACGCCGCCCGCAGCAGCGGCGCCGACCGCCTCGCCGACGCCGTGCTGTCGAAGACGGCGCCGCTCTCGGAGCTCATCGCCCAGCTCAGCCAGACGGTGCGACAGGCGGCGTGAAGCACGCACCGCCCAGGCGGCGCCAGTCGGTCAGCTCTTGTGCTTGGGAACCACCAGCCCCCGCGACAGGCGCTTGAGCACCACGTCCAGCTGACGCTGCTTGTAGCGCTCGTGGCTGTTCTCTCCGCGCTCGTTCTCCTGCGCGGTCTTCTCGTCGACCACCTGGAACTCACACGTGGCCAGCGTCAGCCGGCCCTTGCGCTCGCGATCGTCGTCCTCCGGCGGCGGCAGGAACGCGTCGAGCCGCACCGGCACGTCGGCGACGAAGTTGAGCACCCGGTACGTCGAGCCCGAGAAGGTGTTGTGCGGCTTGCCTTCGCGCTCCTCGTAGTCGACGTCCAGGTGCAGCTGCTTCGCGTACTTCTTGAAGTTGGGGAACGTGCTGACCATGTCCTTGAAGCGAATGAGCGTGTTGTCGGACTGGTTGGGCACCACGAAGTTGAACGGCAGCAGGCGCTGCAGCAGGAAGTACAGGACCGGGAGCACGTCGTCCCGTTCGGCGACGATGATCCGGAAGCGCGTGCGGTCGTAGATCGCCGCCGCCGTCGATTCGCGCTTGGCGATGAGCTTGGTGATCACCGACTCGCGCGTCTTGATGCTGTCCGAGAAGTCGACGATCGCCAGGCCCTTGCTCCGCGCGTCGGCGACGGCCGAGGCGACGCGCTCGGCCACCAACTCGGACAGCTCGGCTTCGGACAGCGCGGTGCGAAAGAGCAGATCCCGCGCCTCGATGTGCTGAATGACGTGCATCACCTTGAGCACGATGCAGGCGATCTTCCGGTACTTCTTGTCGAGTTGGCCGGACGCGTAGAGGAACAGATCGTGGATCATGTTCGGGTTCGCCACCGGGTCGGCCACTCGGTAGTTGAACGTCTTGCGCAGGTATTCGACGGCGTCGGCGAGCACCGTGCGAACCCACGCTTCGTCGTGGGGCCGCGTCGGATCGATCTGACACAGGCGCAGGAAGCGATCGACCTCGTCCCAGGCCTTGAAGTGCATGCGCCGCCACTCGATGACGGAGCCGCCGCGCAGCAGCAGGCGAATGCGCTCGAGTTCCTTGAGCCCCATGTCCTGCACCCGCCGCAACGGCAGGTCGGGGATCGGCGGTTCGTACTTGGACGTCGGCGACACGCGGGCCTGATGGATAGCCCAGTTCAGCGGTGCCGTCTTCCCCAGTTCGTCGGCCCGCAGCCCGGCCCCTTCGAAAGGCGAAGCGCGCGCAGCCCCGAAACAACGGGCCTGCGCGCGCCTCACTCACCACACGGTCTTCAGCTTTAGCGCTGGGTGACCTGCACGCCCGCGCGGAACGTCTGCTGCGTCAGCCGGCCCGAGGCGTCCCAGTACTTCTGCACGCCCTCCTGCTTGCCGTTGACCCAGTTCTCCTCGACCGTCTTCTGGCCGTTGACCCAGAGCGTCCGCACGCCGTGCCACTGGGTGTTCACGAAGGTCAGCTCTTCGATCTTCGCGCCGGCCTCGTCGAACGACGTCCACACGCCGGTCTTCTGGCCGTCGACGTACTGGCCGGTGACGCGCTTGGCACCGCTCGCGTACACGCCCAGGTAGGGGCCGTGGATGACCGGCTCACGCATGCTGCCCCGCTTCACGCAGAAGACGGCCTCGAACTGCGAGGTGCGACCGCCTGCCAGCTTCGTGTCCGCCGAGCAGGCCACGGTCGGCTCGGTCACCGGTGCGACCGGCGCCGGCTTCACCGTCGCCGACTGCGCGAAAGCCACCGCCGAAACCGTCATGCCCAGCGCCATCATCATCTTCTTCATTGTGGTGTTCCCTTTCCGTTCGACGACCCCAGGGGGGCCGTGTCTGTGTTGACTGTTGGACCCCTGCCCAAATTCAGCGCGCCGTGCCGCAGAACGCGTTGCCGCCGTTGAAGTGCAGGCCGACCTCGAGCGAGTTGAACGACGCGCCCGGGCAGTAGAACGTCGGCGTGTTGGTCAGGTTGCGCCCGTCCGTCGACCGCGAGTTCGCGTAGCGGCTGGGGGTGAACAGACCGCAGGTCCCCAGGTTCGACACGTCGCAGCTGGTGCCGTCGGTCCGGAAGTAGCGCAGCTGGTTCGTCTGGAACATGTCGTAAGCCGTCGGGAACGGGCTGCCCGTGGTGTACGCCGAGAACGTCATGGCGACGTGCGACGGGACCGCGCCGGTGCCGCCGTCCGCCAGCGTGCCGGTGCAGAACGTCTGCGCCGACTGCGGGCCGCTGGCGAAGATCACCGGGCCGCTGCTGCCGCCGTCAGACGACGGGTTCCACGCGCGCGGCGTCGAGCCCGCGGGGAAGTTCGCGCAGCTCGCCGGCGCGACCGGAGCTTCGGCGCAGGCCGTGCCGCAGAACTGGCCGTACGGGCACATGGCCGGCTGGCCACCGTCGGCGAACGTGCAGGCCGTCGGAGCCACGCAGCGGCCGTTGGTGCACACGAACGACGCGCCGCAGGTGCCCGCGCCGTGCACGCAGGCAATGCCCGCATCCATCATGCCAGCGTCGACCCCGGCGTCCACGCCAGCGTCGGTGCCAGCGTCGGTGCCGGCCTTCACGCAGTTGCCCGAAGCCGCGCAGCTGAAGCCCGTCGGGCAGGTGAACGCCGAGCCCGCGTCCGCACCCGAGCCACACTTCGCCTCACACTGCTTCGTCGCGTCGTTGCACACCGTCCCGGCGTTCGCGCCGCTGCACAGCGCGTCCGTCGAGCACTGGCAGAACTTCTCGCCGGCATCACCTTCGTACGGTGCGCAGGTGCGCGAGCTGCCCGGGCACTCCGCCGCCATGTCGCAGGACGGCACGCAGGCCTTCGTAATGGGGTGGCAGGACTTGCCCGCGCCACAGCTGCCGGCCGTGCACGGCCCAGTCATCATCTGCATCTCGCCACAGGCGGCGACGCCCAGGCCCAACACCGCCCCGGCCACCAGCCACATCCCAACGGAAACGCTACGGTTCATTGCGAAAGCCTCCCTGCTACGGGTGAAAAGCGAAGCCCAGCGGCTTCAGAGGCCCGCGGACATAGCCGCATGACGCCAGGAGTCCAGCGAACTTCACCGACGCGCGGCGACGAGCCAACGCAACGCGTCAGGACCGCTAGAACTTGAACGGGAAGCTGACCGGATCGCCCTGCACTTTGTGCCGCGGGAAGCTCCAGGTCTTGATGAGCCCGCCGATGCAGCCCGCCAGGTACGTGCCCTTGAACTCTTCGGACACGACGCTCACGTTCGACGTGCGGCCGCTGGTCTGAATCGTCCAGCGCATGACGAGCTTGCCGCTGATGCCCGGCTCGCGCTTCTTCTGCTCCTGGACACAGTTGGCCAACGCGGCCTTGTTCGACAGGACGACCTCCATCACGTCGGACGTCTCGAGCGAGGTCTTCACTTCCGCCTGCGCCGCGCCGGCCGCCGGAGGAATGTAGACGCTCTTGGGCTTGCTCGCCTCGGCGGGCGCCGCTTCGGCCTTCGGGGCCGCCGCGGTCTTCTTGCCGCCACCACCGAACGCGCTCTCGAAGTCGTCAGCCGGCTCGTCCTTCGC
>JALHOS010000225.1 GCA_022842905.1 Myxococcaceae bacterium | reverse complement strand
GCGTCAACGTGGAGGTGCTCGACGCGCTGGGGCTGCTCGCTGGCGACCTGCTCGTCGAGTCTGCCCGCGCCGGCCTGCGCGGCGAAGAAGTGCAGGGCATCTTCGAGCGCTTCGCGCGCCTGGGTGACGGGTTCGTTCGGCTGTTCGAGCACCACACGCTCAAGCCCGAAGAGCGCGCGCGCTTCACCACGCTCGAGAACGACCTCCACATGCTGCGCGACGACTCGTTCCGCTTCGTCCGGGGGCACGCCGACGGGCTGAACACGCTGCACGGCAACCTCAAGCAGCTGGCGGATCACGTCGCCGAAGCGCGGCTGGTGCCGTTGTCGAGCGTGTTCGACGCGTTCCCCCGCGCGGTGCGCGATCTGGCGCGCGGGCAGAACAAGCAGATCGAGCTGGTGGTCGAACAGACGTCGGCCGGCGTCGATCGGTCCATGGTCGCCGACGTTCGCGACGCGCTGATTCACCTGATTCGCAACGCGGTGGACCACGGCATCGAGACGCCGGACGTGCGCAGCACGCTGGGCAAGCCCGAGGCCGGGCGTGTCGTGCTGCGGGCCCGCGCCGACGGAGACATGCTGGCGGTCGAGGTCGAGGACGACGGCCGCGGCATCGACCCCAACCGGCTGCGCGAGTCCGCCGTGAAGAAGCGGCTCATGACCGAAGCGCAGGCCGCCTCGCTGTCCGAGCGCGAGGCGATCAACCTCATCTTCCGCTCCGGCTTTTCGACGCGGGAAGAGGTCAGCGAGCTGTCCGGACGCGGCGTCGGCATGGACGTGGTCAAGCGCAAGGTCGAAGGGCTCGGCGGCTCGGTGGCCGTGGCCAGCCGAATCGGCCGCGCGACGACGATCAGCCTGCGGCTGCCGCAGTCCTTGGCGTTGATGCGGGTGCTGCTGGTGCGTCTGGGCGACGACATTTACGGCATGCCCGCGGCCGACGTGGAAGCGGTGGCTCGCTTCAAGCCGTCTGACCGGCTGGAGATCTTCGGCACCCTCGCGGTCATGCACCGGGGCAAGCCGATCACCTACGCGGCGCTGGGGCCGCTGCTCGCGCTCAACGGCGGCCCGCGCTTCGATCGCGCGCCGGCCGTGGTCGTGCGGCATGGCGAAGATCGCGCGGCGCTGGTGGTCGACGGCTTCGTGGACGAGCGCGAGGTCGCGGTGAAGCCGATCGGTCACGACTTCATGAAGGGGGCGCCCTTCGTCGCAGGCTCCGCCGCGCTCGAAGACGGGCGCATCGCCGTGCTGCTGCACGTGCCCGACATCATGGCCGAAGTGCGCAAGCTGGCGCGGCCGGCCGAGCAGCAGGCCACCAAGCGCCTGCGGGTGCTGTTGGTCGACGACTCGCCGATCGCCCGCGCCACCGAGAGCGCTCTGGTCCGCGCGCTGGGCCACAGCGTGGAAGAAGCCCAGGACGGCGAGGAAGGGTGGGCCAAGCTGCAGTCCGGCCAGTACGATCTGATCCTGTCCGACGTGCAGATGCCGCGGCTCGACGGCTTCTCGTTGACGCGGCGGATCAAGTCGTCGGAGCACGCGAAGATCCCGGTGGTGATCCTCTCGTCCCTCGCGTCACCCGAAGACAAGCGGCGCGGGCTGGATGCGGGGGCCGACGCGTACCTGATCAAGGGAGAGCTGGGGGTCGAGAGCCTGGCGCTCACGATCGATCGGCTGACGTGACGCCTTGAGTGCGCGGCGGGTGCTGGTCGTCGAGCGGTCGGGCGCGTTGGGGGTGCGGCTCAAGCCTGCCTTGCAGGGCGCGCTGGTGCCCGCGGGGCCGTCCGTCGCGCCGGCGCTCATGGCCGAGGCGGTCAAGCGGCTGGTCCCGGCGCTCGTGCTGGTGGAGCTCGGTGAGCGACCTGAAGAGCTGGCGAGGGCGATCGAGGTCGTCATGGCCGACGCGCCGACGCCGATCGTGCTGCTCGCCCAGGGCGCGAAGGGCCGCGCGGGGGCCATGCCGCTGCTCGCCAGCGGCGCGCTCGACGTGCTCGAGGTGCCGACGGACACGGCCGGCTTCGAGAGCTTCGAGCAGCAGCTGGCGCTGCTCGCGTCGGTGAAGGTGGTTCGACACCCCCGAGGCCGGCGGCGACGGACGACGAGCGGGCGGCTGCCCAGCCCTCGCCCGACCTACAAGCTGGTCGCGATCGCCGCGTCGCTGGGCGGACCCAAGGCGCTCGCTGAGCTGCTCGGCGCGATCCCGGAGGACTTCCCCGCGCCGATCGCGATCTGCCAGCACATCTCGTCGGGGTTCTCGCGGGATCTCGCCCACTGGCTGGCCACCGAGACGGCGCTGCCAGTCGCCGAAGCGACCGACGGCGAGCTCATGGTCCCCGGCAAGGTGTACGTCGCCCCGTCGACGCGGCACTTGCTGATCCAGGCCAGCGGCGTGCTCAAGCTCGACGACGGGCCTGCGGTGGGCGGCTTCAAGCCGGCCTGCGACACCCTGCTCAAGTCGGCGGCGAGCTTCGGGAACAAGGCGATCGGCGTCGTGTTGACGGGCATGGGGCGCGACGGGGCCAAGGGGCTCTTGGAGATCCGCCAGCGCGGCGGCCACACGATCGCGCAGGACGAGGCCAGCTGCGTCGTCTTCGGCATGCCGGGCGAGGCGATCGGCCTGGGCGCCGCGGAGCAGGTGCTGCCGCTCCAGGACATTCCCGCCCAGCTGCTCAGGTGGGTGGCATGAGCGGCGAGGGGCTGACGATCGATCGGCCGGCGCTCGAAGCGCTCGCGGCGCTGCTGCTCGAGCGGGCGGGCCTCAAGATCACGCCCGACGGGTACTACGGCTTGCGGCTGGCGCTCCTCGCGCGCTTGCCGGCGCTGGGGCTGTCCGACGCGACGGACTACGTGCGCCGCCTCAAGCAGCTCGCGGGTGAAGCGGAGCTGCGGTCGCTGCTCCCGCTCGTCACCGTCGGCAAGACCGAGTTCTTCCGCGACTCGCGCCAGTTCCTGGCCTTCGAGCGCGACGTGCTGCCTGGCGTGCTCCAGTCCGCGCGGCGTGAGAGCCGGGTCGTCAAGCTGTGGAGCGCCGGCTGCGCGACCGGCGAAGAGCCGTACAGCTTGGCCATGGCGGCGATCGAGCGCGGCGCCTTTCCGGGGGAAGTGGACATTTGGGCGACGGACCTGAACCCGGCCGCCGTGGAGAACGCCGCGAAGGGCCAGTACCCCGCGCGCCGCCTCATCGGCGTCAGTGAAGAGCGGCTGGCGCGCTTCTTCCTGCGCAAAGGGGAGTCGTACGAGATCACCCAGGAGCCGCGGGCCTTGGTGCGCTTCGAAGGCCACAACCTCGCGGCGCCGGTCTGGCCGCACGTGCGCCCGGAGTCGCTCGACGTCATCTTCTGCCGGAACGTCATCATCTACTTCGATCTGCCGACGATCGTCGGGGTGATGCAGCGCTTCCACGACGCGCTCTTGCCCAACGGCTGGCTGTTCCTGGGGTACAGCGAGAGCCTGTTCAAGGTCGCCACGCGCTTCGACATGGTCGAGGTCGGCGGCATCTTCGCGTACCGCAAGGCGCCGCAGGGCGAGTCTCGGCCGCTGCGCACGCTCGAGGACTTCGTGTCCAAGGCGGTGCTGCCCCCGCGCCCCGGAGCGAGCGCGCCGGCGCCGCTGCGACGAGCCGAAGGCCCGACCCCTGCGCCGTCGATGCCGCCGCTGCCGGCGAGCAGCGCTGGGACCGTCACCCAGCCGCGGCAGCCACCTCCGCCGCCGCTGCCGCCTCCTCCCACCGCCGGGCCAGCGTCGTCGTCGAGCACCTCGTCGACGAGTCTGCCCGTGGTGCGGGCCTCCGTGCCGTTGGGGCTGTCGCCGCCGGCCGCCTCCGCGCCGCGAGCTCGTCCCACCGGTCCGCTGCCCGCGCCCACCCAGCCTCCTCGGCCCACGCAGCCTCCGCCCGCCGTGGCGCCGCCGCCCGCGCCATCGCCTTCCGTGCGCACGCCGGTCGAGCGCCTCGCCGAGGTGATCCGAGTGGTGGAGCTGGGCGACTTCCCCAAGGCGCTGCGGCTCGCCACGCGGCTCGCAGGTGACGCGCCCGACGATCTCGCTGCCCAGCTGACGCTGGGAAACGTCCACGCGCTCATGGGCAACTTGGATGAGGCCGAGCTCGCGTACGGACAGGCCCTGGCGCGCGAGCCGCTGTGCGTCGAGGCGCGCGTGTACCTGGCGCTGGCCTTCATGCAGGGCAAGACGCTCGATCGCGCCAAGCAGGAGCTGACCCGCGCGCTGTTCCTCGAGCCCACGCTCGCCCTGGGCCACTACCTCTTGGGGCAGGTGCTCGAGCGGCAGCACGACCCGGAGGGAGCGCGCCGGTCCTACCGGAACGCCGTGGCGCAGAAGAAAGCCGTGCCGCACCCCATGGTTGGGCACTTCCCCGATCTTCCGCGCTCGAACGACGCCATTGCCCAGGCCGCGCAGTACCGGCTCGCCGCGCTGTCGGAGGCCTGAAGGCGCCTTACCCGCGTCGAAGACCGACGGACTGTTGCGGCGGCGACGTGGCCGTGGTTAAGGAGCCCCCCTCAACCGCGCCGGTCCACCTCGTCGGGAATGATCTCACGGGTGCAAGGCGTTGAAAGGCCAGTGGTTCACCATGAAGACGGACATTCACCCCGAGTACCCCGCGGCGCGGATCCAGTGTGCGTGCGGCAATTCGATGATCACGCGGAGCACGCGTGGCTCGTTCCACGTCGAAATCTGCTCCAACTGCCACCCGTTCTTCACCGGCAAGTACAAGCTGGTCGACACGCAGGGCCGCGTCGATCGCTTCCAGAAGCGCTACCAGGCTGCGCAGCGCGGCGGCGGCGGCAAGAAGGCCTAAAGGTTTGCTGGGGGCTGCGTGACGGCTGAAGCGACCGGTGTGCGTCCGTACATTGGCGGGCAGGCTGTCATCGAAGGCGTGATGATGCGGTCCCCCAAGTCCTTCGTGGTCGCCGTGCGGCGCCACGACGGACAGATTGCCGTGCGCGAGCAGGCCTGGCGCACGTTGCTGCGCTCGCTCAAGTTCCTCCGCTGGCCGGTCTTTCGCGGCGCGGTGGTCCTCGCCGAGTCGCTCCACAACGGCTACTCGGCGCTCAAGTTCTCCGCCGATCACGCGCTCCCGCCCGAAGACGACAAGAAGGCCGCCAAGCCTTCACCGGCGGCGGTGCTCACCTTCCTGCTCCAGGCCGTCGGCGCTGGGGCTGACGGTCCTCCGAGCCCACCGTCGGGCGGGACGATGGTGCCCGAGAAGAAGGGTGATGCGGGCGCCAACGCGATGCTCGCCTTCGCCACGATCGTCATGGTGGCGTTCTTCATCGCGCTGCCGCACCTGCTGACCTGGCTCATCGGCCGGGCGGTGGGGCCGGGCTTCGACACGACGAGCGCCAGCTTTCACCTGGTCGACGGCGTGCTGCGGCTGGGGATTCTGGTCGGCTACCTCGCGGTGATCTCGCGGACCGACGACGCGAAGGTCCTGTTTCGGTACCACGGCGCCGAGCACAAGGCGATCTGGACGTACGAGGCGGACAAGCCGCTCACCGTCGACAACGCGCGGCCGTTCACGACGCGTCACCCGCGCTGCGGCACGAGCTTCCTCTTCATCGTCGTGGGCGTGGCGGTGCTGCTCCACGTGCTGCTGTTGCCGTTCGTGCCTCGGCTGCACGCGAACGAGTTCATCAACCAGGTGTTGATGGTGTTCGTGAAGATCCCCATGGCCTTCCCGATCGCCGGCGTCGCGTACGAGCTGCAGCGCTGGAGCGCGAAGGACGGCTGCCCGACGGTGATCACCAGCCTGACGAAGCCGGGCATCTGGCTGCAGAAGATCACCACCCAGCCGCCGACGGACGCGCAGCAGGAGATCGCGCTGATGTCGCTGGACCGCGCGCTGGCGCGGGAGCTGGGCAAGCCCAAGTCTGGCGAAGGCGTGACGATCTACCCGTCCTTCGCCGACGCAGCCGCTGCGTAACGTCGCCGCCGCATCGGGTCGCAGCGGCGTACCGTCGCCGCTGCCTGACGTCGCAGCCGCCCACGTCGCAGCCGCCGACGTCGCAGTCGCCTGACGTCGCAGCCGCCTGACGTCGCAGCCTCTTGATGTGGCAGCCGCTGGATGTGGCAGCCGCTGGATGTGGCCGCCGCTGGATGTGGCCGCCGCGCCGCCCTCGAGCCGACAGCGGAGCTCACCAAAACGGCCAGAGCCGCGAGAAGCCGTGCGCGAGGATCACCGGGTAGAGCGCGAGGTTCCGCAGCAGCGCCACCGTCGCCGACCAGCGTGGAGGTCGGCCTCCTTCCACGAGCGCCGCGGCCAGCGCGCGAAGGTGCGTCGGCCCGAACGGCCCGTCATGCAGCTCGGCGAGCAACGGTGCGGGCAGCGCGGCGGAACCCCAGCGCGCCCCGGCCCAGGAGCCGACGATCGCGCCGTGCGTGTCGGTGTCGCCGCCGATGGCGATGACACGCTCGATCGCGTCGAGCGGCGAGGTGGCGTGGACGAGCGCCCACGTGCACGCGGCGACGCTGTGGGCGGCGAAGCCGGTCGTCCCCAGCGCCGCGCCCGCATCCACCGAGTCGCCGGCATCCAGCGCCGAGCGCACCGCGTGAAGGAGCTTCGGCTCCGACAAGCCGCCTGCCGCCTGCTCCACCACCTGCCTGACGGGCGCGTCGCGGGTGCCGAGGAGGTGTGAGAGCTCGGCGACGTAACCGGCGGCCTCGACGGCCAGCGGGTGGGTGTGGGTCAGCCGCGCGAGCGCCTGGCTCGTCGCCCGGCGCTGGGCAGGGTCCTGCACGACCAGGCCGATGATCGCCGAGCGCATGGCGGCGCCGTTGCCGCCGGAGCTCACCCCTGGCTGCTTCAGGCCCAGCCACATGCGCACGCAGGACCGCAGCGTCGCCCAGCCGACACCGAAGGGGAGCCGGGCGAACCACCAGCGCAGGTGTCTGCGCAGCGAACGCGCCACCGCTTCTGGCGTGTCCCCTTCGAGCAAGCTCTGGGCGACGAGCGCGCTCTGCTCGGTGTCGTCGCTCACGAAGCCCGTTCGGCCCACGAGCCGAAAACGCGGCGGGCCACCGAAGCGGCGGGCGATCACCTTGGGTTTGAGCCCCTCCGTCGGCAGGCCCAGGGCGTCGCCCAGCGCGCAGCCCAGCAGGCAGCCTTCGAGCCGGTCGACCGCGATCGTCGTGCGCACGCTCAGAACTCCACGCCGCTCGGCTTGGGCTTGGGGAGCACGAGCGCCAGCGGCTTCACCGCCGAGCCGTAGAGTCGCTGGTACACGGCGTAGTCGGCGAGCACCTGCTTGACGTACCCGCGCGTCTCCTTGAAGGGGATCTCCTCGACGAAACGATCGAGCGGCAGCGTGCCGCGGGCGGTCAGCCAGCGCAGCACGTTCGACGGGCCGGCGTTGTACGCGGCGGCCGCGAGGGCAGGGTGGCCGAAGCGCTCGAGCAGGGCGCTCAAGTACCAGGTCCCCAGCCGCACGTTGAGGTCCGGGGCGTAGAGCTCCGCCGGGTCCGGCTCCGGCAGAGACAGCCGGGTGGCGATCGCCCGCGCAGTGGGAGGAATGATCTGCATGAGGCCTCGCGCGTCGGCGCTCGAGGTGACGTGGGGCCGAAACGCGCTCTCCCTGCGCATGATCGCCCAGGCGAAGTGGGGATCGAGCCGCGCGGCGCGGGCGTGGCCGGACACGGCGTCCGCGAAGGCCTGGGGGTACATGAGCCCCACCACCTCTGGCGCCTGCGCGGCGTACGTCGCACCCCACAGGTGCCGAGCCGCCAGCGCGTGGGCGTTGCCGAAGTCTCCATGGGCCTGCAGCGCTCGCGCGTAGCGGGCGGCGTCGGCCGGGCCGACGGAGCTGAGCAGCTGCTGCACTTCGTCCTGCGCGTCGCGAAAGAGGCCCGCGCGGCTCAGCTGGAGCGCCAGCGCGAGCGCGGGGACGGCCTCGGCGCGCAGCGGCGCGGGCGTGGCGGAGAAGATCGGCGGGACTTCAGCGCCGCGGGCCTCGAGGCGTTCGACCGCGAGCGTGGCGTAGAACGTGCCGGCGGCGCCCTTCACGAGCGCGGCGTACTCGGCCGTGGCGCTCGCGCCCCCGTCGACGCCGCCGTCGACCTCCTCGACCTCGCGGCAGCGCGCGGCCCAGTAGCGCGCCTGCGGCACCAGCGACGACCGGGGAAAGTCGTCTGCCAGCGAGGTCAGCACCGCTCTGGCCAGCTTCGCCTGCCCGGCGCGGTACAGCGCGTAGCCCCGAAACCAGCGGGCCTCGTCGAGCCGCCGGCTCGAAGGGTGCTTGGTCTCGAAGTCAGCGAACGCCTGGGCCGCCTCGAGATCCTTCGCGTCCTGCAGCAGGACCCACGCGGCGAAGTACCCGGCTTCGTCCGCGGCCGAGCTCGTCGGGAAGCGCCGCTCGAGGTCCAGGAAGGCGCTGCGCGCGTCGTCGTGCGCGTCGTTCCGCAGCAGGCGCCGAGCGCGGATCAGCACGGCCTCGGCCGCCGTGGCCTCATCTCCTCGTTCGGCTTGGCTGAGCGCGGCCAGGGCTTCAGCTTCCTTGCCCAGGGCGAGCAATGCCTGCCCGCGGATCAATGCCACCTGCGCGGCGCGCTCCTCGTCGCCACGAGCGATGCCTTCGAGATCCTTCAGCGCCGCCTTTGGCTCTCCCGCGGACAGCCAGGCGCTCGACCGCGCCAGCCGGTCGGAGTCGGACAGCGGCGCGACGTCGCCCAGCGCCTGACGGAGCTCGGCGGCGAGCGCTGCGTGAGGGTGCGCCGGGAAGCGCACGAGCAGCCGCGTGAGGTCCGTCAGCGCGTCGGCCTTCTTGTGGACGCGCACGTTGGCCGAGGCTCTGGCCCAGAGCGCTTCGGGCGCGCCGTCGGCTTTGGCCCACGCGTCGAGCAGCGGCAGGGCCTTCTTCGGCTGGCCCAACCGGAGCAGCAGCTCTCCTTGCCGCGGCCGCGCGCGCTTGGTGAGCCACCGGGGCGCGCGGTCGCCGATCTTCTGGAGCTGGGCCAAGGCCCTCTTCGCGTCGCCGGCGTAGGCGAGGGCCTGGGCGAAGTACCAGGCGTGGATCGCCTCGAGGCCCTTGGGTGCGGCGACGCGCTCGAGCACCGAGGCGGCCCCCGGCGCGTCGTTCGCCGACAAGGTGAGCACGCCCGTCAACAGCGCGAGGCTCCCACGCTCGGCGCACGCCTTCGGCTTCGTCCCTTCGCAGCGCTCGAGCTCAGCCGCGGCCTGGCGCTCGACGCCTGCCTTGTGGGTGCGCACGGCGTCGAGCAGGGCGGGGGACTGAGCCGCGCACGGCAGCGCCGAGAGCAGCACGACGAAGGGGCACCAGTTTGACATCGTTCGGCCTTCCGCCCTAAACGCCGCGGGCCCTTTTGAAAACAGCAGGTCGATGGTGAGGGAAACTACGCCGGGTCATCAGCATTCCACCCGGGCTGGCTTGTGTCGGCAGCGCCCGCGTCCGTAGAAGCGCGCGGCAGTGGTCGAGAAGGTCCGGAGGGGTAGTCGAGTCGTTGGGGGATGGAGCTTGGGGGACTAACACTGGGAGGCCGAACCACAATGAAGCCGTGTCCAACCGAACTACAGCAGAGCATCAACCCTGAAGCTGGCCCGAAGCGGCTGGGGGTCGAGCAGCACCGCAATCTGAACTGCTCGCACTACGACAACTGCCTCGATGAGGCCGTGCGTCGTGGGTGGCAGAGCTTCACCTGCATCAAGTGCCCCCTGTACGCGCTGCCGTCCGGGCCGCAGGTGGGGATCGAGACGTTCGCGCACCAGCGCCGCACCGTCTGACGTCGCGCTCGCTTCCAAAAGCAGCCGTCACGAAGTCTTCCGCCCCATGGTCCCAGCCGGCGCGAGCCCCTGGGCCATGGGGTCCGTCGTCTGGCGGTCCGGCGTGCTGGGCGCCGCGCCTGTTCCGTGGCGGTCCGTGGGGGTGGCTTCGAGCCCCTGCGAGGCCAGGTAGATGACGTTCCGCGTCGACTTCTTGCCCCGGTACATGGCGCGATCCGCGAAGTCGACGAGGGCCTCCACGGTCTGCGCGTGCTCGGGGAAGCTCGCCACGCCAATGCAGGTGGTCAGGCGCAGGCCCAGACCTTCTCGCGCCAAGAAGCGGTGCGCCTCGACGCTCCGGCGAATGCGCTCGGCCACGGTGAGCGCGCCGGCCGAGTCCGTTTCGCGCAGCAGCACCACGTACTCGTCTCCGCCCCAGCGACAGACGACATCGTTGTCGCGCACGCAGCCCTTGAGCACGCGGGCGATCTCGACGAGCACCTTCGAGCCGGTCAGGTGGCCGTGGGTGTCGTTGACGTTCTTGAAGTGATCCAGGTCCAAGAAGAGCAGCGCGAAGGGCTTGGAGTCCGGCGTGGCTTGCTTGACCGCCTTCTCCAGCACCACCTCGAGGTAGCGGCGATTGAAGAGGTGAGTGAGATCGTCGAGGTAGATGAGATCTTCCACAGCGGCGTACTGGCCGAAGTTGCGCAGCGCGAGCGCGAGATGGTGGCCCAGGTAGGTCGCCGCGTCAGCTGCGCCGTCTGGCACTGGCTGGGTGAACACGAGCACGGCCGCGCCGATCGCGCGGTCGCCGTCCCGAGCGGGGACGACGAGGGCCGAGCTGAGGCCGTGCGGCAGCGCCACCCCTGCCAACGGAAAGGCGCTCGGGTTCGACTCGAGGGCGCTGTGTTCCAGCGCTGAGCCCAGCGCGACGACCAGGCCTTCGGGGAGCGCGGCCTC
Source organism: Myxococcaceae bacterium (assembly GCA_022842905.1). Taxonomy (GTDB): domain Bacteria; phylum Myxococcota; class Myxococcia; order Myxococcales; family Myxococcaceae; genus JALHOS01. The sequence continues at coordinate 1,072 of JALHOS010000225.1, read as the reverse complement.
GCCCAACAGCGTCACGGCGCCTTGGGTCTTCGGATCGCGGGTGAAGATCGCCACGCCGGCCGAGCCGCAGTGCACGTCGAAGGCGCCGTGGGCGATCTCCACGATGCGCTCTCGCTCGATCGTCGCGGCGATGCGCTGGCCGGCTTCGAGCAAGGTGACGTGCCGGCGCAGCTCGGCGTTGACGCGCAGGGCCGTCTGCTGGCTGAGGGCCCGGTTGACGCCCGCCGCCAACGCTTCAGGCTCCACCGGCTTGACCAGGTAGTCCGACGCGCCGCTCTTGATCGCGCGCACCGCGGGCTCGACCTTGTCCAGCGCGGTGATGATCACCACCTCGGTGTCCGGGTAGTGCGACTTGATCTGCTCGAGCAGCTGCAGCCCGTCGGACTCGGGGAGGATCAAGTCGGCGACGACGACGTCGTAGGCCCCGCCTTCGAGCGCGCTGAGCGCGGCCGCCGCCGAAGGCACCGCGTCGACGTGGTGGCCCGCGCCGGTCAGGAAGTCGCCGTAGAGCGCCCGCGCGAGCTTGTCGTCGTCCACCAACAGAATGCGTGCCATGAACGTGTGCCGGCGTTTCGTGTACCACGCCGCCGCGTGGGCTACCTTGCGTTTCACCCATGTCGCGCCTGTGCGTGTTCTTCGAAGCGGGTGGGGTGCGCTACGCGGTCGAAGCGCTGTCCGTGCTGGAGGTGGCGCGGCCCGGCGGCGCCAAGGAGCTGAGCGCGGCGCACCTCGACGCGGTCGACCTGTCCGTGTTGCTCGGCGGCTCGCCGCAGGCGCAGGCCAGCACCCTGTTGTTGATGGACACGAACCCCAGCCTCGCCGCCAAGGTGACCGCCGTCGCCGGGGTGTACGACGCCCAGCCGCTCGAGCAGCCGCACCTGGCGCGCCGGCTGGCCCCGTGGCTGTCGCCGGTGGTTCGCGGGGCGATCGTGCTCGAGCGCAGGCTCCACTTCGAACTCGATCCGTCGACGGTCCAGCGCGGCCTGGGGGCGCAGGCCGCGCGGCCCTCCGTCGTGGCTCCTGCGGCGACGCCCGCCCAGGCGCTCGTCTTCGAGTCCGGCGGTCAGTCGTT
>JALHOS010000224.1 GCA_022842905.1 Myxococcaceae bacterium | reverse complement strand
CGGCGTCTTCCGCACGATCCCCGCGGCGGACATGGCGCTGGACGGCGGCCTGCGCAGCGCCCCCTTGCTCGACGCCGCCGCGCGCCGCGCGCTCAGCGCGTGGGGGCTGGACGCAGGCACCGTCTACGTCGCGGCCTTCCGCCAGCGCAGCGAGCCCGACTTCTTCACCGAGACCGACGGCGGGCCGCGCCCCGTGCCGGTCCAGGCCGGCCGCATGCTGCAGCTCAACGTCGGCGATCTCAGGCCCTGACGCGCCCCAGGGCGAGCCGAGCGACAGGCCGCCGCCGAAGCGCAATGCGCTGCTGGGTCGATTCGCGCAGTCTGGCCGTGGCGATCGGCCAGCAGGCTCCACCAACAGCCGGCTCGCCTTACAGCCGCTGAGCACGAGCGCGGCGCCGGCACCGACGACGACATGGGTGACGACACGAGCGAGGCGGTCGGCGAGCGCCGCGGACTGTGTCCTTCCCCGCCGGTCGAAGTCCACGGCTCCTGCGAGGCGCCGCTGGCAGGCTGTTGAAGAACCACAAGCCCCTCGAGAACGTCCTCAACACGCGCGGCTCGGTATCGCTCGTGCTCACTCTGCGAGGTGCATTGACACGCCACAAGCCGCCGGAACGGCTGCGCCTTTCGACAATGCGGTATGCGATCGCTCCTCGTTTCCGTATTCGTGTTCGGTGTGTCCGCCTGTGGCGCTTCTGAGTCGTGCCGGGTACCAGGCACTCAGGGCGGCGACGCGGAGATGTGCTTCGAATCGACTGACTCAACGCCGTATGGCTGCTGGTCGCCTCCGGCCGAGGCACAGGCTCACGGCTGTGTCGCGTCGAATCGGGTCGGGCGCTGCCGTTGGCCGGCTGGGCACGGAGTCTACGTCACCAGCCACTTCTACAAGCCGACGACCACCGTTGCGGCGCGTGAGACTTGTCTTGGAATGACTTCTGGAGGGACGTTCACCGACGGGTAAACGCTCGCCTCACGCACCTTCACCGGCGCGGGCGCCGGGTGGCCGTGGATGCGGGTTGCTCGCTGCACGCCGACTGCCGCGGTGCACGGCAGTGAAAGGCGTGGGTTGGAGCGCCTGGCCCGCTCCGGCGCGCGTGGGCCCGTCGCCGAGTGTCGCCTCCGTCGCTTCGACGACGGGCGAATATCCGCAGTGGAAGAACGTGAGGTCGCCGCACCGAAGGTGACGATCCACTTCCAGCTTCACCGGCGCCGGGACTCGGCCACCTACCTCCACGCGGAAATGCCGGAAGGCCTCGTGCAGCCCTGACGCTTGCGGACTTCAGCGCTCGCCAACGGTGCCCAGCTTCGCTCGCAAGAGTGGACCGGAAAGCTCCGGTGGCGAGGTCGCCGTCGAGCGCATTCATCCGCCTCTCTTGAGTCGCCCCTCCCACTGACCTATGGCACGCGACATGGAGTTCTTCGATCGGTGCGCGGTCGTTGTGGCGACTGCTGCGATGGTACTCGCGTGCGCGGAAGGCAAGGTGTGTGGCTCGGCGACTTGCCCGAGCGGCTGCTGCTCTGAGCAGGGTACGTGCGTGGATCCCACCCCGACGAGTTGCGGCACCGCCGGTGCGCGATGTGTGCTCTGCCCCACCGCGCAAGTGTGTCAGGCCGGTTTCTGCTCAGTGCTCAGCGGTTCGGGCGGCGGCTCAGGCGGCGTTGGAGGTTCGGGTGCCGGGGGATCTGACGCGGGCGCGAGCCAGCAGACCCGTGTAACTGGCTCCATCGCTGGGAGGCCCGTAGAGTTCCAGTACGGCGTCGCGGAGCTTGACCTGTCCGGGCGCGCGCCTCAACTCGAGTTCATGCTCGCCACTTCAAGGACGGATGCCTGTCAGGTGACGTCGAGTTCCAAAATACTCGGACCAGGCGAGAGCGGTCTGTACGGGCTGCTCGCTTCGACGGACGGCGGCCCGCATTTCACGAACGTGTTCCGATCCTACGTCTGGGCGCAGGCGAGCCCGACCGTCTGCGATGGTGGCAACAACTCCATGGCCATCTTCCCGCTTGAGGTCACGCTCACGGTGTCGTCGTATGCCGGAACTCTCAGTGGCTCGATCTCCGCCGTTTTACCTGGAGGCGAGACGCTCTCTGGCCCCGTGCGGTTCGACTACTGCAACGTCAGCTATCTGGCACAGACGCTGTGTCAGTAGATGTTGACCGGCTGCGGCCGTCCCCCCGAGGGATGGAGCCCGAGGCGGTGCCGGGGTCCCTGCGTCCTTCCTCCACGCCGCCCGAGATCTCTTTCCCGCGTTTCCTGAGGATCGTCTCCAGGAGTCACCGCTGCGCATGTCCTCCGCTGGGTGGAGGTCCGCCCGCGCTACCCGCTTCGTCGCGAGCGTGGGCGAAAGCCGAAGCGCGCGACTGGCTCGCTTGAGCGCCACATCAGCCGCGCCGACGTGGAGAACCTCCTAGCCATCGTTGAGTTGCAGAGTTCTGCCTGAGGCCACTGCTCCGGCAGACACTACGGCGCAGGCGCATGGGAGGGATGCGTCTCTCTTGCGCTTCGCGACGCGTGTCTTTGATTGCCTTGCGTATGCCGTCAATCCTGCCATTCGATGCAGAAGATCGCTGGGCCGCCACAGCGAGGCGTGCGGAGGGAGCGTGGTCAACGCCCTCCTCCTGCCAGGCGAGCTCGAGCTTCGTGCTCCGCAGCGGCTCTGGCTGCGACCTCGCGACACGCAGCGGACCTCTCCACCGCTCCGTAGACGCCCCCTGCCTCGCCCGTTGCGCGACGCGCGCATCACCCGCAAGCTCCCGGCCTCCTTCAGTCGCCTCGAGGTCCGCCGTGAAGTCGTCCCGCCCGTCCCCCTGCTCGCCGCCCACGCGAAGCCACGCAGGCTGGACCTGGCTGGCCGCGCTCGCGCCCCTGCTCGCCTGCGCCCCCACCATTGGCTTCAGCTCGCCGTCCGACACCGTCGAGCTGGGGGGAACGGTGACGCTTGAGTGGCGAAGCAGCGCGTCAGCCTGCACGCTCGAGCCTGGCGTCGGCCCCGTGGAGGCGGCGGGCAGCGTCACCTTGTCCCCGACGGAGACGACGACCTACCGCCTGAGCTGCGGCGGCGCCGTCAGTGAGCTCACCATCACCGTGCGCCCCAAGCCCATGCCCGACCCGGACGCCGGCGTCGGCGCGGTGCGCATCACGTCCTTCACCTCATCTCCCACGTCCGTCACCGCCGGCGCGAGCGCGACGCTGCGGTGGACGACGGAGCGCGCGACGAGCTGCGAGCTGAGCCCCGGCAGCGCGGTTCCACCGAGCGGCTCACTCGACGTCTCCCCAACCCAAACCACCGGCTACCGGCTGACCTGCCAAGGCCCGCAAGGCCCCGCGACCGCCCAGCTCGAGCTCGTCGTCACCCCCGCGAGCACCGACGCCGGCCAGGGCGAGCCAACGCTGGTGACGGCGAGCCCGGAAGACGCCGCGCTCGAGGTGCGCTGGGTGCTCCCTGCCGGAGCCACGGCGGCCACGCTCTACCTCGCCGAATCCCCCGGCCTCACGCGAAGCAACGTGCCGAGCCTCGACGGCGGCGTCGTCTTCCCCGGCGTCACCAGCCCGTTCCGCGTCACCGGCCTCGTCAACGAGCGCACGTATTCCCTGCGCGTCGGCACCCGGAACGGAGGCCAAGACACGCCGCTGAGCCTCGAGGTGTCCGCCCAGCCGCGCAACGCCAACCCCCAGCCCGACCCGCATGAACCAGACCAGTGGCACCACCACAACGTTGGCCAGCAGGGAGGGACCGCCGGCGAGGACATTCGCGTCAACCCAGTGTGGAGCCAAGGCCTGCGCGGCGAAGGCATTCGCGTGGCCCTGGTCGACGACGGCATGGACCACGCGCACGAAGATCTCTGGCGCAACCTGGCCACCGGCCAGTCCCACGCGTACGTCGACGCGCCGGTGCGCTTGACCGAGCACGGCACGGCCTGCGGCGGCCTCATCGCAGCCAGAGACCAAAACGGGCTGGGCGGCCGGGGCGTCGCGCCCCGCGCGAACCTCGTCACCTACAACCTGTTGCAGGACTCGACGTCGGCCAACGGCTACGACGCCATGACGCGCAACGCGCCCAAGGTCTTCGTCAGCTCGAACTCCTGGGGCGACGCCGACGACGGCACCGGCCTGCTGACGGAAGCGGACAGCGACTGGCTGCGCGGCGTGCAGGACGGCGTGCGCTTGGGCCGCAACGGGCTGGGCACGGTGTACGTCTGGCCCAGCGGCAACGGCGGAGACGCGACGACGGAAGACGACGCCAACTACGACCGGCAGTCGAACCAGCGCTTCACGATCTCCGTGTCCGGCGTGGGCGACGACGGCAAGAAGGCCAGCTACTCCGAAGACGGCGCCTGCGTCGTCGTCACCGCGCCCACCGGCGGCCGCGCGGACCACGGCCTGTTCACCACCGACATCACCGGCGCCCCTGGCTACAACGACGGCACGACGAGCGGAGAGCCCTCGAACGCCGCGTACACCAACAGCTTCAACGGCACGTCGGGCTCGACGCCGGTGGTGGCAGGCGTGGTGGCCCTCGTCCTCCAGGCCAACCCCCGGCTCACCTGGCGCGACGTCCGCCGGGTGCTGGCCTACTCAGCCCGGAAGAACGACGCGCTCGACGCCGACTGGACGACCAACGGCGCCGGCCTGCACGTCAACCACAAGTACGGCTTCGGCATCGTCGACGCGCAGGCCGCGGTGGCGACGGCGCGCACCTTCGTCCCGGGCGCTCCAGAGGTGCGCTTCACCGCGCCGCTCGTCTCGCCCAACGCCGCCCTCGCCGACAACAGCAGCGCCGCGGTGAGCAGCAGCGTGAGCGTGACGAGCAGCGGCATCACGCAGCTCGAGTGGGTGGAGGTCACCGCGACGGTGACCCACGCGCGCTCCGGCGACGTCGAACTCGTCCTCGAGCACGGCGGCGGCACCCGCTCGGTGCTGCACCGCGTGCACACCTGCGCCGACGACGAAGTCACCATGACCGAGAGCTGCTCCGACATCGACGCGTACACGTTCGCCAGCGTGCGCCACCTGGACGAGCCTGGAAACGGCACGTGGACGCTCAAGGCCCGCGACGGGCGCAGCGGCACCACCGGCCGGCTCGTGTCCTGGCGACTGACGCTGTTCGGGAGGCCTTGATGATGACGCTGACGAGCGCAGTCCTCGCCGTGGCACTCGCGCAGGCTGGCTGGGGTCCACCCGTGGAGTGGCAGGACGACGACCGGCTGCGCCGCGCCTACGAGAGCCCGGTGCTGGTCGCGGAACTCCACGGCACCGAGGCCACCGCGCGGCGTCTGCGAGAGCTGGTGCCCGACGCGAAGCTCGTCCTCGAACAAGCCGTGGTGCGACTCTGGCACGTGGGCGACGCGGCGACCGCGCGCGCGCTCGACGAGCTGACGCTCTTGCCCGTGCTGCACGACGCGAAGCACTCCCGGGCCAAGCCGCGTGTCGCCGTCGGCGGCGTGCTGGTGTTCCCCAAAGACCCCACCGCAGAGGCGGCTCGCTCGCTCGCGGCGCAGCTGGGTGGAGCCGTGCACGGCCGGGCAGTGCTCGTGCCGTCCAACCCGGGCCGTGCCGCGTGGGAGCTGACGGCCGCGCTGGCCAAGCGCCCCGACGTGGCGTCGGCGCACCCCAACTGGTGGCTGCCCGCCCGAGGGAAGTGAGCCCGTCGGCTACGGCGCCGTGAAGAAGACCGACAGCGACGCGACGTGTCCCATGCGCCACGGCGCCGGCTCCCGCCGACGCACCAGGTTGCCCAAGTACCCAGCCTCGAGCTGCCAAGCCCCGAGCTTCCAGTTGAGCCCCGCGAAGAGCCGGGTTTGATCGAAGCCGCCGACAGGCCCCGGCGCGACGTCGTTGATCGTCACGAAGGCCTCCGCGGAGCCGGCGAGCCCAAGCCCTCCGTCACCGGGGAACCGCCACACCGCGCGGACCATGTGGCGCAGCCGCACCGACGTGCCCGCGGCCGTGTCGATGACGCGCGCCTCGAGGCGGGTGCGGTTGACGAGCAGCACCGGCCCCAGCGGGTGTTCGAACAGCCCCTGGAGGAACGGCCGCTGCTCGTCCGAGAAGCTCGGCTGAATGAGCGGCGTCCACCCGTAGCCCAGCCACAGCGAGAAGGTCTTGGTCAGCTGGGAGCCCACGGCGAGCCGCAACAACAGGCGTTCGAACTTGGGTGCGCTGAGCACGAGGCGCGGCTGAACCTCCGCGTACCAGCGCAGCGAGCCCTCGGCCCTGCCCTGCGCGACGAAGAGGCCCCAGAGCTGCGCGTCGTGCTCGACCTGCGCCGCCGCAGGCAGCGCCCCCAGGAGCACCGCAACCGCCGGACCTCGCCACGTTCCCATGCGGCCGTTCTTAACCGAGGCCGCCCCGAGCCGTGCCCAGCACGTCTGCCGTGCCTATGCTGCGCGGCTCATGTTGCGACGGACAGACGGGTTGATGCTGCTCGCGGCCGCGGCGGTCGCGCTGGCCTGCCCCGCTCAGGACAAGCCCGCGCCTGGGGCGTGCACCGATGCGCGCTGCGAGCCGGTGGCGTGCTGTGGCGAGCCGTGTGACGCGGGCGGGTGCTGCGCGGGCACCGTCTGCTCTCAGGCCGGGCGCTGCGTTCCAGTCAGCTGTTCGCGCTGCCCTGGCGGCTGCACGTACGACGCGAAGAGCTGCGCGGCCGAATGCACACCGCCGGCCTGCTGCCTCCAGCGCTGCACCCAAGACGCGGACTGCTGCGCCGGCACGCAGTGCGGACCGACGGCGGACGGCGGGCGGCAGTGTTTTCCCGTGGGCTGTGAGCGCTGCCAGGGCCTGACGCCCTTGTGTCGGACGAGCAACGCCTGCGCGGTGACGTGTGAGGCGCCGGCGGCGTGTGGACGGACCTGCACCACGTCCGGCGACTGCGACGCGCTGACGAGCTGCCAGGTGCTCGCGGACGGGGCGCGGCGCTGCGTGCCCGCGGCGCTCACGTCGCTGTGCCGAGGCTGTCCGTTCGGCTGCGCGTTCGATCCACAGACCTGCCGGGGGCGCTGTCTGCCGGCGGACGGCGGGAGCTCGGCGTTCTGCCTGAACTGCTGCGAGGGCTGCTCGTTGGACGGAGGGCTGACGACCTGCTGCGAAGGCCACAGCTGCCAACCGACGACGGACGGAGGCGGCCAGTGCCTGCCCAACAGCTGCAACACCTGCGGCGGCGGGTGCCGAGCGAGCTGCCCTGGCGGCTGACCGCGCGCCTCGCTGCGAAGGCCACCGCTGCCAACCGACGACGGACGGACTGCCCAACAGCTGCGGCGGCGGGTGCCGAGCGAGCTGCCCCTGCGGCTGACCGCAAGCTCAGTGCTTCACCGTCGCGCCGCGCGTCACACCCATGCGCTCCCACGCGAGCGGCGCCGGCACCGTGTCGTGGAACTTCCGGTAGTCGAGCGTGCCCCGAGCGCCCGGCTCCGTCGGCGGCGCGATGATGTCCGCGAAGCGCGCGCTGGGAATGACTTCGGCCTGCAAGTAGCTGGTGCGCGAGTGAATGGTCTGGCCGAGCGTGTCGTCGAGGCCGGTGAGCGTCACCACGAGTTCGAACGGCGCCGTCCGCGGGTCGGTGAAGTCGATGCCGAAGAGCGGTGAGCCCGGGACGATCTGGTGCATGGCCGTCCAGGTCAGCACGAAGGTCGGCGAGGAGCTGCGCACCAGCGCCAGGTCGTGCACCCGCCGCACCCGCTCGCCTTCGGACGTGACCTCGGACCGCACCATGGCCAGCCGCAGCGTCGCCTCCACCACGTGGTTCATGCGCTCGTTCGCGACGCGGAACATGAGCGTCGGCGCACCGTCGCGATCGCAGACCACCGCGACCTTGCTCCACAGCAGCCTGGACGTCGGCCGCGCGAACTTGGCGAAGGTCAGCCCCGTGACGACGGCGTTGAGGAAGAGGCTCGCCACGGCCTCGAGCGTCATGAGCAGCTCAGCCGCGACGGACTCCGGGTACATGCTCCCGTAGCCGATGGTGCCGAACGTGTGCACGCTGAAGAAGAAGTGCGCCAGGAACGTCGGCGGCGCGTTGGCGACACCGCCAATGGCCCAGTAGCCCAGCCCGAAGAGCGCGTTCACCGCCAAGAAGCCGAGCGCGACGACGCCGAACCAGCGCGGCCAGGTCGTGCGCAAGAGCACGTGGTACACGTCGCGCCAGGACCAGCCACTGCCGCCGACGACGCGCAGGGCTCCGGGCGGTGCTCCGTCGCGACCAAGCAGACGTGGCAGAGAAGGCAGCGGCGCTGGGCGGGGAGTCGAGTCGGACACGGAGCGACGAGCTTCTACGAGAAAACCGGCCTCTCTGGCGAAAGGCGTGGGCAAGGCCTCGAGCGTGTGAAAGGAGCCGGCCTCTCTTTGGCCGTCGGGGGTTTCATGCGTTCGTCGAAGGTCGGGCTGTCTCGGGCAGCGCTCGGGGTGTTCTCGACTGTGGTCGCGCTTGGCCTGGTGGGCTGCACCGGCATGCCCATGACCGGCGACGGCGGAGGCGGCGGGGGTGGAGGCGCGACGACGATGGACTCGGGCGCTGCCGGGACAGGCGGCGCAGCAGGCACGGGCGGCGCGGCGGGCACAGGTGGATCGGCAGGCACTGGCGGAGCTGCGGGTGCAGGAGGCAACGCGGGGACTGGCGGAACCGGCGGCGCCGACGCCGGACTCGACGCGGGCTGTGACGATCTGAGCGGCTCCTTCGATTGGACCGGCACCTGCACCGGAGACCTGGCGAACGCGTTGCTCGAGGTGTCCGGCTGCATCACGCAGACCGGCTGCACGGCCCAGTATCAGTTCCGCTCGCGGCCCCAGCTGGAGGGCTTGTCCACGGTCGCCGGCACCGTCAGGGGCAACGTGCTGACGACGGACTTCCTCGGCGGCGACGTCACCTGCACCATCAGCATCACCGGCGCGAACGCCACGCAGCGCTGCGTCAGCGGGAGCGGAAGTGGGCAGTGCACTCTGACCGGCGTGCGCAACACCTTCCCCGGCGCCACCAGCTACTGCTGCTCGCCCGGCGCCCCGGGGGCCTGCGACGGCGGCGCGCGCTGCACGATGATCGGCACGCCCACCAACGCCCTGCTGCGCAACTTCACGGCCTGCGTCCCGGTCGGCTCGCTGGACGCCGGAGCGGCCTGCACTCGCACCGCGGGGCGCATCGGCGCGGACGACTGTGGAGCCGACCTCTTCTGCGCCAACTTCGCCCAGCCGACCCCGGGGCAGCGCACCTGCCAGCGCGTGTGCTCGTCACAGACGCACTGCCCTTCGGGCCAGGGCTGCGGGACCTTCGAGTCGACGCCCCTGGGCGGCATCTGCCGCGCGGCCTGCACGATCCGCGGCACCGACTGTCCACAAGGCCACACCTGCCGATCCTTCGACGCCGTCGTCTCCGGTGGGACGGGCAAGCTCATCACTGCGTGCGCCTTCACCGGAACGGTGACCGAAGGGGCGCTCTGCACGGACGGCGTCGAGTGCGCCACCAACCACGACTGCTTCCTCGACATCCAGCAGCCCGGCAGCGACCCCAGGTGCCGGCTCGTGTGCGACGCCACCAACGGCTGCCCGTCCGGCTTCAACTGCCGCCTGCGCAGAGCGCTCGACGCCGGCAATCCGTCGGGCCTCGGCCACTGCTTCCCCAACTGACTCGCTCCTCGAGCCCCAAAGAAGACACTCCCATGTGCGTCCCGTTTCGCTACGCCCTCCTCGCTGCGGCCAGCGTGTTGGTGGCCTGCCCGCCGCTCCTGACCGAGCCCGATGCGTCGGTGTCTGACGCTGGAGTCACCGAGCCGCCCGCCGACGGCGGCTTCGACGCTGGGTTCGACGCCGGCCTCCCAGCGGACGCCGGCACGCCCCGCGAGCACTGCCTGACACACTGGACGTTGCGCTGCACGGCGGAGGCGGCGTGTGAGTTCACCGCTCCGTTCTTCCCGACCCGCTACGCGAGCGTGGGCGCCTGCATCGCCGCGCAGACCGCGCGCTGCGAAGCCCTCTTCACCGACCCGCTGGCCACCGCCGGGCTCAGCGAGTCGACCAGCGTGCGCCTCCTGCGCTTCCAGGCCTGCACCGCGGCGCTCCAGCCGCGCTCGTCCTGCGACGTCACCTTCGCCTACCCCGGCAGCAACACCAGCCTCGTGCCTGAGTGCGAGCCTCGGCTGGGCACGCTCCCGACGGGGGCTGGCTGCGCGAGCGACGAGCAGTGCGCGGGCGGCCTGTGCGCGCTCGACGGCGGCTGCGGGACCTGCCGGGCGCGCAGCGCGCGGGGCGAAGCGTGCACTACCGCGACGGACTGCGCCGTGGGGCTGACCTGCCGCCGCAACTTCTGTGGGCCCTTCATCGCCGAGGGCCAGGGCTGCGCGGGCGAGCAGGACTGTCAGCCTGGGCTGCGCTGCGTCGGTGGCACCTGCCAGGCGCCGACGCTCCCGCAGGGCGCCGGCTGCAACCCGAGCCGCGACCTGTGCCGGCTGGGCTCCTGCCTGCGGCAGCCCTCGGGAAACGTCTGTCAGGTGTTCGCCGTCGACGCGGGCCCCGGCGCGCGGTGCTCGCGCACCCAGGTGCCGGTGATGAAGACCTGCGTCGGCTCCGCCTGTTCGCCGCTCTACGATCTCCCCGAAGGCGCCTGCGCCTCGAAGGTGGGCTTGGGCGATCGCTGCTTCCTTCCCGACCAGTGCGAGGAGCCGTTCGCGTGCATGGGGGGCGTCTGTGGGCGCCCTGGGCTCGAGCCCACCTGCAGCCAAGACGGCGGGCCCCGCGCCACCCGTCGGGACGCGGGCTATCCAGTCCTCAACGACGACGCCGGCTTTGCGGCGGCCGACGAGCAGCTCGAGCTCGTCTGCGACGCGCTCCTCACGTGTGAACGCTGGCGAACGACCATGCTCGCGGACTTCACGTCCCCCGCGGACTGCCGCGCAGGGCTCCGCACGTTCTTCGAGGAAATCGCGAACGATCCGCTGGACCCCGAGTCGCTGCGCCGGGAAGCCGCCTGCAACGCCGTCTATCGCGCTGCGTCCCCGTGCGAGCGCGCCGACCTGTTCTCCGGCGCCAAGCCTCGGCCGTACGTGTGCCGCGCGCGTGGCACGCTGGCCGCTGGCTCCGTCTGCGCCAGCATCGCGACGCAGTGCCGCGACGGTACGGCGTGCTCGGTCCGCCAGCTCAGCCCGGCCTGCGGTGTCTGCTTCACGAGCAGCGCGCTGGGCGAGCGCTGCACCTACACCGCGGAGTGTGTGGACGGTTTGCTCTGTCGTGGCGGCGTGTGCGCCACCGAAGCCGACGCGGGCACGGCCTGTCTGGACGACACCGTCTGCACGTCGGCGCTCCGCTGCATCGGGGGGCGCTGCGCCGAGCCGCTGGAGATCGACGCCGGGTGCGCTCGAGACGCCGAGTGCGCCGGAGGCCTCCACTGTAGCGCCGCGCAGGCGCGCTGCGTCCCGGCCCGCCTGGCCTCCGTCGACGCGGGCCTCGTCGACGGCGGCGTGTCGCTCGACGGCGGGCTGCTGGGCGTGCGCTGCGGCCTGCGCGGAGGGGAGCGCGTGCTCTGCCCGAAGCCGTACGTGTGCCGCGTCAGCAACGCGATCGCCCAGACCGGCGCCTGCGAACCCCAGAGCGCCCTCGGCCAGCCCTGCTGGGCCGCGGGCGGCTACCTCCGCGCGAGCCACTGCGGGTTCAATGCGTTCTGCAACGACGACGGCGTCTGCGCTCGGCTCGAGCAGTCGACGGCGGAGTGCAGGTGAAGGCGCTCGTCGCGTTCCTGCTCTTCCTCGGACTGGGCTGTGGCCCCGTCGGCGCGCCACCCGACGG
>JALHOS010000223.1 GCA_022842905.1 Myxococcaceae bacterium | reverse complement strand
GGCGGCGGGGGCGGCGCGGCGACGACCTCCACGGGGGCCTTGGGCGGCTCGTCTTCGAGCGCGATCGGCTCCTTCGCGGCGGTCGGGCTCGGCGGCGGCTTCGCCGGCGCGTCGGTCTTCGTGGCGCTCCGGCCGGCGCCGGTCTTGCGCGCGTAGAGCTCGGCGAGCATCTGCTGGACGCCCTTGTGAGCCGGGTCGATCTCCAGCACGAGCTTGCTCGCGGCGATCGCCCGAGGAAGGAACCCTTCCTTGGCGAAGCCCTCGGCGGCGCCGACGTACGCGGCCGCGGCCTTGTCCTTCTGCCCGGCCTTCGCCCACGCGTCGCCCATGCGGAGCCGGGCCTGGTGATCCTTCGCGTCGGCCTTGCACAGCGCCTCGTACGCCTCGGCGGCCTTGGCGAATTTGCCCTTGGTGAAGAGCTGTGAAGCCTTGTCCTTGAGCTCGCGGACGTCCATTAGCGCTTGGCCTCCGGCGCCAGCCGAGCGATCGCGGCGGTGGCCGCCTGCCGGACTCGGAGCGCGTAGTCCCCTTTGAGGGCATCGAGCTGTTCGTGCTGCGCGGGCCCACCGACCTCGGCCAGCGCCTCAGCCGCCGCCGCGCGGACGTCGATCATGTCGCTGAACGCTTCCTTGGCCACGGCCTCCGCGGCGCGCTTGTCCTGCAAGAGCCCCAGCGCCACGACGAGGTCCCGCCGCGCCACCGTCGTGCGGTCCTCGAGCAGCTTGGTGATGAGGTCCACCGTCTGCGGCCCCTTGAGCTTCGCGACCAGCAGCGCGGCCGTGCCTGCTTCTCCCCCGCCCTCCCGCATGAGCTGCTCGAGCAACGGCGCGGCCTGCGGCGGCAAGGGTCGTTCGCGCAGGGCGTCGAGCATGCGCGTGCGGTCGACGTTCAGCTTCACCAGCGCCTCCAGCACCGCGAGCACCCCGGCGTCTCCAGCGTCGGCCAGGCCCCAGGCCGTGGCCGCCTGCACCGACCGATCGCTGTCGAACAAGCCGGGCGTCGCCTGTGCAATGGCCCCCAGCGCCCCGAGCGCACCGAACGCCGCGCCGCGCAGACCAGGCGCCGCGTCGCGCGTCCACGGCTCGAGCCGCTCCTTCGCGCCGTCGACGCGGGCGCGGCCCAGCGCTCGGACCAACGCCGCGAGCGCCTTGAGCTGCTCGTCGGTGCCGTCGTCCACCAGATCGCGCGGAGGCTGCTCTTCGAGGAGCACCTTCCCGGCCTCCTTCGCCTTCTGCGCCGCCAGCGCGTTCACCTTTTGGAAGAGCCCCTGCTGCCGGGCCTTCACCAGCGCCGCGTCGTCCCCCGCCGCCGCCGGCGCGTCGGGGTCGAAGCCCGGCGCGAACTTCTCGGGCAAGGCCTGGGGGATCCAGTCACCGCGCACGGGTTCCAGCAGCTTGAGCTCCGCGTCGTACGCCTTGAGCAGCGCCGGGCCCTGCGCGTCACCCAATTCCACCAGCGCGTCGACGGCCAGCTTCCGCGCCGTCAGATCCGACGACGAGAGCAGCGGGACGATCTTGGGCGCCACGTCCTTGAGCGTGGGCCCCAGCGCCACGACGGCCGCGAGCGCCGCGCTCTGGGTCGGCGGGCTCTTGAGCTTCTCGACGATCGGCTCGGCAGGGCAGCCTCCGCGGCGCCGCATTTCTCTTCCGGCCGCCGTCGCTTCGGCGCTCGGGCCGGCCAGGGCGATCTCGCAGAGCACCTTCTCGGGATCGGCGTGCCGGTCCATGGCGATGATGGCCCGCGTCGCCAGAATGCTCGCCGGGCTGCGATCGAGCGCCACGTCGCGCAGCGGGGCCAGCGCTTCCCGCGCGCGGAGCCGGCCGAGCGCCTCACACGCCGCGTCGCGCAGCTCGGCGTAGTTCTCCTGGAGCAAGGCCACCAGCGCAGGCACCGCCCGCAAGTCGCCGGCATGCCCCAACCCCTTGGCCGCCGCCGCCGCGAGGACGACCTGCGGCTGCTTGAGCAGCGGCACGAGCCGATCGACGGCCTCCGGGCGCCCGGACCGGCCGAGCTCTTCGGCGGCGCCGACCCGCTCTGGCAGCGTGCCCTGGGTGAGTGTCTTGAGCGTCCGTTCCCAGGTGGCGTTCGCCTCGGCGGCGATCACCTGCGCCATGGCGCCGGGCACGTTGGCGTTCTTGAGCGCCTGGACGATCACGTAGCGCGCGTTGCGGCCGCGCTTGCCGTACTGGAGCGTGAGGTACGTCGTCGCCTTGTCGGTGCGCACCGACGCCAGCGCATAGGCCGCAGCGGACTGCACGCGCTCTTCGGGGTCGCCCAGCGCCTCCGCGAGCAGATCGACCACCCGCGGGTCCTGGCTCTTGCCCAGTGCCGTCATCGCCTCGGCGCGCACGAAGGGCACCGGATCTCTGGCGGCCTGGGTGAACAGGCTCACGTCGTCCGCGTTGAACCGCTCAGCGAGCTTCTTGACGGCCGTGGCGCGGTCTTCGGGCCGCTTGGCCTGGAGGTCGGCGATCCACTTGTCGCGCCCGCCGTTGCACCCCAGAAGGACCAGGGCCAGGCCGCTGGCCACCGCGCGGACAGACATGGCGCGGCGTTATACAAAGAATCACACCTCGGCGTCGGCTTCGTCTTCGGGCTCCGGCTCGAAGCCCGGAGCGGCGTGGCCGTGGCGACGGGCCGGCAGCTTGAGCGACGGGTCGGCGAAGGACTTGCCGTCGGCGACCGCCTTGACCCGGCGGATCTCGTCGTTGGTCAGCGGCCGCCACTGCCCGGGCCGCACGCCAGTGATGCCAATGGACGCGTGCACCGGCCGGTAGAGCCGCAAGACCGGGTGCCCGATCGCCGCGCACAGCCGCTTGATGAGGTGCTGCCGCCCTTCGGTGACGACCAGCTTGAGCCAGGTGTTCTTGGCCTGCTTGCGGAACTCCTGGGCACTGACGGCCTTGGCGGGACCGTCTTCGAGCCGGACGCCGCTGACCAACTTCGCCAGCGAGCCCTCGGTGGGCTGCCCTTTCACCTTGGCCAGGTACGTGCGCGGCACCTGGTGCTTGGGGTGCATGAGCTTGTTCGCCAGCTCGCCGTCGTCGGTGAGCAGCAGCGCGCCCTCCGCGTCGTAGTCGAGCCGGCCGACGGGGAAGACGCGACCGCCGATCTCCGAGAGGTAGTCGCCGACCGAAGGGCGGCCCTCGGGATCCTTGAGCGTGGTGACGACGCCGGGCGGCTTGTAGAGCAGGAAGTAACGCCGGGGCGCGTCGGAGGTGACGGGCCGGCCTTTGACGACGATGAGATCCTTCACGGGATCCACCTTCGTGCCCAGCGTGGTGACGACCTTGCCGTTCACCTTCACCTGGCCGGCGGTGATGAGCGCTTCGGCCGCCCGCCGAGACGCCACGCCCGCGCGCGCGAGGACCTTTTGCAGCCGCTCCATTTAGGGCGCTCCAGTCGGGGCCGACGTGTCCGGCGCCCCCTGGGTCCCGCTCGCTCCGTTCGCAGGCGACGCCGCCGCGGCGGGATCCACCGGTGGCGCGGGGGGGTTGAGCACCTTGTCGGCAGCCTTCGAGGTGACGTCGGCCTGGTGGATCGCCTGCTCGAGCTGCTCGAGCGCGGCCTCCGACGCCTTCTCTTCGGCCTCGAGCTTCTCCTTGAACGCGGGGTCGGCCAGGTCGCTGACGAGGCCCGCGACGGGCTTGGGCGCTTCGCGCTCGACGATCTCTTGGTGCTCTTCGGTCAGCTCGTGGAACTCGCGCAGGGTCGGCAGGGCGTTGAGGTCCTTCAGCGCGAAGAACTCGAGGAACTCCTTCGTCGTCCCGTAGAGGATCGGCCGGCCCACCTCTTCCTTCTTGCCGACGATCTTGATGAGGCGGCGGTCGAGCAGCGCCTTGAGCACGGCGCCGGAATCGACCCCGCGAATGTCCTCGATCTCCGGCCGCGTCACCGGCTGCCGGTACGCGATGATCGCCAGCGTCTCGAGCGCCGCGCGGGTCAGCCGCTGCGGCTTGACCTTCAGGAAGCGCCGCACGAACTCCGCCGACTCCGGCGCGGTGCGCAGCTGCCAGCCGCCCGCCACCTCGTGCACCACGACGCCCGCGAGCCCTTCACGCCGCTCGCCCTGCAGCGCCTCGAGCCCCTTGAGCACACGCTCACGATCGATGCCGGTCGCCTCGAACAGCTGATCGACGGACAGGGCTTCGGGCGCGACGAAGAGCACGCTCTCGAGCACGTTGCGCACCTGGTTGTCCGTCAGCCGCTTCGCGCGGGCGACGATCTTCTCGAAGGGGGTCTCGATCTCCGGGGCGTCGATCGTCGCGGCGTCGACGTCTTCGAGCTCGGGATCGCCGGCGGGCCCCTGGGTGACCTGCGCGACTTCCTCTTCCGAGAACGGGCCGGGCGCGCCCGACTGCTTACCGGTACTCACGATCGATCTCCTCCGCCACCGACAAGTCGGGCCTGAGCGCTTCGTCGGACAGCGTGAGCTGGGCGTCACCTTGCGCGGTGATCCCGATCTCCTCGCTGCCTTCTTCTTGGGACACGCGCAGGAGCTTCAGCTTGCACAGCTCGAGCAGCGCGAGGAACGTGATGATGATCGTGCTCTTCTGGTGCTGGCCTTCGAAGAGCGCGAAGAAGCTGACCGGTCGACCGGCCTCGGCGCTGCGCACCTTCGCGGCGATTCGGAGCATGGCCTCGGACAGCGACAGGTGCTCGCGGACGACCTCGTGCTGCTTCTTGGGCACGAGCTTCTCGAGCACGCGGTCCAGCGCCTCGATCAGCTTGTAGACCGACACTTCCTGCAGCCCGACCTCGTTGGGGTCGATCGGGACTTCTTCGACGCGCACGCGACGAGGGAACACGTCGCGATCGAGCAGGTCGTTCTGGGCCAGCTGCTCGGCGATGTCCTTGTACTTCTGGTACTCGAGCAGGCGGCGCACCAGCTCCGCGCGGGGGTCCAGCGGGTCCTGCTGCGCTTCGAGCGCGCCCTGCCCCGCCGGCTGCTCTTCCCGCGGCAGGAGCATGCGGGACTTCAGGTGCAGGAGCGTCGACGCCATCACCAGGAACTCCCCGGCGATGTCGAGGTCGATGGCCCGCATCTCGTCCAGGTGCGCCAGGTACTTCTCGGTGATCAGCGCGATCGGAATGTCGAGGATGTCGAGCTTGTGCTCTCGGATCAGGTGCAGCAGCAGATCGAGCGGGCCCTCGAAGTTGGGCAAGGCAATACGAAAGGCGTCTCGCGGCGCGAGCACCTCTCCCAAGCCGTCGTCGCTCTGGACCTGAGCTTCCGTCAAAGCCGCTCCGAAGCCGGAAAACCGGCGTCGGCAGCGCTTAGCAGCGAATGACCACCAGGGCTACAAGCCGACCGCCTTGCGGACCCGGTCGATGACGGGCGCCGCCAAGGCCCGGGCGCGCAGCGCTCCGTCGGCCAACAGCCGCTCGACCTCCGCCGGGTCCTTCTCCAGCTCGGCGTAGCGGGCGCGGGGGCCGTCGAAGGTCGTGTGGTACGCGGCGATGAGGCGCTCTTTGAAGAACCCGTAGCCCTTCCCGCCCTGCCGCCAGGCCGTGTCGACCTCCGCGAACTCCTCGGGGCTGAGCATGACCTTGAGCAGATCGTACAGGGGCTGGCCTTCGGTCGGCTTGGGCGCGTCCACCGCGGTGCTGTCGGTCTTCACCGACTTCATCGCCTTCTCGATGGGCTTGAGCTCGCCGAAGAGATCGATCGTGTTGCCGTAGCTCTTCGACATCTTCTGGCCGTCGGTGCCGGGGATCACCGCGGTCTCTTCCCGAATCCTCGCCTCGGGGAGCTTGAGCAGCCCGGGGACCTTGGACTTGAGCCCCAAGGGGTCTTGCGGGTCGTACTTGGGCTGGCAGCTGACGTTGAGCTTGGTGGCCCAGTCGCGGGCGAACTCGAGGTGCTGCTTCTGGTCCTTGCCGACGGGCACCACGTCGGAGTCGTAGAGGAGAATGTCGGCGGCCATGAGCACCGGGTAGGCGAAGAGCCCGAAGTCCGGCTGGGCCTTCTTGTTCTCGACCTTGTCGCGGTAGCTGTGCGCGCGCTCGAGGTTCGCCATGGGCACGCGGGTGCCGAGGATCCAGAACAGCTCGGTCACCTCGGGAATGGCGGACTGCCGGAAGAGGATCGACTTCTTGGGGTCGACGCCGAGGGCCAAGAACGCCATGGCCGTCTCCAGCGTGAGCCGCCGCGCCGCCTCGCCGTCGGTGACGGTGTTGAGCGCGTGCAGGTTGGCGATGAAGTAGAGCGCCTCACCTTCGTCCTGCAGGCGGACGAACTCGCGAATCGCGCCGTAGTAGTTGCCCAGGTGCAGCCGACCAGACGATTGAACCCCAGAGAGAATACGCATCAGGCGGCGGTCTTAGTGCCGACCGGCGGCGGCGCGCCACGACTTCACAAGGCGGCGCTCAGGCTCGCGCTGGCATGTCATGGGCGCGCGGCCTTGCGCCCCCTCGAGCGTGGGTGGTGCTGGTCGTAGACGGTGCGCAGGCGCTGCTGGTTGACGTGCGTGTAGATCTGCGTGGTCGCGAGATCGGCGTGGCCGAGCATGGCCTGCACCGCGCGCAGGTCCGCTCCGCGCTCGACCAGGTGCGTGGCGAAGCTGTGCCGCAGCTTGTGCGGGGACAGCGGCTTGGCGATCCCCGCGCCGACCGCGTAGCGCCGCAAGAGCTTCCAGAAGCCCATGCGCGAGAAGCCCTTGCCCCGAGGCGTGACGAACAACGTCTTCGACTCCCGCCCCTTGAGGATCGCTTGGCGCGGCCCGGCCAGGTACGCGGCCACCGCGCCGATCGCCTTCTTGCCCAGCGGGACGACGCGCTCTTTACGGCCCTTGCCGTACGCGAGCAGGAACCCGTCCACCAGATTCACGTCGTTGAGCGCCAGGTGCACCAACTCCGAGACGCGCAGCCCCGTCGCGTAGAGCACCTCGAGCATGGCGGTGTCGCGGGTGCCCACCACCGTCGTGTCTCCTGGCGCGGCGAGCAACTGCTCGACCTCGTCCAAGGACAGGAACACGGGCAGCTTCTTGGCGTGTTTGGGCGTGTCGAGGTCTTCGGTCGGGTTCTTCGGCGCGAGCTTCTCGTCTTCGAGGAAGCGGTGGAAGCCGCGCAGGGCCGCGAGGTGACGGGCGCGGGACCGGGGGGACAGACCCTTCTCGGCGAGGAACGCGAGGTGTTCGAGCACGTCGTCCCGCGTCGCGGCCTCGACCATCACGCCGCGCTCGTGGAGGTGGCCCAAGTAGTCGCGCAGATCGAACGCGTAGGCGTTGACCGTCTTCGGGGCCAGGTTGCGCTCGGCGCGAAGGAAGGCGACGAACAGGTCGAGCAGTGCGTCCTGCATGCGTGGCGGTCAGCTAACCACGCGGGCGCGGGCCGTCACGTTGTCCCCCTGCCCGCTCGGAGCCTTGGTCCCGCACGCTCAGCGGTGCGAGCGCAGCGCGTCGAGCAACTGCCCGGCGAGCAGCGGCGCGTGCGGGCCCTTCATCATCTCGGTGTGCTCGGCCTGGATCCGCGGGAAGACCTGCAGCCGCTTGAGCCACGGCCTCCAGCCGAGATCTTCAGGCTCGCTCCAGCGGTTGGGCGGCGTGCCTCGGAACAGCGACACCGGCCCGGTGTACTCGAAGGGTCGCCAGGCGCGCTGCGCCGTCGCGAGGCCATGCTCGACGGGCGACAGCGGCTCGTCGACGGTCGTCCCGAAGAGGGACCGGCGGCTGACCCGCACCGCACGAGAGGCCAGCCTCTTCACCGTTCCCAGCTCGAAGCGCCGCTCGCGCACCTCTCGCACCGCGAGCTTCGCGCGGTCGAGCGCCGGCCGAAGCTGGGGCCAGCCCGGCGCGTAGGAGTTGATGAGCCCGACCCAGCGAACCCTGCGCCCCCGCTCGGTGAGGAGCCGCGCCATCTCCAGCGCCACCAGACCACCCGAGCAGTACCCGACCAGCTCGACCTCCCCCGTCGGGTGTCGGCCGAGAAGCTCCTGCACGTAGGTCTCCGCCAGCCGCGCGAAGGTCAGGTGCCCGTTCTCGGTGGGCCACTCGCCGACCTCGAAGCCGACGCAGGAGAAAGGGAGCTGCCGCACGAGGTCCTTGAACGCCAGCGCATAGCCGTCGCCGCCGTGGACCAGGTACAGCGCCGGCCCTCCTCGCTGATTGAGCGAGACCGCGCGCCGCACCTGCGTCTGCACTTTGAGCGCGCTGATCTCGGCAGCGAGCGTGGCGACCGTCTGCGACGCGAACAACGTCGCCAATGGCACGGCGCAGCCCAAGCGCGCCTTCACGTCGACGAGCAACCGCACGGCTGTGAGCGAGTCGCCGCCCAGCTCGTCGAAGAACCGATCGTGGAGGCCGATCTCCCGGCCCGGCAGGTGCTGCCGCCACAGCTCTCGAACCACCTGAGCCACCCCGTCGACCCGCGCGTCGACCGTCGAGACGGCCGGAGTAGTCCGAGACAGTGTCGGCCGCGGGAGCGCAGCGACGTCGACCTTGCCCGAAGTGTTGGTCGGCAAGCGATCGACGAAGACCACGGCGTCGGGCTGCGCGTACGGCGGGAGTTTCGCGCGCAGGTGCAGTCCTACCTGCGCCTCGTCCAGCCGTGGATCCTCTCGCACCACGTACGCGACCAGCCGCTTGTCCCGTGCGGCGCCGACCAGCACGAACAGCGACCGGCGGACGCCGGGGTGCTCGCCAAGCACGGCCTCGAGGCCCTCGAGATCGACGCGAAAACCACGCACCTTGGCCTGTCGATCATTCCGCTCGACGAAGTACAGCTCGCCGCCCGGCAGCTCGATGACGATGTCTCCGGTGCGGTACGCGGGGCCGACCGACTGACCGTCGAGCACGAGCTCGCGGAATCGCTGCGCCGTCGCCTCGGGGGCGTCCGCGTACCCCAACGCGACACAGCTGCCGCCCACCCACAACTCGCCCGGCGCGCCCAGCGGGGCGCGGCGATCGCCGTCGGACACCACCCAAAGCTGGGCGCCCGCGAGCGGCCGACCGATCGGCATGCGCGGCACTGCCAGCGCCACGCTCGACGCCGGCGCCAGCGCCGGTTCGAACAACGCCACCGACACCGTGCACTCGGTTGGACCGTAGGCGTTCACCAGGCGCACGGCGCCGTACGCGCTCGCGGCCCACTCCCGGTACGCCGCCATGGACGCCGCTTCCCCGCCGATGACGACTCGCCGCAGCGTGGGCGGAGGCGGGCTGTTCGGCAGCGCGGCGACCCACTCGTGCCAGAGCGCCGTCGGCGGGCTCGCCGCGTCGATCGCCAGCTCGCGCAGCAACCGCTCCAGCTCGTCAGGCCCGACCGGCGCGTCGTCCGGCCGGAACACCACCGTGCCGCCGTTGCCCCAGGTGACGAACAGCTCTTCGATCGAAATGTCGAAGCTCAGCGACGACAGCTGCAGGCACCGCTCGCCAGGCTCGACTCCGTACCGTCGACCGGCGCGCTCTGCGTAGTCGACCAGGCTTCGGTGGCTCACCTCGACGCACTTGGGTGCGCCGGTCGAGCCTGAGGTGAAGAGCGCGTAGGCGGGACTGTCTGCGCTCGGCCCGTGGAACGGCCGCGCTTCGAGCACGAGCTCGTCGAGGCGCAGCACGGGCACCGTGCTCGGCGGCAAGGCCGACTCGGAGCTGGCCAGGACGCAGCGCACCTTCGAATAGCCGAGCGCGCCAGGAAGCTGTGTCGCCGCGTGCCGTGGCTCGATCGGCGTGTAGACGGCCCCCAAGCGACTGAGCGCGACCACGACCCGCGCCAGGTCGAGGCCTCGCTCCACCACCACCACGACCGCGTCGCCGGGGCGCACACCACGCGCAGCGAGGGCGCCAGCCAGGACGGTGGCCTGCTCCCACAGCTGTCCGTAGCTGAGCTGCCGACCGCGGTGCTCGACCGCGGGCTGGTCCAAGCGCTCCCACGTCACGTGCTCGAGCAACTCCGGGAACGTCGAACACCGGGACGAGGGCGCGACCGGCTGCGGCGCCGGTGGGGTCACCACGTAGCGCAGCGCTCCGACCGCGGCGTTCGGCTTGCGCGCCATCTCTTCGAGCAGACCGGCCACCGTCGACAGCAGGCTCGCCGCCAGCTCCGGCCCGATTCGCTCGGTGTCGAAGGCAAGCCGCAGCACCGCGGAGCGCTCGGCGTACGCGAGCAGCATCAGCGGCAGCGGGGCTCGGCCGATCAACACGACCTGTCGCTGTGTCCACGCCGGGTCGTCCCGGCGAAGCGCGGCCTCCAGCCAGTGGCGCTCGACGCCGACGGACGTCTCGAAGAGCGGCTGCGCGGTCGGCAGCCCGGCCCAGGTCTGGAGCTCGCTGGGGCTGACGAGCTCGTAGGGCCGACTCTGAACCCAGCCGGCACGCACCTGCCGGAGCAGCTGCGACAAGGGTTGCCCGTGGTCGATTCGGACGCGCACGGGCACCGAGCAGATGAAGTTCCCGAGCAGCTCAGCGCCATCGACAGCCGACAGCGGCCGGCCAGCCCGGGTGGACCCGAACAGCACGTCGCGCTCTCCGGTGAAGCACCCCAGCGTGAGCGCCCAAGCCGTCTGCACGACGGTGTTGAACGTGACCTGGTGCTCCCTGGCCAGCGCGTGCAGCCGCGTCGTGAGGGCTTCGTCGAGCACGCGCTCGATTTCCTGGTGCACGCTGCGCCCAACCAGCGTGGCGACGTCGGTGCGAGGCGACCACAGCGGCAGCGGAGGCGGGGCGCCCAGGCCGTCGAGCTGGCGACGCCAGAAGGCCTGGGCCTCGGCGCGGTCGACGCTCTCGAGTCGGGCCTTCAGCGCTTGGAGCCCGTCCCCCACGCGCAGCGCCGGAGGGCTCCGGCCGTCGAGCCGTGCCTGGTAGAGCACCTGAAAGCGCCTGAGCGCCGAGAAGATGCTCCGCCCGTCCATGATCGCGTGGTGCACCGTCCACACGAGCTGCTGCTCGAGCCCCGGCTGTCCGAGCAGCGCCAGGCGCATGAGCGGCGCACGGCTCAAGTCGAACGGCGTCGCCCGATCGGCGGCCAGGTAGTCGTCGAGGCAGGCAGCGGGGCGCACCAATGGCAGCGTGACGGCCTCGGTGATTCGCTGCACGGGCTGGCCCTGCGATCGCCAGTCGAACGCGACGCGCAGGGCGGGGATCTCGTCCACCAGCCGCTGCCACGCCGCGGCCAGCGCACCGACGTCCAGCCCTTCGTGCGTGCGAATGACGACCTGGCTCACGTCGGCCCCAGCCGTCGGCTCGCTGAGCGCCGTCGCGAGCATGCCGCGCTGCAGCGGAGTCAGCTCGAGCTGCGTGAGCGTGGCGGTCGAGTTCGCTCGGGCTGCGTCGCGCCAGCCGCATTCAGGGGGGAGACAGACCCCCGGGCCGAGCACGGCGTCTTGCGTCGCGGCGGCAGCCATTCGCAGATCGGATGTGACCAAGCCCGCGCCGCGATCACGCAAAGCGCCGGCACCGCTCCTTTCCGCGCTAAGCCCGCGCCGCCATGCGCCTGGCCGAGCTCGCCGACACGTCCGACCGCGTCGCCAAGGAGCGAGGCCGCAACGCCAAGCAAGCGATCCTCGAGGCCTGCCTGGCTCGGCTGTCACCCGCGGAGGTCCGGCTCGGCGTCGCCTTCCTCTCCGGGGAGCTCCCGTTCGGCAAGCTGGGCGTCGGCTGGGCCACCGTGCAGGACGTGCTGACCCACGCGCCGCCCGCCCCGCCCGACGCCCAGAGCCCCACGCTGGAGCACGTCGCCCGCGCGCTCGAAGATGTCGGGGCCGTGCGCGGAAGCGGCTCGACGCTGCGGCGGAAGGAGCTTCTCGGTCAGCTCGTCGCGCCGCTGACCCAGGCCGAGCGTGAGTTCCTCGGCGCTGTCTTCGTCGGGAACGTCCGCCAAGGAGCGCTGGCCTCGTTGGTGATCGACGCGGCA
>JALHOS010000222.1 GCA_022842905.1 Myxococcaceae bacterium | reverse complement strand
CACGCCGACGACGTTCGGGTGGCGGATCGCCGCCGTGGCCCGCCCTTCCTGGCTGAAGCGCGCGGCGAAATGGGAGTCCTTCGCCAGGTGGGCGTGGAGGACCTTGATGCAAACCGGCCGACCGAGGGCGACCTGCTCAGCCTTGTACGTCGCGCCCTGCCCACCGCGGCCGATGAGCGCGACGATCTTGTACGCGCCCAGCTTCGTGTTCGCGGCGAGCGTCGCGGCGCCGCCCGTCGGAGGTGGGCCGGCCGCAGGGGCTACCGTGGCGGGCGCTGACTGCGCTGCTGCCAGAGCCACCGCCGTCTCGACGAGCCGCGCGCCGCACTTGACGCAGAAGACGGCCTTGTCGACGAGAGGGCTGCCGCACTGGTGACAGAAGGCCATGAGCAGGGGGGCGCAGCGCCCGGGCGCGCACCCTACACCGCAGGCCCTGGGAAGGCGCGGCCCACCGCCAGCCCCCGTCCGACACCTCACGCCGCGCGCGGACGAGCCGCAGCGTCACATGGCCCAGGCGAGGAAGCAGCTTTACGGGGCCCGCTTCAGCTGTCAGCGCGCCGCAGCCCCAGCCCAGCGTCATCGTCCCCTTCGTCCGCGGGGAGCTGCAGCCGGAACTCCGTGCCTTCCTCGCCGGTGTCGCACTCGATGCGCCCGCCCATGCCCTCGACGATCTCTTTGCAGATCGCCAAGCCCAGGCCGGTGCCCTTCCCCTGCTCCTTCGTCGTGAAGAACGCGTCGAACATGTGCGCCTGCACCTCGACGGGGATCCCGCTGCCCTCGTCGCGGACGCCGATCGTCACCAGCCCACCTGCGGCCTTCGCCGACACCTCGAGCTTGCGCGTGCCCCGCGGCTTGCTGGACATGGCGTCCAGCCCGTTCTGGAGCAGGTTGAGCACCACCTGCCCCAACCCAGACGCCGAGCCGATCACCGGAGGAAGCTCGGCCACGTCCGCGCTGATCTCCACCTCGGACTTCTTGGCGCCGCGGAAGATCGTCACCGCCTCCGTCACCGCCCGAGCCACGTCGAAGCGAACATGCTCATGCCGCTGCCGCGCGGTGCCCTTCAGCGCGTGAACCAACACCTCGATGCGCGCCACGCCGTCCAGGCTCTCGGTGACGATCGCGCCGGCGTCTTCGAGCACCGCCTTGGGCGCGACACCTTCGAGGTCCGCCAGATCCGACTTGAGCGAGTGGAGGTTCGACTTGAGGAACGCGAGCGGGTTGTTGATCTCGTGGGCGACGCCCGCGACGAGCTGCCCGATCGTCGCCAGCCGCTCCTGCTGCGAAGCGACGGCCCGCGCCCGCGCCACGTCGGCCTCGATGACGGCCATGCCCAACATGGCGCCCAGCGTGTCAGCCAGCGCTTCGATCACCCGCAGCGTCCCGTCCTGAAGCGCGCCCTTCGCCGCGGTGACCGCCAAGACCCCGTGGGCTTGGCCTTGGCCGACCGGCAGCGCGACGATGGACAGGCCCCGCGACACGAAGCTGGGCACCGGCGCCGGCGCGTTCGCCACGTCGGCCACGTGGATCAGCCGCGCGTACTTGCAGGCGAGCGTGAGCAAGTTGTCCTGGCCGTCGAGATCGATCGACCGCACCGGCGCCAGATCCGCTTCGCTGATGCCGACCGACGACACGCAGCTCAGCGTGCGCCCCGGGCCCGGCGTGAAGCAGGCCAGGTGGACCAGCGGGAGCGCTTCCCGCGCGGCCACCAGCGCCCGACGAATCGCGTCTTCCTTCGATCGCGGCTGGGCCAACGCCCGCACGAACGAATGGAGCGCGCCGACTTCAGCCCGCGCTCGCTCGAGCCTTCGACGATCGAGCACCGCCACGAACCCGGCGCCGCTCCGATCCACCGCGACCGCGACGGTCATGCGCTCGCCAGGCTGCAGCTCCACCGCCGTCTCCACACACGTGTGGCTCTGGAAGGCAGCCGCGCACAGCCGCTTCACCGTGTCCTTCACCTTGCTCGCGGCCTGGGTGTGGAGGACGGCGTCGGCGGACTCGTTCCAGTCCTTCCACTCCCCGGATCGATCCAGCCAGACCAGGCCAATCGGCAGCCGGTCGATCAGCGTCCGAAAGCCTTCTTCGGCTGGAACCACCTCGAGCATGGGCGCGACCGCTGCGGACATGGGCGGGAAGCACCGTGTGCAAACTCGCGCCCGCCCGGCCCCACCTCGCAACCGGGCCAAGCCACGCCCCGCGGGCACGAATGACCCGAGTACCTGGCGACGGGCGGGGTGCGCGGCTACCGCCACGAAAGCCGTCACTGCGGTGGGTGCCGACACACCATGCAGTCACGAAGGACCCCGGGGACGTCCGCCTGCGTGGGTCGCCGGGCACCCCAGCCACGGCTCCGTCGCGTCACCCCACTGACGTGAATTCGTTGCGGATTCTCAGGTGGCAAAGCGGTTGCTCAATGGCGGCCCGTCGTCGCTCCTCCAGCCCAACAAGAGAGTGCCCATGAGCCCAACCCTCGCCGTCGTCTCACCCGCGCAGCTGTCGGCCGCCCCCAGCCTCGTGCATGGCCCCGACTCGCCGCTGGTCGAGGTCCTCAAGGCGGTCCAGAAGATCGCCCCCACCGAGTCGACGGTGCTGCTGACGGGCGAGACGGGCACGGGCAAGGAAGTCTTCGCCCGCGCGATCCACGACGGCAGCCCGCGGGCGCGCAAGGCCTTCGTGCCGGTCAACTGCGGCGCGATCCCCGAGACGCTCCTCGAGAGTGAGCTCTTCGGCCACGTGCGCGGGGCGTTCACCGGCGCGATCAGCACGCGCAAGGGCCGGGTGGCGGTCGCCGAAGGGGGCACGCTCTTCCTCGACGAGATCGGCGAGATGCCGCTCGCGCTGCAGGTCAAGCTGCTGCGGCTGCTGCAGGAGCGCACGTACGAGCCCGTCGGCAGCGCCGAGAGCGTGTCGGCCAACTTCCGGCTGATCGCCGCGACGAACAAGAACCTGGCCGCCGAGGTCGAAGCGGGCCGCTTCCGCCGCGACCTCTACTACCGGCTGCAGGTGTGCCCGGTGGAACTGCCCCCGCTGCGCGCCCGGCGTGGCGACATCATGCGGCTGTTCAACCACTTCTGGACGTCGCGCGGCGAGACCCGCGCGCTCGAGCCTGCGGCGGTGCGCGCGCTCGAGCTCCACGGCTGGCCCGGCAACGTGCGCGAACTGGAGAACCTGGTGGAGCGCGTGAGCGTGTGCACCGAAGGGCCGCTGGTGCGCGTGTCGGATCTCCCGCCTCACGTCCGGCAAGCGGCGATGCGCGCCGAAGCGGCGCTGCCCACGCTGACCGTCGTCCCGTCGCCGTCCGAGCCCACGCCGGTCAACGCCGGGCCGGCGGTCAGCGACGTGCTCGACGACGGCCCGATGCAGTCCTTCCCCACGCCCAGCCAGCCGCTGCCGATGCCGGCCGAGCTCATCGAGAAGGCGCAGAAGGCGACCTTCCCGATCGACCTGCCGGGGCTGCTGCGGACGCTCGAAGACCTCTACATCACCGCCGCGCTCCACCAGACCCAAGGCAACCGCAAGGCCGCCGCCGACATGCTGGGCCTGCAGCGCACCACGCTCGTCGAGAAGCTCCGCCGCCGCCAGCGAGCGGCCTGACGCGCCGCCGCACGACACGACTTCGGTGCGGCCGTCACTTTCGACGCGCCGGACCCACCGCCGCAGTGAACCTTCTTGGCCACCCGCAGCAGAAGCCAGCGCACATGATCTCCTGGGTGATCGCGACAGCAGTGGCCATGCCGCCGACGGGCTTCACGCAGGCGCTCGAGCGCGTCGCGCTGACACGCCCGATCACCGCCGCCCAGGTCCAGGTCGATCCGCTGCTCGGCCGGATCATCGTCACGCAGCCGAAGATCCTGAAGGACCGGTCGAGCACGTTGTGCCCCACCGTCCTCGAAGAGCGCGACCGCACCGTGCTGCGCTGCACCTCGCGGCGCCTCTGGGCGACGAGCGCCACGGACAAGAACGGGCCGTACCTGGACGTGCGCCTGCTCCAGGGCGTGCCACCGTCGACCGGCGGCGACGATCTGCCGCTGCGCCCCTGGCCGCTCAAGGCGCTCGGCATTCCCGAAGACTGCCCCGGCAAGTCGTTGGCGCCGCGCGGCGAGTGCCTGTTGGGCGACGGCAAGCTCGCCGAAGCCGAAGCGCTGTTCGAACAGGCGCTGGGCGGGCCGGACACGCTGCTCGCGCGTCTTCGGCTGGGTGATCTCGCGATTCGGCGTGGTGACTTGGAGACGGGCCTGGCGCAGTACGCGCTGATCCCCACCACCGCCGGTCCAGTCGGACGCCTGGCGAGGGCGCGCAGCTGCACCCTCATCGGAACGTGCCTCTCGGGCCCGCAGGCGGAGGTTGCGGCGGAGCTGGGCGGACTGAGCGGGCCGCTGCGCGCCGAACTCTTCTTGATCAGCGTGCGCCGCGACGTCGCCGCTGGGCACGTCGAGCCGGCGATCGGTCGGCTGGCGAACGAGCTGGCGACGGACACCGCGCTCTGCACCGGCGCCGAAGGCTTGTGCCAGCGCTTGGCGCAGGTGGCCTTGGAGTCCGAGGAGGACGAGACGCGCCTGGACGGCCTGCGGATCTTCATGACCGACGGCGTTCGTGAAGGCCCCCACGAAGCCGAAGTGAGCCTGATCGCCGCGAGCGCGGCCCAGGCCTTGGGCGCGCCCAAGTTCGCTGGAGCGCTCTACTCCGCGGCGACGCCGTTCGTGGCCCCGGCCGAGCTCGAGCAACACCTGCTCAAGACCGCTCGCCTGTTCCTGGAAGCGAAGGATCCGGTGCGCGCCAACGTGATCCTCGACTACGCCGAGTCGAAGCTCCGCGGCCGCACCAGCAGCGCTGCCTGGGCGCCCGTGCGCCGCGCCGTCGCCTCGGTTCGTGGCCTCCAAGGCCGACCGAGCCGCAAGCCAGCCGTCGCGCCGCAGCCGGCCCCCGCGATGGCGGCCGTGGACGAAGCTGAAGCCACCGCCGAGCTCGCGAAGGTCGCCGTCCTCAAGAGCCGCGCCGCCACCAGCCCTGGGAGCCCGACTCCATGAACGAGCTCATCGCCGACAGCGGGGCCATGCGCGAGCTGGTCAGCGCGCTTCACGACGTCGCCGCGACCAAGGCGACGGTGCTGATCGTCGGCGAGCACGGCACAGGCAAGACGTTGGTCGCCCGGGCGCTCCACGAACGCTCGGGGCGCGCCGCCCAGCCGCTGCACGTACTCAGCGCGCTGGCGCTGGATCTGGCGACGCTCGAGGCCGCGCTGAACGGCGCCGGCACGGTGGTCCTCGACGACGTGGGATCGCTCCCGTTCGACCTGCAGGGGTCCGTGCTCCGCCTCCTCGAGCGGGGCTTCTCGGCTCGGCTGGTCGCGACCGCGAGCCCGGCCCTCCCCGTCCAAGTCCGTGAAGGCCGCTTCCGTGCCGATCTGTACTACCGCCTCGACGTGTTCCCGCTGCGGGTGCCGCCCTTGACGGAGCGCGCCGCCGATCTCCCCAGGCTGTGCGCGGCGCTGCTCGAAACGGCGGTGCGAGGCCTGGGCCTCCCTCCGCGGCAGCTGACCGCGCGCGCGCTGGCGCGGCTGACCCGCCAGACGTTCGACGGCAACGTGCGCGGGTTGGCCAACCTGCTCGAGCGCGCCTGCATTCGCTCGCACGCCGCGCAGCTCGACGAGGGCGCGCTGGGCCTGGGAGACGAAGCGACGCCGAGTGAAGGCAGCTTCCCCGCGCACCTGCCGCTCGATCTTGCCGAGCTCGAGCGGCTGGCCATTGCCGAAGCGCTGCGGCGATCGCAGGGCAACCGCACCCACGCCGCCAAGCTGCTGGGGCTGGGGCTGCGCACGCTGCGCATCAAGCTCAACGGCCGACCGACGAGCTCCGCGAACCCGGACCCGGCGCAGCCCCAGGTGGAGGCCTGACCCCATGAAGCTCTTCGACGCCACGCTGCGCACGCTGGAGCACGCGCTCGACGTCCGCCTGCAGCGGCAGAACGTCATCGCCGGCAACCTCGCCAACGTCGACACGCCCGGCTACCAGCCGAAGGATCTGCCGTTCGATCGCGCGCTGGCCCAGGCGCGCGCAGCGGACCGGCCCGACGCGCCGACGGCGGACGCGCCGGCGCACCCCGCCCACCTGAGCGTGGAAGGGCCGACCCAGGCCCCAGCGACTTCGGTCGAGCCGACCCCGGACGCCGACATGGCCGGCCTCGACGGAAACGGCGTCGACCTCGACAAGACCATGGTCGAGCTGTCGCGCAACGGCCTGCTCTACGGCGCGGCGGCGCGCACGGCGAGCAAGAAGCTCTCAATCCTCCGGTACGTCGCGACCGACGGCGTCGGCTGAAGCACGAAAGGCACGTCATGGACTTCCTCACCGCCCTCCACGTCAGCGCGTCCGGCCTCTCGGCCCAGCGCACCCGCGTCAACGTCGCCGCGTCGAACTTGGCCAACGCCGAGTCCACCCGCGGCCCCGACGGCCTGCCTTACAAGCGCCGCGATCCGGTGCTCGCCGCCGAGAGCTTCGAGCAGAACCTGTCGCCCGGTGAGCCGCAGGCCGTGGGCGTGGCGGTGGCGCAGGTGGTGGAAGACCCGACGCCCGGCAAGCGCGTGTACGCGCCTGGCCACCCCGACGCCGACGTGGACGGCTTCGTCACCTTCCCAAACGTCAACCCGGTGCACGAGACGGTGAACTTGATCTCCGCGCAGCGCGGCTACGAGGCGAACGCCACCGCGGTGGACACGCTCAAGACCATGGCGCAGCGCGCGCTCGACATCGCGAGGTAACCCATGAAGACCGTCAGCCTGCAGGGAGTCGAAGTCCCGTTGGTCCAGCCGGAGCGCGGCACCCCGAGCGCGGTGGGAGAGGCGCAGGGCGAGTCCTTCGGCGAGCTGCTCGCCGACGCGGTGAAGCACGTGGACCAGGCGCAGCTCGAAGCGGACGGTCAGGCCCAGCAGCTCGCCGGGGGCGGCGGCAACCTGCACGAGACGATGCTCGCGCTCGAGAAGGCCGACGTGACGATGAAGGTCGCGGTGAAGGTCCGGAACAAGGTCGTCGACGCCTACAACGAAGTGATGCGCATGACGGTGTGACGCCATGGAGAGCCTGCTCACCCAGCTCAAGGAACTGCCTGGCCGCTTCGGGGGCCTCCCCGGCGGGCTGCGCGTCGCGCTCGTCGCGGGGCTGCTCACCGCGCTGGCGATCGCGGGCAGCGTGGGCCTCATGGCGTCGGGCCGCGGCGACTACCAGTACGCCTTCACCAACCTCTCGCCAGAAGACTCCGCCGAGGCCAGCGCGCTGCTCAAGACGGCGGGGGTTCCCCATCGCTTGGACGCGAGCGGCGGTGCGTTGGCGGTGCCCGCGGACCGCGTGTACGACGCGCGGATCGTCCTGGCGACGGCGGGGCTGCCGCGCGGCGGTGGCGTCGGCTTCGAGCTGTTCGACCGCGGAGACCTCGGCGTCAGCGAGTTCACCCAGCGCGTGAACCTGCGCCGGGCGATCGAAGGAGAGCTGGCGCGCACGATCGGCCGCCTCACCGGCGTCAAGAGCGCGCGGGTGACCGTGGCGCTGGCCGAGAAGGGCCTGTACCGCGACGAGGACAAGAAGCCGTCGGCGAGCGTGGTGGTGCTGCTCCAGCCGGGGCGGAGCCTGGCGGATCGTGAGCTGGCCGGCATTCGGCACCTGGTGTCGTCCGCGGTGCCCGGGCTCCCGCCCGAGGGCGTGACGGTGCTCGACGGCCGCGGCGCGGTGCTGTCCGCCGACAGCGCGTGGGACTCGCCCGAAGCGTCGTACCAGCGCAAGCTCGAGCGCGACTTCGAACAGCGGATCGTCTCGCTGCTGGAGCCCGTCGTCGGCCAGGGCGCGGTGATCGCCAAGGTGACGGCGACGATCGATCACAGCCAGGTCAGCCAGAGCGCCGAGCTGTTCGACCCCGACCAGGTCGCGCTGCGCAGCGAACGCAAGACGGCGCAGAGCGCCTCGAATCAGACCAACACGCTCCAGGGCGTCGCTGGCGCGCAGGCAAACGTGCCGCTCCCGCCGCAGGCGCCGGCCGCGTCTCCGACGAGCCAGGGCACCAGCAACAACCAAGACGAAGTGAAGAACTTCGAGATCTCCAAGACGACGACGACGACGGTCGCCAAGCTCCCGCGGCTGACGAAGCTGTCTGTGGCGATCCTCGTCGACGGCGTCGAAGGCAAAGGGCGTGACGCCGCCGACGTGACGCGGCTGGGTGAGCTGGCGCGCAAGGCGGTGGGCTTCGACGAGGGTCGCGGCGATCAGCTGGAGATCTCCAGCCAGGTCTTCGGCAAGTCGACGGACGTGCCGGAGCTGGTGGCCGAGGCGCCCAAGACGCCGGTGGTGACCTACGCGGTGAGCGGCCTGGGCGTGCTGGCGCTGCTGATCGCCGGCTTCCTCCTGCTGCGTCGTCGGTCCGCGGCCCAGCCCGAGCCGCTGGTGTTGACCCCCGGCGCCAAGGTCGGCGAGCTCGAAGCGCGAGCGCAGGGCCAAGCGACGGTGGACGGCGAGGCGGCGACCACCAAGGCGCTGCCGGACGCCCCCAAGGCGCTGCTCGTGGACCCCATCGCCGAGCTCCGCGAGAAGGCGCGGGCGCTCGTCCGCGAAGATCCAGAGCGCGCGGTGATGTTGGTGCGCACGTGGCTGGGCGCCGACCTCGAAGCCCCCAAGGGAGCGGAACATGGCTAGCGAGTCCAAGCAGTCGACGAAGGAACCGGCCCCCGAGCTGCCGTGGATCGACTCCGCCGGGCCGGGTGCCAAGCGCGCCGCGGCCTTGCTGGTAGGCCTGGGCCAGGAGCTCGCAGGGGCGGTCTTCCGTTCGCTGACCGAGCTCGAAGTGCGGCAGATCGCGCTGGGGGCCAAGGAGCTGAAGAAGACGCCGCTGGCCGTCCCCGACGCGCTGACGACGTTCTGCGACGCCATGCAGCAGGCAGGGGTCGACGCGCTGGGCGGAGACACGGTGCTGCGCAAGCTCGCCGTGGAGACGTTCGGTGAAGACACCGCCAAGCGCACGTTCGACGCGACGCCGCCGGCCCAGCGGCCCGAGGAGCTGCTGGGCGCCGTCGCCAGCGCCGACGCGGAGTCGCTGGCCATGGTGCTCGCCCGGGAACAGCCGCAGACCATCGCCGTCGTGCTCAGCGGCCTGACCCCGGAGCGCGCCGCGCAGGTGATGGATCTGCTCCCCCTGACGCTGCGGCCCCAGGTCGTCCGCCGCATGGCGGTGGTGGAGGCGATCTCACCCGAGGTCCTGCGCGAGGTGCGGCACGCGCTCACCCACGAGCTTCAGGCGTTGGTCGCCGAGGGCATGAGACGCCTCGACGGGCGCAACGCGGCGCTGGAGATCTTGCGCCGCAGCCCGTCGGCGCAGCAGTCGGAGATCCTGACCAGCATCGAGAAGGACGAGCCCACGTTGGCCAACGAGCTGCGCGGCAAGCTCTTCACCTTCGAAGATCTCAACCGCCTGTCCGATCGCGATCTGCAGACGCTCATGAAGGACCTCGATCTCAAGCAGGTCACCGTGGCGCTCAAGGGCGGCAGCCCCGAGGTCCGCGACAAGTTCCTCAAGAACATGTCGTCGCGCGCCGCCGAGCTGCTGCAGGACGATCTGTCGGCCATGGGCCCGGTGAAGCTGTCCGACGTCGAGGCCGCGCAGGCCGAGATCGCCAAGGTCTGCATCGAGGCGGCCGAGAAGGGCCGCATCACCATCGTCCGCCCCACCGACAAGATGTTGTGACGCGCCATGAGCCCACGCCGCCCCCAGTTCCTCGACGGAGTCCAGCCCGCCATCAGCGCGCCGCACCAGCTGACCGGCGACGACAAGGTGCGCGCCGTGCCCTGGCGACAAGCGGCGCCACCGCTGGCGACCGCGCCGACGTCGCAGCCCGCCCCCGCCGTGCAGTCCCCCTCCTCGCTGGCGAGCGTGCACGCGCTGCCGCCCCCCAGCTCGGTGCCTCCGCCCCGCCCGTCTCCACCGCAGGCCCGCTTCGCGCCGCCGCCCCTGTCGCCGGCCGTCGAAGGTGCGATCCGTGAGCTGCGCGCGACCGCCGCACAGCTGGCCGAGCAGGCGCGCTCCGACTCGCTGGAGATCGGCCTCATGGTGGCCCGGGCGATCCTCGAGCGCGAGGTGACGACCAACATCGATTCGCTGTTTGGCCTGGTGAAGGCGGCCATTCGCCGCGCGGGTGACTCGACGCAGCTGGCCGTGCACCTCCACCCGGACGACGCGGCGCGCTTCGAGGCGATCCCGCAGGCGTCGCTGTCCATGGCGACGGTGCGGGTGGTGCCAGACCCGACGCTGGAGCGCGGCGACGTGCTGGTTCAAACGGCGCACCACACGGTCGATGCGCGCCTGTCGACTCGCCTGGCCGAGGCCGCGCGGGAGCTGGGCGAGGCGATCGAGGATCAGGCCGCGTGAAGGCGGGCGTCGACCTGGAGCACCTGCGGCGCAGCCTGAGCGCGGCGCAGACGCTGGTGGTCCAAGGTCGCATCGTCCGCGCCACGGGGCTGGTGCTCGAAGCGTCGCTCCCGAGCGTGCCGTTGGGGACCGCGTGTGAGATCCGCACGCCGTCGGGCGCCATCGTCGAGGCCGAGGTGGTCGGGTTCAACGGCGCCACGGCGCTGCTCGTGGCGCTGGGTGATCTCGACGGCATCTGCGAAGGCTGCGCGGTGATCCCGCGCGCGAGCGCCGCGGAGATCTTGGTCGGTGACGAGCTGATCGGCCGCATCGTCGACGCGCGCCTGCGGCCGTTGGACGGCGGCCCTCGGCTGTCGCTGCGAGAGCGAACGCGGCTGTCGCGCGCCCCTCCGGCGGCCATGCAGCGGCGCCGCATCGACCGACCGCTGCCACTCGGGGTGCGCGCCCTCGACGGGTGCCTGACGCTCGGGGAAGGCCAGCGCGTCGGGGTCATGGCGGGCCCGGGCGTCGGCAAGTCGGTGCTGCTCGGCATGATCGCCCGCCACGCCCAGGCCGACGTGATCGTGGTGGGACTGATCGGCGAGCGCGGCCGCGAGGTCCGCGAGTTCGTCGAGCGCGATCTCGGCGCGGAAGGCCGGCGCCGCGCGGTGGTCGTCGTGGCCACCGGCGACGAGCCGCCGCTCATGCGGGTGCGCGCCGGCATGGCCGCCACGGCGATCGCCGAGCACTTTCGAGCCAAGGGCAAGAAGGTGATGCTGCTGGTCGACAGCCTGTCGCGCATTGCCATGGCGCAGCGGGAGATCGGGCTGGCCGCGGGCGAGCCGCCGACGTCCAAGGGCTACCCACCGAGTGTGTTCGCCGCGCTCCCGCGGCTGGTCGAGCGCGCCGGCAACGACGCGGGGCCCGGGAGCATCACCGCGCTCTACACGGTGCTCGCCGAAGGCGACGATCTGGCCGACCCGGTGACCGACGCTGCGCGCGCCGCCTTGGACGGCCACGTCGTGCTGTCGCGCAAGCTGGCACAGGCGGGGCACTTCCCGGCGATCGACGTGCTCGCCAGCGTCAGCCGCTGCATGACCGACGTCGCCAGCAAGGACCACCAGCAGCTGGCGCTTGGCGCCCGGGACGTGTTGGCGGCCTACCAAGAGGCCGCGGATCTGGTCGAAGTCGGCGCGTACCAAGCGGGCAGCAACCCGCGGGTCGATCGGGCGCTCAAGTGCATCGGCCCGCTCCGCGCGTGGCTCCGCCAAGCACCGGAAGAAGCCAGCGGGCTGCCGACGACGCTCGAGACGCTCGCCAAGACGCTCGTGCCCGCCGCACGCTGAGCGCGGCACCGACTCGTCAGAGCCCTGGCGCGCCATGGGCCAACCGCGACCCCGGGAGCGCGCCACGCAACCGCCAGTTTCCCCGACCGACGGCGCTTCGGCGCGGGGCGTGCACTGAAGCTTCGACGCCATGGTGCTCCTGATCGCCGCGCTGCTCGTCGGGTCGACCCCCGCCCCCTCCCCGACGCCGGCCGCGCCGACGGCCCCCAAGGCGCCCGCGGT
>JALHOS010000221.1 GCA_022842905.1 Myxococcaceae bacterium | reverse complement strand
CTGCCCGCAGTCCCGCCGCTGCCCGCAGTCCCGCCGCTGCCCGCAGTCCCGCCGCTCCCCGCAGTCCCGCCGCTCCCCGCAGTCCCGCCGCTCCCCGCAGTTCCGCCCCCGTCGATGCGCGGGCCGCCAGCGTCCTCGCCCGTTGGCCCCACGTCGACACAGCTGGAGAGCACCAACACGAAGCCGAGGACGGCGAGGACGAGCTGAGCGCGCTGAGTCTCCATCCGTCCGACGCTAACGCCGCCGCCCTCGTCCGTCCTCAGCGCTCTCTTCAACCCCCGAAGATCGCCCGAAGCAGGTTGTCGAGCGCCCGCGGCAGCGCGGTCAGCACGCTCCAGATCCCCTCGAGCACCCGGCCCAGCCCCTCACCGCCGAAGCCGCGCACCACCGTGTTCGCGCCGTGTGTCAGCTGGCTCATGCCGTCGACCCCGTCGAGCTGGCTGGGCGGCAGCTTCGGCGCTGTCGGCCGCGCGAGCCGGACGTACGCCTTGTCGTAGCCCATGGGCAGTCCAAGCGCCTGCAAGTCGTCCCAGCACCGTTCGAAGCGCTCGTACGCCAGTCGCTCGGTCGTCCCCCAGGGGTTCTCGAACTCCACCCAGCGCTGCCCCTTGGCGTCGGTGAAGGCGCGCGTCACGTGAACCCAGTGCCAGGCCGCGTCCCAGTTGGAGCCGGGCTGCAGCACGCCCGCCTGGTACTTGCCCACGTCCACCATCGCCAGCACCGCATCACCCCGGGCCGTCGCCTGTGCGAGCGCGTCGAAGGACCCGTGGTTGTAGACCTCCGCCTGCAGGCCCAGCCGGCGCGCTTCCTCCACGATGGTGCCTTCCGCCGTGCCCGGCCCGCCCGCGCGCAGCCGCTGGTCCAGCAGCCCCCAGTCGACGAACAGCCCCAACCGCTGCAACGCCAGGTGCAGCGCGACCGGCCCGCACGCCGGCAGGCTGCCCTGCGTCACCGGCAGCTGCCGCACCACGCCCTCCTTCACCGCGATCGGCACTGGCGGCGGTGGCGCCCCGGCGCTCGTCACCTCGCTCCACGCGTCGACCTGCGCCCCGTTCCCCTTGATGCTCACCATTCTCGGCTCCCCCAACCTTCGCTCGGCCCCCGCCGCGCGCGGCGACGCCCGTCGTCTCCGCTCCTCGCGCCGTGGTCGGCTCGCAGTGCAGGGACAGCGCCAGCCCCACGCGTGACGCCTTTCACGCGCTTGGCGGCGGAGCTCCGCCCGTGCGCCGTCCGAGCGCGCGTGGAGCACGCAGACTCCACCCGCCCGTTGCCCCCCTCGGGCGTTGAGGCTAGGAGCCCCGGCCGTATGTCCCGCTCGGTCGCCGCCGCTCTCCTCTGCACCGCGCTGTTCGCGTGCCCGACGCCGCGCACGACGCCGTCGAGCCCCACGGTCCGGGACGCGGGCGGGGAGCTGGTCGGCCGGTCCTGCAACGTCGACGCGGAGTGTGGAGGCCTGCGCTGCGACAACCTGCGCCGCGTCTGCATCTGTCTGTCGGACGAGAGCTGCCTGCCCGAGCCCGGCACTGGCCTGCCGCGGTACTGCAACAACTACACGGGGCTGTGTGTCAGCGAGATCACCGGCTGCACGCAGGACTCCGTGTGCAACGCGGGTGAGTACTGCGATCCGTCGACGCGCACCTGCACCAGCGTCAAGGCCTTCTGCGAGCCGTGCCGCGCTTCGACGGAGTGCGGCGGCCAAGACGACAACTGCGTCACCGAGACGTCGGCCACCGGGCCCAGCGGCGCGCCGCTCAAGTTCTGCGGGAAAGCCTGCGCCGACGACGCGCAGTGCCCCCGCGGCGCGACCTGTCAGCAGCTCGAAGGCAGCAAGCAGTGCTGGCCCCGCCGCGTCACCGCCGGCACCCAGCCGACGTGCAAGAACTTCCAGGGCTGCACCCCGGACTCGCTGCGCGCCTGCACCCGCACCGAAGAGTGCCTGGACAGCAGCCAGCGGTGTGATCTCGCGCGCGGGCGCTGCGTGGCGGTGCAGCAGGTCTGCCCGCTGGGCACCACCTGCGATCCCCGCGTGCGGCTGTGCGTGGCCGACTGCGTGTCCGACAGCGACTGCGGCAACGCCCAGCTGCGCTGCGCCAACCGGGTCTGCGTGCCCGTGTCCGAGTGCCGCACCGACGCGGACTGCGCCGGCACCGAAGTCTGCTCCAAGGCCCCTGGCGCCGCCGTCGGCCGGTGCACGCCGTTCTGCCAGCGCGACGCGGAGTGTCCGCTGAGCTTCAGCTGCCAGCAGTCCGGCATGCGCTTCTCGTGTCAGCCCGGGTGCGCGAACAACGCGGGCTGCGCGCTCGATCAACGCTGCAACGTCATGAGCCGCGTCTGCGAAGGCCCCGTCGTCGGCGGCACGCGGACCTGCCAGGCGACGTCGGCCTGCGGCGCCTGCGAGCTGTGCGACCCGGTGCGCAGCGAGTGCACCCGCGGCCGAGACGCCTTCCCGTTCTGCGCGCCGTGCTCCGTCGCCACCGACTGCCCAGGCGGGAGCTGTGTGCAGCTGGCCGACGGGAACAGCTACTGCGGCCGGACCTGCGGCATGGGCCAGGACTGCCCGCGCGGCTTCACCTGCTCCACGCTCACCACCGGCGGTCAGGCCTGCGTGCCCGCCGATCGCTCTTGCACCGGAAAGTGTCCATGACCCGTACGTCGTTGCTGCTGCTGCTGTCGGGGCTCACCGTCGCCTGCTCGCCGGTCAACGCCGTCACCGAGATCTGCGCGAACAAGATCGACGACGACAACAACGGCCAGGTCGACTGCGACGACGTGGCCTGCTCGGGCAAAGAAGGTTGCCCGGTGAAGGACACCGACGCCGGCTACTACGGCACCTGCGTCAAGTGCGGCCGGCTCTGTACCGCGCAGTCCGCCTGCCTGTCCGATGCGGGCTACTTCTACAACGAGCAGCCGCTGCCCTTCTGCGAAGGCGGCAAGTGCACGTCGTACCGCGCGAAGACGTCGGTCAACCTGCGCCTGACGGGCGATCTGTTCGCGGGCACGCTCGTCGCGCGGCTCATCGAGAAGAAGGCCGTGGACGGGAGCGCCGTCACCTGCGCCCGCGTGGCCACGGCGCGCGGGGCGATGTCCTCCGCGCTCGAGAACGCGGGCTTCAACCTGGCCGCGTGGCTGTACCGGCCCGTGGGTATGACGGAGCCTTCGGTCTCCATGCAGCTCAACACCACCAACGCCACGACCGACTACCTGGTCGACGTCGAGCTGTGGGGCGGCGCGCCCGACTCGACGACCCGCTACCCCCCGGGGCAGCTGCTCTCGCGCGGCTGCGTGGAGACGGGTCTGATGGCGCTGGCCGAGAACGCCGCCTGTGATGGTGGGGTGACCTGCTACCCGACCATCAACCTGACGCTGCGCGTGCCCTGACGCGCTGACCCGCTGCGCCGTCGTCACGCCGCAGTCACCGTCCCGCCATGTGGCTGCGCCAGCCTCGCGGTGCATGGACGCCGCGACCTCCACGACGGAACGGATCGAGCTGAAGACGCGCCGCTGGCTGACGGCGGCGTTCCTCACGTTCTGGCTCTCGGGGTGGGCGGCTGGCGAGCTGACGGTGCTGCTCGTGCTGGGCAAGGGGGCCGTCACGCTGGTGCAGCAGGGCCGGGCCGCGCTGAGCCTCGAGGCGCTGGGCGTGGCGAGCTTCCTGCTGCTCTGGCTGGCCTTGTGGACGGTCGGCGGGCTCGGGGCCCTTCGCGAGCTGGGTCGGTGTGTGGCCGGACGGGACGACGTGCTGCTGTCTCCAGCGCGAGTGACGTTCCGCGCGTTCCCGTTCGGGCGGTGGCGCTCCGTGCCTCGGTCGGAGGTCGCCCGCGTCCACCAACGGGCCAAGGGTGGCGCGCTCTGGTTGTGGACGACGAGCGGCGAGAAGCTGTGCATCTCGAGCCTGGGCACGCCGGAGGAGCGGGCGGCGCTCCAGGTTCGGCTCATGCGCACGCTGGACCTCGATCCTCGGCCGGGCGCGGCGCGGCTCCCGCCGGGGTGGCTGGAGGCGGGTGGTGGTGAAGCGCTGCCCGTCGTCGTGTTCCCTCCGTCCGGTGGGCGGCGCTTCGGCGCGGCGTGCCTCGCGGCGTTCTCGGCGTCCGCCATGGCGATCGCCGTCCTGAGCCCCCGCGTGAGCAGCCCGGTGGTGTTGGCCGCTGGGCTCGGAGGCCTGGCCCTGGCCGGCTGGTTCTTGGGCTGGCGTCGTGCGTGGACGGTGCAGGACGGCACGCTGGCGCTCGGCTGGAGCGGGCCGTTCGCCGTGGAGCCTCGGCGGCTGGCGCTCTCCGAGCTCCGCCTCGTTCACAGCACGGACAGCGATGGGGACGACTGGCACACCCTGAGCGCGATCGTCACCGGTCGGTCCCACACCCTCACGTCGAGCCGCGACGAGCTGGACCCGGACTGGCTTGGTCGCTGGCTGAGCGGTCGGCTCGGGGTCCCCCTCCGCGAAGAGGGCTGACGTCCGCGGCGTGGCTCGGTGCTTCAGCCCGGCGCTTCGACGGTCAGCACCTCACCGCCGGTCTCGGTCACCAACACCGTGTGCTCGTACTGCGCGGAGCGCTTGAGGTCCTTCGTCACGACCGTCCAGTCGTCGGCCCAGGTGAAGTAGTCGTAGGTGCCGACGGTGATCATCGGCTCGATCGTGAAGGTCATGCCGACCTCCATCTTCGTGGTCATCTTGGGGTCGAAGTAGTGGGGGATCTGCAGCGACGAGTGGAACAACTCGCCGATGCCGTGCCCGCAGTACGCGCGCACCACGCCGAAGTGCTGCGCCGTGGCGTGCTGTTCGATCGCCCGGCCAATGTCGCTCACCGGCCGCCCCGGCTTCACCGCCGCAATGCCGAGCTCCAGGCATTCCCGCGTCACCTGCATGAGCTGCTTGGACTCCTCGTCGACGCTCCCGACGGCGAAGGTGGCGTTGCAGTCGCCGTGCACGCCGTCCAGGTAGATGGTGACGTCCAGGTTGACGATGTCGCCGTCCTTCAGCTTTCGGCTGTCGGGGATGCCGTGGCAGATCACCTCGTTGACCGACGTGCACAGCGACTTGGGGAAGCCGTGGTAGTTCAGCGGGCTCGGGTAGCCGCCCATTTCGATCGTCAGCTCGTGCACGAAGGCGTCGAGCTCGTCCGTCGGCACGCCGACCGCCACCTTCTCGCCGACCTGCCGGAGGATCTTCGCCGCTGCCTGACAGGCTCGGCGCATGCGGACGATCTCCTCGGGCGTGCAGACGAAGCGCGCCGGCGGCCTGCCGGGATCGCCGGTCAGCGCGTACGGCGGCAGGCGAATGTGCCCCGGCACGGTGCGGCGGGGCGAAATGACGCCCGGGACGACCTTGTTCGTGTCCAGCCAGTGCTTCTCGTTGCGCAGGTACGCCGCGTCGTCTTCTTTGTGGCAGCGCTTGTACTTGTCGCCGCTGCCGCACCAGCAGGTCTCGTTGGGCTTGGGAAGCACGCGCGGCGGGCGCTTGGGCGGCGGCGCCTGGCTCAGGCGTTGGTCGGCGGCAGGCAGAGGAGCGGTGTTCACGCGGTGGCCTTGGCTTCGAGGTGAAAGAAGTTTCGCCGGGTCCGCTGTAACAGCGAGACGAGATCGGCGCGGGTGAACTTGGTGTGCGTCGCTTCCTGGAGCGCGAGCGCCTGCTCCACCACGAAGCTCGAGACGAAGAGCAGCGTCGCCTTGTCGGCCGCGGTCAGGCCCGCCTCGAGGTAGCGCTGGTTGCGAAAGTAGTCGTCGTACGCGTCGTGCTCGCGCTGCAGGTCCAGCTCCGCCAGGTGGAACGCCTGGGCGTAGAGCCGGTCATCGGGCCGCGGCGCCTGCGCGAAGTCCTGCGCCGGGCGCTGTTCGAACTCCACCGGCAGCGGCCACTGCTTCAAGTCCTCGGCGAAAAGCTTGGCCACCTCGTCGAGCAGGTGCTCGGCGAGCGGCTTGGGCTTCTGGTCCAGGATTCGGTCCCACCGAGAGGGCTGCTTCACGCGCACCCGACTGTAGCAGCGGCCGGCGTCACTTCAGGCAGACCATGTTGGGCTTCTTCTCCGCCGGAACGGGGAGCCCGTAGCCGTCGAACAGCTCTTTGCGAATGACCTGGTACACGGCCCGCCGGGTGACGAACTCGCGGTGGCTGATGCCGGCGATCTCCACGTTGCGCAGGTCCGGCGCCAGCGCCGGGTTCTCGAGCACGCAGGCCGGGTACGGGTTGACGCTGTCGTCCTTGGAGAAGATCGACGTCACCCGCACACCGTTGGGGAAGGCGCCCATGCGTAGCCTTCGAATGAAGGGCGAGCGCGGCGTCAGCTGCCAGATG
Organism: Myxococcaceae bacterium; assembly: GCA_022842905.1. Taxonomy (GTDB): domain Bacteria; phylum Myxococcota; class Myxococcia; order Myxococcales; family Myxococcaceae; genus JALHOS01. Next base: position 5,699 of record JALHOS010000221.1, on the reverse strand, counting down.
CTGCGCGAGAGCAGCCCGTGCGTGACGATGCCGACGTACGCCGACGGCGTGCCGTTGTGCGGCGTGCCCAGCGTCACCAGCGTGCGCACCCGCGCGTCGCCGCCCAGCCGCTTGACGTAGTACGTGCCGATGAGGCCGCCCTTCGAGTGGCCGATGATGGAGAGCGGCCCCATGCCGGGGAAGCGGTCGTACAGGCGCTCGACCTTGTCGCGGACGAACTCCGCCAGCGCGTCGATGCCGCGGGTGTTGAACGCGTCCATCAGCCCGCCCAGGTTCACGCTCCAGACGCAGAACCCGTCGCGGCGCAGGCGGTGCTCGAGGACTTCGAAGACGCTGCGGGTCGACATGAAGCCGTAGAGCAGCAACACCGGCCGCGGGCAGTTGCTGAAGTCGGTGCGCCGCGTGACCGCGTTCCCGGTGCGATCGAAGTCGAAGTAGCCCCTCAAGTACCTGGCCGTCCGCTTGAGCTGCCGGAGGCGGGTCTGCATCGACGACATGTGTGGGCTTTAGCCTACTGCACCTCGAGGCAGGTCAGGCCGTTGATGGGGGTGCAGTTCTCGCCGATGTGGCACGCGCCGATGCCGTCGAAGTCGACGCAGCGAATCTGCTGGCAGTCGACGTCGTTGACGCAGCGCTTCCGGTTGATGCTGCACTCGCCCTGGCTACAGGTCTGCTGCGGGCAGTCCAGGTTCTCGAGGCAGCTGCAGTAGCCGAAGCTCGAGCCTTCGCGCAGCCGGCAGCGCCCGGCGCAGGAGCCCGTCTGCTGGCCCGGCGCGATGATGCACTCGCCGCCGCGGGGACAGCCCGCGTCCGGGCCGCACGGGAAGGCAGGGATCGGCGGGCAGGCCTGGGTGGCGCTGCACTGCCAGCGCGTGAGCACGATGCGAATGTCGCGGCAGCCGTAGCCCCGGGGGCACTGCTGGCCTTCGCTGCAGTCGGCGCCGCAGTAGGTCGAGGCCGTCCGCGTGTCGATGATGCAGTAGTTCGCTCCGCGGCCGCAGGTGTCCGTGCCGCCGCCGCTGGTGCAGCGGGCGCAGTACGGGCGGGTGTCGACGTCGAAGTCGGACGTGCAGCGCGCGCGCGGGAAGCCGGCGTCGGGGTCGGCCTGGCAGATCTCGCCGAAGCGGCAGAACGTCGAGTCGGCGCAGAACTGGGAGTCACACTCGCCGATGCGGCAGGCCGCGCGCTCTTGGGCGGTGGTGCCGGTGCAGGTGCAGGCCACGTCGCCGCAGCGGCAGGACGTGCCCGGGCAGTCGCCGTGGCTCTTGCAGCCGGTGACGCAGACCTGCCGCGCGGTGTTGCAGACCTCGCCCAGGCCACAGTGAATGTCCGACGTGCAGCGGCCGCGGCTGACGCAGGTGCCCGCGCTCGTGTCGCAGTAGAGCGAGGGGTCCAGGCAGTCGGCGTTCTTCTCGCAGCCCGCGCGGTCCTGGCAGTAGCCCGCCACGTTGCAGAACTGGGCCGGCGGGCAGGCGTCGTTCGTGCGGCAGTAACAGGCGCCGGACACGGGCTCGCAGCGCCAGGCGGCCGTGGGCATGGGGCAGTCGGCGTCCTCGGTGCACTTGCCGACGACCTGCGTGCGCGTGCACGTGACGAGGCCGAAGCCGAGGAGGGTCGCGAAGAGGAGCCGAGACACGCGCGGGCTAGAAAGCACAGGGGCTCGGGGGTGCAAAGGGTCGTGCTTGGCGCGGCGGGCGTGCGCGCGCGCCGTTAAGACCCCGCGCCATGAGCGACAACCAAGCCAAGGTGATTCTCGTGGTGGGTCGTCACGCGGAGATCATGCGCCGCGTGACGGGGCTGCTGGAGCCGGCGGGCTACGGGGTGGTCGGCGTCTTGACCGACGACGAGGCCGTCGACGCGATGCGGTCGCGGAGCCCCGACGCGCTGTTGATCGGCGGGGGCGTGGAGCCGGCGGCCCGCCAGGCGCTCAAGGTCGCCTTCGGCGCGCACCGGCCTGGTCGCCCCGTCGTCGAGCACTCCGGCGGCCCCAGCGGGCTCCTGGACTCGGTGCAGCGCGCGCTTCGGTAGACATCAGGGCCGCGGGAAGCGCAGCACGAGGTCCGGGTGGTCGCGAGCGACGACCGCGTCGAAGTCGGGCTGCTGGACTCGGTGCAGCGCGCGCTTCGGTAGACCTCAGGGAAGCAGGGCGCGGAGCACGAGGTCCGGGGGGCGGCGGCGACGACCGCGTCGAAGTCGGGCTGCTGGACTCGGTGCAGCGCGCGCTTCGGCAGACATCAGGGCCGCAGGTAGCGCAGCACGAGGTCCGCGTGGTCAGCGGCGACGAGCGCCTCGGCCGCCGGCGCGTTCCCCGCCGTGCTCGACGCCGCCACGGCGATCACGCCTGAAGGGCTGCGCACCAGCCGGGACAGCAGGGCTGCATCGCTCGTCGCCCAGCTCAGCTCGCCCGGCGTGCTGGCCAGGCTCATGTTGCTTGCCACGTCGACGAACGCCGCTCCGTCCAACACCGCGAGCGTCGCTCCTCCCACTGGCGCGGCGCCGCTGTAGCCCGTGCCGCCGACGCTCCAGCGGCTCGACAGCTCGAGCAACGTCGCGGTGGGCTCCAACCCGCCGGGCAGCCGAAACTGCACCACGTGGGCGGGTCGTGCGCCGACTTGCAGGCCGTACTCCCAGGTGTCGGCCAGCTCCGCTCGGATCGTCACGGTGATGCCGGACGCCCGCGCCACCGTCAGCTGCTCCCCACCCCAGACCACAAGCCGGCGGCGGAGGCGATCGAACGTCATGGCGTGATCGTGTCGCGGCGGTGGGCCGGGGGCTGCGCGGCGACTCCACGCGCTGCCGCTCCATTCCCAGGTGTCTCCTCTTGAGCCGCCTACCACCGTGTACCCGCCGAACGCCGCGAGGGCGCTGCCACCGGGTGAAGGCCCGAGCCCTGCGCCCTGGCCAATGGGAATGACGCCCGCCGCGCGCTGCCAGGTGGAGCCGCTGAGCGTCCACGTGTCATCGAGCTCACCACCGACGCCGACGCCGCCGGCGAGCACCGCCGTCCCCGCGTCCGGCAGGAAGGAGAACACTGCGCGGTGGCGGCCGGGCGGCGAGTTCGTGGCCGTCCGGCGTGTCCAGCTGGCGCCGTTCCAGTCCCACACGTCCGAGAGGAAGCCACCGCCGGCACCGCTGCCTCCCGTCAGCACCAGCACTCGGCGGTCCCAGTCGAAGGCCAGCGCGGCGCCGTACCGCGCCGAAGGCCCCGTCACCGGGCGCGCCGCCCACGTCCCGCCGTCCCACACCCAGGTGTCGCCGAGCCACGCCGTCGGTGGCGTGGTGGGCCCGGCCGCCGGGTCGCCCCCGCCGAAGAGCACGACTTGCCGCCGCTCCTCGTCGTACCCCAGCGCGTGGCCACGCCGAGGTGTGGGCCCGCCCGTGGTCCTCAGGCTCCACGCCGCGCTGTCCCATTCCCACGTCTGGAGCGCCCCTTGCTGGCTCAGGCCGACCAACACCGAGCGCTGCCGGGCGGCGTCGAACGCCAGCGCCCCACCGCGAGCGGTGCGTGGGCTCGGGCCGGCGCGCTGTGTCCACGTGGCGCCGGCCAGCGTCCAGGTGTCTCCGAGCGGTACGTCGTTGTCCGTGCCTTGCGTGACGAGCAGCACCCCTCGCGCGGCATCGAACGCGGCGACGTGGTCCAGGCGGGCCTGGAAGGGCGCCGAGCCCGCTGGCGCCCACCCGCTGCCCGAGCGGCTCCACACGGTCGACGTCGGCATGTACGTGTCATCAAGGCCGCCGACGAGCAGCAACCGCGCGTTGGCCGAGTCGTAGCTCATGCTGGCGCCGACGCGGGGCGGCGGCCTGGTTCCCAAGACCGACAACCAGCTCGTTCCGTTCCACTCCCAGCAGTCGCCCAGGAAGCCCGTGGAGTCTTCGCCGCCGCACACCACGGCAAGGCGGCGCTGCGCGTCGTACGCCATGGCGTGGCCAGAGCGCGCCGACGGCCCGGCGGTCGACACCAGCGCCCAGCTCGTGCCGTTCCATTCCCAGGTGTCCCCGAAGAGGATGCCCGACGAGCGGACCGAGCGACCGCCGAAGAGCACCACGCGGCCTCGCTGCGAATCGAAGGCCAGCGTCGCGTGCGCCCGCGGCTGGGGCCCCGAGCTCGCCAGCTGCGTCCACGTCGTGCCGTCCCACTCCCAGGTGTCTCCGGAGATCTCTCCGGGCGACCGCTCGCCTCCGAAGAGCACGACGCGGCCGCGCGCCGCGTCGAACGCCATGGCATGGCCGGAGCGCGGCGGAGGGCCGCTGACGAGGCGCTGCTGCCAGCGCGCGCCGTCCCACTCCCAGGTGTCGTCACCCGCTCCGGTGTGGCCGCCGCCGAAGTGGATCACGCGCTGGCGGACCGCGTCGTACGCGCCGGCGCCGCCGCTCCGAGGACCGAAGGCCGCCGCGGCCCAGGACGCCGCGCCCCGGGCGACACCGGCGTCTCGATCGAACGTGCCGAGCAGCTCGACGGGCCCTGGGAGCGGCTCGAGCCCTTGTGCTTCTCGCCGGAAGTCGCTGCGCAGCTCGTACTCATGTGGGTTCTCGAACACGGAGCCCGGCCGCTTCCCCTGCAGCGTCGCGCGCCACTCCACTTGCTTCACGTCCACCGCGGGGCTCGCGTTGCACGCCGGATCGGTCACGACCGCCCACACCGCCGGACGGTCCGCGCGGAGCAGCACCACCCGCACACCGCCGTCGGCGTCGGCGACCGCGCGACCCACCTCGGTGGCGCTGGCCAGGTCCGGTCGATCGAACACCCGCAGCGTGTCGCCGCGAGTCAGGGCGCCCGGCGGCCCCGCGACCTCGAAGCGAGGCGGGCCGTCGCGGTCACCCCAGGGGACGCGCAGGTAGCGCAGGCCCGCATCCGACAGCAGGTCGGGCGCGGCCGGAGCCGTGGTGTCCACACCCAGCGTCACGGCCAAAGGCTGGGTCGCGGCGTTGCCCAGCCGGTCCACCGCGGTGACCACGAGCTGCTGCGGCCCCTGAGGCACCGCCGCGCCCGTCGGCAGGCTCGCCGCGAAGGCGAACCCGCTCCCCGTGCTGGTCTCCAGGGCGAAGCCGAGCGCCGCGGGGCTGGTCGCCACCGAAGCGGTCCCCGGCTCGTCGAGCGAGAACGACAGCTGGGCCGACGCCCCGCCGCCGAGCGTCGTCGCGGTCGACAGCGCGCAGCCCGGCGGGGGAATGATCGACAGCTGCACCGTGTGCTCCAGGAGCGTCGGCGGCGTGAAGTCGAAGCGCACCGGGGCGCTCGCGCTGCTGCCGCTGCCGGCCGACGTGTTCGCGAGCACCACCAGCTCGTGGCTTCCCTCGGCGTCGGTGGCGGCGACCCGCCGCGTGCACTCACAGGGCCGCGCGCCCTGGACCGCCGCTCCGCAGGCCGCCAGGCCGCACCCGCTCACCGGCTCCCCGTCGAGGCGGGCCTGCACCGTCGCCGTGGCCTCGCCGACGGTGAAGCGCAGCGTCAGCAGGTCGAAGGGGGCGGTGCGGCTGAACACGCTCGTTGGAACCAGGCCGCCGTCACCCGCGCCCCAGGTCTGCAGCGCGCTGACCGAGGCCGCCGCGTCGTCGACGCGGTAGCTCGCGGCGAGGGCCAGCTCCGGCGTCGCCGTGGCGTTCCCCGCCAGATCCAACACGCCGCGCAGGCGCAGCTCGTACGTGCAGCCCACGCGGCCGGGGCGCGCCGCCGCGAAGTCGAGGTGCCCTCCCGCGTA
>JALHOS010000220.1 GCA_022842905.1 Myxococcaceae bacterium | reverse complement strand
GCGCGCGCAGAAGCCAGCGGCGCCGCGCGTCACGCTGGAAGGCGCGGGTGAAGCGTCGGCCCTGGTGGGCAGCCTGCGCGCATGGCGCCTGGAAGAGGCCAAGCGACGGCGCGTGCCGGCCTTCCGCGTCCTCACCAACCGGGCGCTGCTCGCCGTGGCTCAGGCTCGACCGACGACGCTCGCGGCGCTCGCCGCGCTGGCGGGCGTGGGTCCGAAGGTGGTGAAGGACTTCGGCACGAAGCTGCTGGCGCTGTGCGCGGCGCGGTGAGCGCGGCGGAGGTGGACTCCGATTCGCTGAGCCCTGACGCACTGGCTGGGCGCCCCCCCCCGCTGGGCCCAAGCCCTGAAGCCCCACCACTGTAGACACGTCGGAACTCACACCTGCCGGCGCCGCTCGACGAGCACGTTGCTGGTGAACTCCACGCTCGCGTTGGTGAGGAAGTCGCCGTCACTGACCTCGTGCCGGTCCGAGCAGTTCATCCACGTGATGTCCGTGAGTTCCGAAAAAACAGAGCTTTGAAGAGACCGCGCCCCGCGCGCAGGCGCTCAGCGCGTCGTCACGCTGGGTGAGAACGCTCTGTCACCTTCAGCGCGCTCGGCGCCAAACGCACGCCGTCCGTATCCACCACCGGCACCGCGCCCGTCCGCACGCCCTCAATCGTGCCCACTGGAACCTCCGTCGTCAGCGACAGGGGGCGAGGAAGATACGTCATGAAGTCACCGACCTTGGCGCCGCGCGCGTCGAACACTTCCACCAGCAACGGGCCACCCGTGGAAATGGCAAGCCCAGGCATGCCTGGCGTGTAGACCTTCGCATCGTCACTGGTGGTCACCAGCGCCCGCTGGCCCGGCTTCAGGTCAAGGCGCAGCGTGCTGGCCTGCCGTTCCGCCGTGAAGAATTCGGCCTGCCGCTGGGTCACTCGACTTTCGAGGACCCGTCGCCCACCGAAGCTCCGGTACACATGGGACACGGGGCCGTCGACCACTCCAGACTCAGCTCGCACGTGCGTTTGCATTTCGACACGTGCGCCGAACGCCGCACCCGAGGACACCGGAACCTCGCGGGGCGCCAGCGAAGACACCCGCACTTCGCGCGGGCCCGGCTTCATCACCGGGTTGGCGTTGAGCCACGCCGCCAACGCTCGTTCTTCGTCGGTGCGCGGCGCGGCGACGTCGCGCGTCGAGATGTACGGCCGGTAGTCGAGCCCATTCTTCGCCCTCAGCAGCTTCACCGCCGCGCTTCGGAGCGGCTTGGGCAACTCGGCGATGAGTCGCTCGGCGTTGGGTGCGGGTGTCGGAGTTCCTTCGACCGCGCCGATGGAAATCGAAGCGTCCCGCTCGAACACCGACTCCGCGCCCGAGAGCGTGCCGGCGACGTCCCATGCAAAGCGGCTGGCAAAGACACTGCCCAGCTGACGAGCGGCGGCACTGTCGGTTCGCTGAAAGGCTTCAAGCTCGGCGACGGTGACCAGCCCGTCGCCCGAGGTGTCGGCGCGGCGCAGCGCCGCCTTCTGCCCAGCGTTGACGGAACGCACCTGCGCTAAGTCCGACAGTCTCCTCGCGCCCACGGCGGTGCCCGTCGGTGAGAGGTTGGTCTTCGTCAGCGTGAAGGGCCCCGGCGGCCGTGAAGACCCCGGAAGTACTCGAGAATACGTGTACGACGGAAAGATGGTGCTCGGCGTCAGCAGGGTTCCAGAGGACATGGGCAGCTCTCCAAAGCTCGTGTGCGGTGAAGACACACCCGTCCCGAATCCGTCGCACGGTGAATGTTCGGCGCTCGTCACGGAGCCTTCGCCGCGGCGTTCACGGAGCGCCAGGCAGGAACGGCCCGCCCAGCTCCCGCAGCAGCGAGCGTGGGCCCACGGGCTCGACGCCGACGACGGGGGGCTCCGCCGTGCCCGCGGAGAACGTCGCGAAGACGCGATCCCACAGGACGGTGTGGCAGCCGAAGTTGTGTGTCCCGCCGCGAATGTCCGCCGCGTGGTGGACGGCGTGGTACCTGGGCACGTTGACGAGCCAGCGCAGCACTCCAGGCGCCGCGTCGACGTTGGCGTGCGCGAGCAGCCCGAGCGCCGCGCCGGCGAAGGTCGCGGCGGTCAGTTCCTGCGCGCCTGCGCCCAGCAACGCCGCGGGCAGCACCCGCGCCCACGCGAAGAGGAGGTTGTCGACCGGGTGGGTTCGCACCGCTTTGAGCGTGCTCAGCTCAGTCACCACGTGGTGCGTCGCGTGGAAGCGCCACAGCAGCGGCACTCGGTGAGCGAGGCGGTGGTAGCCGTAGTCGGCCAGCTCGACGCAGAGGAAGGCCAGCACGACGCGCAGCGCGAACGGTGCCTGCGTCGGCCACACCGTCCACACCGGCACGCCGACCGTCGGCACTGCCACGGCGAGCAGCTGCGCGGTCAGCTGGGAGACGACGAGCAGGTAGAAGACGTCTCGGCCCAGCCGGCCCCACCCAGCGAGCGACGTCGTCAGGCTGTAGGTCCAGCTCGGCTGCCAAGGCGCAGCGGCCTCGGCGATCAGCAGCGCCGCCAGGGAGCTCAAGAGGACGAGCGAGCTCGAGTCGAGCGTGAGCGCCGCTTCGCGCCTGAGCGCTTCGAGCTCGGGCCGAAACGCGGTGACGGCGCAGACCCACGCGACGAACGCCGGCGCGAGCAGGCCGTTCACCAGGCGAGTCAGCGGCCGCACACGAACGCTCACGTGAGCTCGGGCTAGCACGTCGGGGCGCTGGCGAGGCGCGCGAACGTCAACGCGGCCAAGCCTGAGCGCATGCGGAGAGAGGCTTCGCTCACTCGCGCGCTCGCTCCGGAGCGACGGCGACCACGTCAGCCGCAGTCCTCCGCCCGGTCTTCGAAAGCGTCAGCGCGACCGAACCGCAGTGCAAACTCGGGAGCGCGGCATTCCCTTCGGCCGCTCACCGCTGAGCGACGGCGACCACGTCAGCCGCAGTGCCTCCTCCGAGAGCGACCGCAGGCCTCCGCCCGGTCTTCGAAAGCGTCAGCGCGACCGAACCTCAGCGCACGCGGAGGAAGGGTGCGTTCACTCGACCGTTCGAGTCCGAGCCGACGACGACCCACTCGCCGCTCAAAGCGACCGCCCAGCCGCTACGACGGCCGCTGCCACGCTCCCGATGACGCTGGCGCCGCGCCAGGACCGGTCGCGGGCAGGAGCCCTCCACCCTTGAGCGACGCCTGCAGCATGCGCTTGGCCGCGCCGTCGAGCTTGGCCTTGAGCTCGGGCTTCTCCTGCACCAGCTCGGCGATGGCGCTGGCTACGGCGCCAGCGTGTCGGCTGTCCATGGTGAGCACCACGTCGCAGCCGGCCAGGAAGGCCTTCTTCGCGTTCTGTTTGATTTCTTCCCCGAGCTGCTGGCGCATGGCGGCCCGGCCTTCCTGCGTGCCGAACTCGGGGTACGCGGCGAGGTAGCGCTCGGCGTCGGCCCGGGCTTCGGGCGTCTTCCCGTTCATGACGTGTTCGAAGTTCTTGAAGGCCCCCGCCTTCTTCGACAGCAGCCCCGCAGCGGCGACGTCGTCGGTGACGATGAGGGCGTTCGGGTTCTGTTCCCGCGCCAGCGCGATGAGCGACGGCGAGAAGCACGCAGGCTCATTGTCCACGTTCGGGTAGCGAATGGAGTTCATCATCACGCCGTCGAGCCCCTTCGCGTTCAGGAACGGCGCAGCGGCGGCGCGCAGCTGCGCGAGCGTGGACTTGTCCTCGACGCGGGCGATGTCGCTGTTGCCCTTGGCGTTGTAGTTGGGGAAGTGCTTGGCCACGAGCACCGCGCTCGGGTTCGCCTCTCGCAGGCCGTCCAAGAAGGGCTGCGCCCGCGCGAGCACCTGCGCAGGCGTGCTCCCAAACGAGCGCCCCTGCGCTTCCATGAGCGTGCCGGGTGAAGCCGAGTCGAGCACCGGGCCGAGCAACATGGTGACGCCCGCGTCCTTCAGCGCCTTGCCGACCTTTGCCCCTTCCGCGCGCAGCTGCGCCGGAGTCATGGTCTGCATTTCGCCGGGCGACGGGAACTTCACGGCTTCGTAGCCGGGGAGCTTCTTCATGCGGTTGACGCGCCCGCCCTCCTGGTCCGCCGCGACCAACACCGGCGCGCCCTGCCGCTGGCTCGCCGTGGCCACCGCGCGCTTGAGCTTGCCGGACGACTCCGGACCCAGGTGCGTCTGGTTGACGATGACGGAGCCGGACCACGGCGCCTGGTTGACGTCGCCGTAGTTCATGACCAACAGCTTCGCCTTCTCGGCCGTCGTCATCGACGCGAGCTTGGGGCCAATGTCCTGCGGCCGGCGAACGGTCACCGCCTGACCCGTCGTCCCCGTCCGTCGCTCGCCTGGGCCCTGCACCGTTCCAGTCATGGAAGCTCCTCGCGCAGGAAGGACACGCGCGGACACGCACCATCGCACAGCCCGCAGGCGACCGCTGCTCGGCGGGCTGCTCTCCAACTCGTTGAAACAACTCACCAACACCTCGTCCTTCACCAGAGGACTCGTCAACACCATTGACACCCACGCCGCGTCTGACGCTCCGACAATCAGCAGCCCCTCACCCTCTTTTCCGGAGCGACCATGGCTTCACTGAACGTCGGCAAGGCAGGTCCGGAAGTCGCGCGGTTGCAGCGCGCGCTGGCGGCAGCGGGCTACCTGACCGGGGCGATCGACGGGAAGTACGGCAAGGGCACCGCGGACGCCGTGCGCAAGCTGCAGCAGGCAAAGGGGCTGGGCGCTGACGGCAAGGCCGGCGCGGCCACGCACCGGGCGCTGGGGTTGACCTTCGGCGCGGACCGCTTCGACTTCCAGCCGCGCACCGGCGCCAACCTGAAGGACCCCGCGCTCACGAAGGAAGACTCCGCCAACGTGGAGTACCGGCGGCTGGGCGGCGATCTCTTCGTGGACGGCGTCGGCGCACAGGACGTCGTGCAGGGCGACGTCGGCAACTGCTACTTCCTGTCGGGCGTCGCGGCGATCGCCCATGCGCAGCCGGACGCGCTGCGCAGCGCCATCACCGAGAACCCCGACGGCACGTTCCGCGTGCGCCTCTTCGACAAGGCCGGCAAGGCGACGTACCAGACGGTGGACCGCGACTTCCCCTTCAACACGAGGAAGGGCGAGCTGGCGTACGGCCAGTCGGTGGATCCAAAGGAGCTGTGGGTCTCGGTGCTGGAGAAGGCGTACGCGCAGACGCTCGGCTCGAAGGGCTACGAAGGCATGGCGCCGGGCGGGAAGGGCAACGAAGCCTTCGTCGCCGTCTTGGGCAAGCGCACGCGGTCGACGGACCTCGAAGATCAGACGGCGGATCAGCTCTGGGCGACGCTGTCGCGCGCGACCAGCCAGAACGTGCCGGTGACGACGACGACGAACGACCTGAAGAAGGCCGTGAAGGACCGCGGGCTGCAGGACAACCACGCGTACACGGTGCTCGGCGTCGGCGTGGAGAACGGCGAGCGGGTGATCCGCCTGCGCGACCCGTGGTCGACCAAGGAGCTCGGCAACGGCGCCGACGGCATGGTGGACGGCGTGTTCACGATGAAGTTCGCCGAGTGGAAGCAGCAGTTCGGCGACCTGCACCTGCCGGTCTGAAGTCCGGTCACGCTGGGCGCCGTCCGTTCACGGCTCTTACAAGACGAGAACGGCCGCGCAGCCCGAGTTCTCGCGACAACTCCACATGCCCTCTCTGGCAGTCGGACGAACCGGAGCAGACGTGCGCGCCCTTCAGGACGCACTCGCCAGAGCCGGCTTCAGCCCCGGCACGCCTGACGGGAAGTTCGGCCAAGGCACGCGGCGAGCGGTCGAAGACTTCCAGCGCGCGCGCGGCCTCAAGGTCGACGGCAAGGTCGGCGCACAGACCCTCGGAGCGCTCCTGCAGGCGCCATCGGCTCGCCCGCAGCTCAGCGCCCCAGCCGACGCGTTCACCCAAGCTCGTCCGGCCGCGACGCAGCCAGCCCCGACGGTGGACCCCAGCCGTCCATTGACGGCCCCCGAGCGAGCCGTGCCGCGCACCGGCAGCGACTGGCAGGCCAAACACGCCGCGCTGGCGCAGAAGGCCGCGACGACGAAGCCCGAGCTGGCCTTCTTCGGCGACTCCATCACCGCGGGCATGAGCATGGGCAACGCGCTGAAGAAGTCCTTCGGCGACAAGGCGGAGAACTTCGGCATCGTCGGGGACAGCACGCAGCACCTGCGCTGGCGGCTGCAGAACGGCGAAGCGAACATGGCGCCGCAGAAGGCCGTCATGCTCATCGGCGCGAACAACGTCGGCGCGGCCAAGCCCGAGGACATCGCCAAAGGCATCGTCGCCAACGCCCGGGAGATGGGGCAGCGGCTGCCGAACACCAAGCTGCTCGTGGTCGGCGTGCTGCCGCAGGGCACGAGCGCGTCGGACCCCAGGCGCGCGCAGATCGACCGCATCAACACGCTGGTCCAGCAGAAGCTCCAAGGCCTGCCCAACGTGAAGTTTCAGGACGTGGGCGAGAAGATGCTGGGCGCCGACGGGTCGATGCCGAGCAGCATCTGGGCCCCCGACGGGCTGCACCCGCGCAGCTACTCGGCCTTCTTCGAAGCGATTCGCCCGACGCTGGCTGGACTGTGAGCGGCCAGCCTCGCCGCTGACTCACTGTCCCTGCTGCTGACGGAGCTGAGCTTCGAGCTGCTTGCGAATCTCCGGCGGGAGCTGATCGAGCCCCTGCGCGTTCTGCCAGTCGGGGGCGGCGGGCGGCTTCTTGAACAGCTCGTGCGCCGCGTCGAAGGACGACTTCTCGCCCGCGCTCGTCACGTAGAGCAGCCCGTCGGCGGAGCCCTTCACGTACACCTCGCCGGGGCCCACCTCGGCGCCGAAGCGCAGCCGCTGCACCGGGCCGCCTTCCACCGTCAGCTCCACCACCGTCGCGGGCTTCGTCAGCCCAGCCTTGTCGTCGGCCACCGGGCTCGGCGCCAGCTTCGTCGCCCGCGTCGACTTGAGCCGCTGCAGCACGCTCATCACCTGGGCGCCGTCGAACTCGAAGCCGGCCGGCGGGCTCTTCGGCTCCACCAGCTTCCAGCTCGTCCCGTCCTTCTTCACCACTGCCTTCTTGGCCCCGGCGGTCACCACCAGCTGCGTCACCTTCTCGGGCTCGAGCACGAGCAGGGAGAGGTCTCGCAGCCCGTCCACCTTCTTGAGCAGCACGTCCGTCTGCCACTGCGGCACCAGGTAGACCTGCGCGTCGCCCAGCACGCGCAGCGGCACCGAGCCGTCTGGCTTCTTCGTGCCGAAGCTCAGCTGCACCTTCTTGCCGTCCTTCAGCTCGGCCTCCACCACCGTGGCCGCCGAAGGTGACAGGCCCAGCGCGTCGTCGGCCTCACCGTCGCTGAAGCCCTGCGCGCTCATGGCGCCCAGCTGCGCGACGAGCTGCTTGGCCACCTGCGCGTCGAAGCGGAAGTCCGCCGGCGCCGCCGAGCCGAGCTTCCAGTCCGCGCCGTCGAGCACGAGCTGCAGCGCCTCACCGCCGGGGTGCGCGACGGACACCTTCGTCACGTCGGCCACCGCGGCGACGGTGATGGCGCGCTTGCGCCAGCCGTTGACGTCCTTCTTCACGAAGTAGGACAGCGGGCTGGTGGTGAGGAACACCTCGGGGGACTTGGCCAGGCGCACGTAGCTGCCGCCGTTCTTCCCCGCCTTGCCCAGCACCAGGCTGAGCAGCTCACCGCTCGCGCCGCTGGCGGTCACCTTCACGCCCTTCGCGTCGTCCACCTCCAGCTCCGCCTGCTTCTCGTTCTTCTCGGTGATGAAGTCTGGCGCCTTGAAGTCGGCCAGCGCGTCGACGGCGGACTTCACCTGCTGCTCGTCGGCGGCGAACTTCTTGTCGGGGCTCGCAGGGTCCGCCACCAGCCAGGCGTCTCCTTCCTTCGTGAGCTTCACCTTGAAGGCGCCGCCCAGCTCCAGGCTGGTCACCTGCTCGGCCTTGAGCGCCGGCACGGTGAGCTTTTTCATGCCCACGCTGACGGTGGGCTCCCGCGTGGCGACGTAAGCGACGGCGAGCAGGGCGAAGACCCCGACCGCGATGAGCGTCGAGCGATTCATGTGGCGTGTCCTTGCGGTGCGTGACGTGGGTTAGCAGGGTGTTGAGGAATGTCGGACCGAGCCCGAATGCCGAGCTTCGAGCCGCGCGAGGAAGAGCCCCGCAGAATTACTGGTCGGTATTTCAAGGGGCTCTGACGATGCCCGGCGAAGGAGATCGGCGTTCTGGCGACGGGAGTGCATTTCTCAACCCCCTGCTAGACGGAGATCTGCGTGCGACGCGCCTCGCGCATGCGCCAGCGCACCAGCCCGAAGGCGGCGAGCAACAGCGGCAGGCCCAGCGCGTTGCCGAACTTGACCAGGTTGCGCGTGCTGTCCGGCAGGTCCGCCTTGAGGGTGGCCAGCTGCAGGCCTCGGGTGCGCATGGCCAGCATGGCCGGGTCGAGCAGCAGCCAGTCGGCGACGTTCATGAGCAGCGCCTGGTTCGCCCGGCCGTTCAGGAAGTCGTCCTGAATGAGCGCCGACGTCCCGACGACAATGAGCCGCGCCTCACCCTTGCTCTCGGCGACGACGGGCGTGGCCCCGGGCGACGCGGACTGCGTGGCTTCGGAAGCGAAGTAGCTCTTCAGCTTGCCGGACAGCTGCACCATGAGCGGGTGTGGGCCGGTGAGCGTGGGGCTCTCCGCGCGCCAGTCGCGCTGGGCGGACAGGTTGGGCGGCTTGTTCTCGAGCCAGCTCTTCGTCGAGCTGCGCGCCAGCACGACGCCGGTCGCGCCTTCGGGGGCCTTCACCTCCACCGTGGTGGCGAAGGGGAACATCACCTCACCCAGGCCCTGCGAGACGGGGCTGTCACCTTCGAGCCGCTTCACCATGGGAATGAAGGGGTACGGCACCGGCATCTGCACCACCATGAAGCCGCGCCGCTCGCTGATGTTGACCTGCGCGCTGGTGACGTCGGCCACCACGCGGTCGCCCACCGTGACGCCGTAGCTCTGCAAGAGCGCCGTCAGCCCGTGGCTCGTCTCCGTCGGCTCGAGCGTGCGCATGTCGACGCGCACCGAGTCGAGGAAGAACGCCACCGCCTTGCCTTCCATGAGGAACTGGTCGACGGCCTTCAGCTCGTTGGGCTGCAGCGCCGTCTTGGGGCCCACCACGAAGATGGCGTCGAAGGTGGCGTCGAAGCGGTCCTTGCCCGACAGCTCCACCGGCCGCACCTCGTACGTCTCCGACAGCGCGGTGCCCAGGAAGCGCAGCTTCTCCTCGAGCTTGGGCTCCTCGTGGCCCTGGAGAATGCCGACCACCGGCGTCTTCTGCCGCGTCATCTTCCGAATGAGCGACGTGAGGTCGTACTCGAGCCCCGTCACCTGCTGCACCACGGGGATGACCTCCTTCTTCTCCTGGTGCTTGAGGACCAGGCCCATGTACGCGCGCTTGGTCTGCTGCTGGTCCGCCTCGACGACGCGGATCTCCACCGGCTGCACGCCCACCTGCGCCAGGTCCTTCTCGACGGTGGTCTGCTCGCGGAACTGCCGCCCGAAGATGTCTCGCTTCACCTCGCGCTTGGACTCCTTGTCCTTGTCCGTCTCCTGGCTGGCCGGGTCGATGAACTCGAACGCGAGCTTGCCCTTGGACGCGGCGCGGAACTCTTCGAGCAGGTCGCGCACGTAGCGGGCGTTGCTCGAGTACGGCGCCGGCAGGTTCTCGGTGAAGTACGCCGTCACCGTGACCGGCTCTTCGAGGGCGGCCATGGTGTCCTTCGACGCCTGGGCCAGGGTGAACGCCCCGTCCCGCGTCACGTCCACCCGGCCGAACGCGCGCAGGCCAATCACGTTGAGCAGCACCACGCTGCCCACCACTGCGGCGATGAAAACGCCTTGCTGAGTCTTCATGGTCGCTGTTCCTTTCACTGCCGCGCGGAGGAGAGCGTGCGCGTCGTCAGCACCAGGCCCACCGCCGTCAACGACAGGTAGAAGACCAGGTCCCGCGTATCGAGCACGCCTCGGGCGATGTTCTCGAAGTGGTAGTCGACGGACAGGAACTCGAGCACTTGCCCCAGCGTCTCGGGCAAGAGCGCGGCGAACTTGTCCACGAAGTAGAAGGCGAAGCACAGCACCAGCCCGACGATGAAGCCGACGATCTGGTTCTTCGACAGCGCGCTGCCCCACAGCCCCAGGCCGATGAAGGCCGACGCCAGCAGCAGCAGGCCCAGGTAGCCCGCGAACACCGGACCCCAGTCGAACGGCGCGCCGGGCCCGGTCATGGACGCGACGCTCAGCGAGTAGGGCAGCGTCCACAGCAGGCCCACGCTCACCATGCCCAGCGACGCGAGGAACTTGCCGACGACGATCTGCCAGTCGTCCATGGGCATCGTCAGGAGCAGCTCCAGCGTGCCGCTCTTCCGCTCTTCAGCCATGGCGCGCATGGTGACCGCAGGCACCAGCACCACGAAGAGCACGGGCACCAGCCCAAAGAAGTTCCGCAGCGACGCCTGGCCGATGAGGAAGAGCGGGCTGAAGTACAGCCACCCCGCGAGCAACAGGAAGCCGCCCAGCACGATGTAGGCGATCGGCGAGCCGAAGAACGTCCGGAACTCCCGCTTGGCGATGGCGAGTGCGCTCTCCATGTCAGGCCGCCTTCCTTGGCTGCGCGTCGCTCCCCTGGCCGGTGAGCTTGCGGAACGTGTCTTCCAAGCTGACCTGCGTGCGCCGCACCTCGAGCAGCACCAGGTCCTGCTTCACCACGTGTTCGAACAGCGAGCGCCGCGGGTCTTCCACGCCGTGCCGCAGCTTGAAGCCCAGCGTGTTGCCGCCTTCACCCGCCACCGCGTCCACCTGGGTGATGCCGGGCACGCCGCGCAGGCCCGTCCCCACCGCCGCCGCGTCGAGCGGCTGGTTGAACTTGCTGGCGAGCACCACCGTCACCTCGCCGCCGTCGCCGCTCGACGTCAGCCGCTCCGGCGAGTCGTCCGCCACCAGCTGCCCGCCGGACACGATGAGCACCCGGGAGCAGGTGCTCTGCACCTCGGACAGAATGTGCGTGGACAAGATGACCGTCTTCTCGCGGCCCAGGTCCTTGATGAGCGCGCGAATCTCGACGATCTGGTTGGGGTCGAGCCCGCTCGTCGGCTCGTCCAAGATGAGCAGGTCCGGCTCGTGCAGAATCGCCTGCGCCAGGCCCACGCGCTGCCGGAAGCCCTTCGAGAGCTGGTTGATGTCCTTGCCCAGCACCTGCCCCAGCCCGCAGCGCTCGACCGCGCTCTTGATGCGCGCGGACCGCTGGCTGACCGGCACCTGCCGCACCTCGGCGATGAACTTGAGGAAGTCCACCACCATCATCTCTTCGTAGAGCGGGTTGTTCTCGGGCAGGTACCCGATGAGCCGTCGCGCCTCCACCGCGCGCTGAACCACGTCCAGGTCACCCACCGTGGCCGTGCCCGACGTCGGCGTCACGTAGCCGGCCAGAATGCGCATGGTGGTCGACTTCCCTGCCCCGTTGGGACCGAGGAAGCCGACGACTTGGCCCTTGGGGACCGTGAAGGAAAGGCCGCGAAGCGCTTCGGTGTTTCCGTAGCGCTTGGTCAGCCCTTCGATGTGAATCATCGAAGTTGGCATGGGACCCTCGAAGAACGGAAAAATGCGGGCGCACGGGTAAAGCGGCGGAGCCGACCTGTCAAGGTGTCCTGACGCGCTTGTGTCCCAAGGCAGGGACCCCTTAAGCGCGGTGTCGATGCGTTCTGCTGCCCACCTTGGCGCTCTGTTCGTCCTGTCCGTCGTGGGCTGCCGCGACTTTGGCGCGGACCTGGCCCGCTGCGCCGATGCGGGACGCTGCGGGGACCCCGAGAACATGAGCGGCGACGCCGGCGTCGACGCGGGCCCCCTCGAGCCTCCCGACGCCGGGCAGACCGAGTCGGACTGCGGGAACCTGCGCGACGACGACGGCGACGGCTTGACCGACTGCGCCGACCCCGACTGCGCCCAAGCCGTGTGCCGGCCCGCCGACGGAGGCTGCGACGTCGCCGA
>JALHOS010000219.1 GCA_022842905.1 Myxococcaceae bacterium | reverse complement strand
TGGCGGCGGCGAGGCGGCGGCGCGCGCGTCGCCGGTGCGCCCAGGGGGCCTAAAGCGCGCACCGTCGCTTGCGCGTCGATCGCCTGGCCCGGCATCGTCAAAGAGGCCTCGAGAGACCGAACGCGACGCTGCGACGCGCTGAGGCTGCGCGGCCGTCGAGTCGGGCGGGCTCGTCCTGCTGGCGGCGTCGAGGCTGCGGCGCGCGTCGCCGGCGTTCCCCGGGCCTGCGCTAGCACGTCCCGTCGTCCGGGCATCGATCGCCTGGCCCGGCATCGTCAAAGAGGCCTTGAGCGACCGAACGCGACTCTGCGACGCGCTTCCTCGGCCGGCTCGCAGCGCCCCGCCTGGGCTCTTGGCCGCCATTCCACTGCCCCCGGCGCGAGCGCTGCCGCGGTGGTCGACCACCCCCGCGTGGCTCGCCGCGCGCCATTCGGGGGCAGGTCCGGCGTTCCTCGAACCAGGCACGACACTCGACGCAGCCCTTGCTCGCGCCGGAAGTCGCGAAGAGTGTGCTCCCGTTGCTGATTCGCCGAGCGCGCTCGCCTGGGGTCACAAGGGGCGAGAGTGCTGACGTCGTGCTCGACCGTCCGGCGAGCGGCTCGCAGCGCGGCGGTCGGAGTTGGTCGGCATTGCTCACCACCCGGTGAACGCCGCTCGATGAAGCCCTTGCTCGAGCACGCGGCCCAGAAGAGTGCGCACCCGTCGCTCGTGCGCCGAACTCGCTCGCCGGGGGCTCGTCCGTGGCGCGAGCGCGGGTTTGGTGCTCCGTATTGGAGGCCCCCCCGCGTCTTCAGGGCCCCTCGCCGCCCTCACGAGTCGGCCCCGCGAGGCCGTTCCCCTCGCGCGGCTCCGAAGCGGGCGGCGGGGCGTGGGTCCGGGAGCGGCCGCAGACAAGTCAGGCGTCGGGCGTTCCCGCGCGCTCTGCTTCCCAGTGGCGCCGCTGCACCGCCAGGCAGAAGGTGTCGAAGGCCTGGGGCGAGCTGAAGGCCTCGGAGGGGAGCTGCACGCTCCCCTCCGCGTCCGGCTGGGTGAACGACAGGATCGCGAAGAGCGGGCCGCTGCGCTCGAGGTGGACGGCCCGCCACGGAATGAGCTCGGTGGCTGGCTCGCCGGCCCCGCGCTGGCGCTGTAAGCGCAGGCCCTCGGCGGTCACCTCCAGGCTCAGCGTCTGCTCTTCGGTGTACGTGTCCACGGCGCGCGTGAGCGCCTCGGGGTCGAAGCTCGCGGCGAGCCTGCTCCGCATGGCGCGCACCTCGAGGAGCCAGGAGCCGATCCACCCCCCAAGCCACACCATCGGCAGCGAGCCGATGAAGACGCACAGCCCCGCGGCCAGTGGCAGCCCGAGCGCTTGGGTCAAGGCCGCCAGCGCGATCGCCACGACGACGCCCAAGCCGAGGCGCACCCACGTCGAGCGGTCGGTGACCTTCGCGACCCACCTGTGCGCGCCGCGCTCGATGCCGTCCGTGTCGAGGGCGAGCGCGTCGGGTCGAGGGACGCGGTGGGTGAACGTCACGCGCAGGGGATCGTCGGTGCTCACGGCGCGCGCCTCGTAGCACGCAGCCCTGGCGAAGGAAGACGCCGACGCCAGGTTGCGCAAGCGAAGGACCCCGTTTTGGCCCGTCGCGCGCGGCTAGAGTCCGAGCCCTTCGCTCCCGTGCTCTGGTTCCTCGCGCTCACGATCGTCGGAGGGGTGGACGGCGGGGCCGCGTCGTCGGAGGGCTACGAGGACAAGCTCATCACCTGGGGCCTGGCCCAGCAGGGGCTGACGCGGGACGACGCGCCAGACGGCAAGCCCGTCGAGCGCATCGTCGTCGCCCACGAGAACG
Source organism: Myxococcaceae bacterium (assembly GCA_022842905.1). Taxonomy (GTDB): domain Bacteria; phylum Myxococcota; class Myxococcia; order Myxococcales; family Myxococcaceae; genus JALHOS01. The sequence continues at coordinate 10,258 of JALHOS010000219.1, read as the reverse complement.
TCTTCTCGCCCACGGATCCGTTCCCGACCTGGCTGAACGTCTTCCACTGGAAGACGAAGGAGTCGATCGTCCGCCGCGAGGTGCTCTTCGAGCCGGGCGCGCGGTGGTCGGCCGAGCTCGTGGCCGAGACGGAGCGCAACCTGCGGCGCATCTCGGTGCTCGCCGTCGCCAGGCTCGTCGCGGCGGTCGGGGAGCGTGGGGGCGTCGTAGCGGTGGTCGTCGCCAAGGATCGCTGGAGCCTGCGCCTCAACAACGACTTCACGCTGATCGGCCCGCTCCTCCAGTTCCTGCGGCTCCAGCTCACGGAGATCAACTTCCGCGGCCTCTCGCAGCAGCTCTCGGCGGACTTCGTGCTGCGGCTGGACACGGTGGCGCTGGGCCAGACGTTCATCGAGCGGCGGTTGTTCGGCAGCCGCTGGTCCTTCGGCGAGACGGCCAGCGTCATCTTCAACCGCACCAGCTTCGCGCCCGAAGGCACGAGCGGGGCGCTGGCGTTGTCGCTGCCGCTGGTCAGCTTGGATCAGCCGTGGGGCTTCACGGTGCGGGGGGACTGGAACCTGCGACGACGGCGCGTCTTTCGAGGCGCCAGCATCTGGGCGCTGCCGTACCAGGACGAGCAGGGCACGACGGCGGTCCCCTTCGTCTACGACGTCACCGAGGTGCGGGGCGACGCGCTGGTGACGCGCAGCTTCGGCAGCAAGCTCAAGGCCGACGTGTCCTACGGCGGCGGCGCCTACGTGCGCCGCTACGTGCCGCCGACCGACGGGCTGACCCAAGCGCAGCGCGACTGGCTGGTGCAGCAGTGGCTGCCGCGGACCGAGACGGCGACCCACCTGACCGGCCTGCTGCGGCTCTTCCCCGCCGACTACCGCGTGCTGCGCGACCTCGAGTCCTTCGAGCTGAGCGAGGACTACCAGCTGGGGCCGTTCGCCCAGGCGTCGGCGCGGTGGGCTTTTCCGACGCCGTGGCTGCCCACCCACTTCCTCGAGCTGGCTGGCGCTGTCCGCTACCGCGCGCTGGCGTGGGACGACCTCTTCACCGCTTCGGTGGCGGCGAGCGTGCGGCTTCGGCCTGGGGCTGCCGCGGCCAACCAGCGGCTCGTCGCGGAGCTGCTCAACTACTCACCGCGCTTCTTCGGCGGCCGGCTCGTGACGCGGGCGATCGTGGATCTCAAGGTGAACGACCTGGACAACCGCCAGGTGCTGCTCGGCGGCTCGACGGGCCTGCGCGGGGCGTTCCCGGAGCAGCTCAGCGGGCGGCACTACCTGCTCGCCAACGTCGAGTACCGCACGCGGAGCTTCGAGGTGGCGACCTTCGCGGTCGGCTTCGCGCTCTTCTACGACGTGGGCACGGCCTTCACCGACGCGGTGCTGCCGCCCACGCACACCGTCGGCGCGGGGCTGCGGCTGCTCCTGCCGCAGTTCAACGTCGAGGTGATTCGCATCGACTTTGGCGTGGCGATCGGCGGCGCGGCGCCGGGGCTCGATCGTCTCAACGCGACGTTCGGGCAGATCACCTCGCTGCGACCGGACTTCCTCGACGACCCCATGGGCTTGGGCGGGCGGCTGCCTCCCTGAGGGACGAGCGTGGCCCCACGGCGTCAGCGGTATTCGAAGCGCAGCTGAAAGTCGCCGATGACGAACTCGTCGCCGTGCTCGATGCCGTGCTGGGTGATGCGCTCGCCGTCGAACCACGTGCCGTTCGACGACTGGAGGTCTTCGATCGTCACGCCCTGCTCGTCGCGGGTGATGCGGGCGTGTTGCCGGGAGATGCGGGACGAGAGCAGCGGCAGATCGCAGCTGTGATCTCGGCCGATGATGAAGGTCGGGCCCACCACCTGCACCGGATCGAGCCCCTCGACGAAGAGGAAGAGCTGGCGATCCGGCCGGCCCACCACCGTGCTCTCTGCCTTCTTCTGGTGCTTCTTGACGTCGATGAGCGCCGTCTCGTCAGCCGGGGCTTCGTCTGTGCCCAGGTCCGGCGCTTCCCCCGGCAGCCAATCGAGCTCCCCCGTCGGCACGCCGGCGGACATGGGCGCAGTCACCTCGGCGACGGGCGGCACCGGCGGCGGCAGCGGCGGGGGGACCGGCGTCTGCGCTGGAGGCAGCGGGGGCGGGCGCAGTCGCTCCGCGCCCTTCGTGGCGCGCTCCTTCTTCGGAAAGCTCTTCATGGCCACCTGCCGCGGCAACGCGGGCATGGGCGCGGTGACGGTCTTGGGCTTGAGCGACGGCGGGACCGCGGTCGGCGCGGAAGGGACCGGCGCGGGGATCGGCACCGGCGCTGGAGCGTTCACCGCCCGAACCGCCGGCAGCGAGGCCGCCGGACGAGAGAGGGCCCCCGGTTGCATGTAGCCGTGCTGACAGGCCCACGCGAAGAGCGCCTGGTTGATGAGCACGCTCGGGTCGGCGCCCATCTCGAAGGACGCCTGCTCCACCACGTCCCACAGGTGGTCGGCGATCTCCAGCTGGCGCAGGCTCCGGCGGCTCGACACGGCGGGCGCGGAGTTGACCACAAGAGTCCTGGCCTTTCGAGGCGAGGTTGCCGGGCGCGCGCTCAGGGCACCGAGGCGCCCAACAGCTCTTCGAAGACGACGTGGGCCGCGTCGGCGAACAGCCGGTGGCCGGCGACGACGCCGCCGCAGTGCAAGGGCTCGAGCGCCACCGTCAGCCCCACGCAGCGCAGGAGCACGGCGTCCCAGAACGCGCGCTCGCCCAGGTGCAGGAAGTCGCGGATGACGTCCTTGGGCCACGGCAGCGGCACGAGCGGATCTGCGTCGCAGGGCGTGGTGAAGCAGTCCACGTCGAAGTCGAGCAGCGTCGGGCCAGACGCCAGCAGCCGCTGGGCGTGGGCGGCGTGCGGGTGCGCCGACGCCCGGCCGAAGTCCAGCGCCACGGTCGTGAGGTTGGGCACGCGGAGCAGCTCGTGGCGCCGGCCGCGGCGATCGACGTAGGTGTCTTCGGTGAAGGCGCCGAGCGGCTGGCTGCGCGCCACGACGATGGCGTGGGACACCAGGCCCGCTTCCATGGCCGCCAGCACGTGGTCCACGTTGCGTGGGTCGAGCGCGTGCCGCGCGTGCGCGTCCAAGCTCAGCACGTCCAGGCCGTCAGCCGGAGGCAGCGCCGGCGGCACCAAGTCGAAGTGCCGGTCGAAGGTGACGAGCACGGCGGGTTGCTCGACGCGGACCAGCCCCCAGCAGGGCAGGGCGAGCCGGTGCGGCTCGAAGAGGAACGCGCGCTTCGGCCCGCGACCGTGGAGGCTCAGGCAGGTGATGCCGGCGAGCTTGGCTTCGACGTTCATGGGCGGCCCACCTCGGTGGCGGTGGCGGCCGCGGACAGCCGCGCGACGAGGCGTTCGAGGGCGCTCAGCCCCACGCTGATCTTCTTGAAGAAGCTGTGGTCCGACGGGACGAAGGTGAAGCGCGGGTGCTGGCTCCAGAGCGCCTGCAGCGCTCGGTCCAGCGCGACCGCTTCGTCCGCCGACTCGGTGCGAATGGGATTGTTGCTCTTCAGATCGCCGCCGTGCGCGGCCGAAGTCTCGAAGAAGATCACGCCGTCGTACCGGGCGAGCTCAGCGGCGAAGCTCGTCCCGCCCGCCGCGAAGAACGCGTCTGCCGTGCCAGGCCAGTACGCCGCGCCGTCGATCGTCCCGCGATCGCACAGGAGCACCGCGCCCGGGTTGGTGACGGCCTGGACGTCTTCCAGGTTGCGCTGAACGTGGAAGATCGCCGTCTGCGCGAAGCGCCGCGCCTGGGGCTCCTTGACGCGCGGAAAGCCGCCCGAGAAGAGCAGCGTGGCGGCTTCGGGCACCAGGACGATGCGCCCGCCCATTTCACGGCGGAAGAGGTCTGCGGCGGTGGTCTTCCCTCCGCCGGGACCACCGGTGACGACGATGCGGGGCGCGCGCGCAGGGGCGGGGGAATTCACGGCAGACGGTGTAGCACTCGCGACCGCCGCTCAGCTCCACGACGCGGCGACCTGCCACCAGCCCCAGACCGTCAAGAACGACAGCGGCACGCCCAGCGCGATCAACGCCGATGCCACCCTCGGCGCGAGGCCGAACTCGAGCGCCAGCACGCCCGCCGTCGCCATGGGCGCCATGCCCGCTTGGCACACCGCTATCTGCTCGATGGGCCCCAGGCCCGGGGCGGTCAGCGCGAGGTAGCCCCACGCAAGCGCCGGCGCGACGAGGAGCTTGTACGTCAGGCCCAGCCCCAGCTTCGCCCCGTTCCCGACGAAGGCCGACAGGTCCAGCTGGAAGCCGACCGACGCGAGCGCCAGCGGCGTCAGCATGTCCGCCAGGCGCCCCAGCACTCCGTCGACGACGGCTGGGAAGGGCACGGGGTGCAGCGCCACCGCCACCACCAGCGCCCAGAACGGAGGGAAGCGCGCCACCCGCCCGAGCACCGCACCGACGCTGGTCGACTGCCCGGTGAGCCACGCCGCGAAGGGCACCGCGCCCAGCGCGAACGCGAAGAAGCTGCCGAGCTGGTCCACCACTGCGGCGCTCCCGCGCGCCGCCGGCCCGCCCAGCACCTCGAGCAAGGGCAGCCCCACGAACGACGTGTTGCCCAGCCCCGCGCACAGCACCAGCGCCCCGACGACGGGCCGGTCCGCGCCGCGCCGCACGGCGATCACCCCCGCCACCGCCGCCACGCCGAAGACGAGCCAGAGCGCCGACGCGCCGAGCACCAGCCGGCCGTCCAGCGGCACCTGGTGCACCACCCGCAGCACCAACGCCGGCAGCGACACCCAGATGACCCAGGTGTTGAGCACCTTCGGCGTCTGGTCGGGCAGTGCGAGCCACGCGCGCCCAGCCGCACCCAACAGAAAACACAGCACCACCAGCGCGACGCTGCTCATCGCCCTTGGCTTTCAGTCCAGCCGGCGCAGCAGCGCGAGGATCGCCTCGCCGTGGCGCTCGAAGCGCTTCTTCCCGAAGTACGGCACCTGGGCGAGCGCCTCGAGCGTCGTCGGCGCGCTGCTCGCCAGGTCTTCCACCAACGCGTTGGGCAGCACCGCCGACGGCGTCTGCTGGAGCTGCTGCGCCACGTCCTTGCGCCAAGCCAAGAGCGCCTCTTCACGCTTGGCCTTCTTGCGATCGCGCGCAGGCGCCGGCGGCGGCTCGGGCAGCGTTCCCTGCCGCCCGCGCTCGATGAAGTCGCGCACGAGCGCGAGCACTTCTTCTCCGTACTGCCTCACGAAGGCGCCGCGCACGCCGCTGAGCCGACTCAAGTCCCGCAGCGTCGTCGGCGGCTCGGTGGCGATCGCGCCGATCGCCATGTTCGACAGCATGCGGCCCATGGGCAGGTCGGCCTGCTCGGCCCAGACCAGCCGCTTCTCGTGGAGCGCGCGCGCCAGCGCCATCGCCCGGCGCTTCTCCAGCTCGTTCTGTCCGGCCTTGGGCAGCTTCGCGTTGAACTCCGGAGCGGCGTCCTGTCCTTTGGCTTCGTCCGCCAGCCGCTGGCAGTCGAGCAGCACCGCTTCGAGCAGGTCGCGCTCCTGCGCCACGTCCCACAGGGTGCGACCCACCGCCGTCAGGTAGCGCACGTCGTCTGCCACGTACTCCGCCAGCTCCGGCGGCAGCGGCCGCAGCGAGAAGTCCGCCTGCTGGTGTTCCTTCTTCAGCTCCTGCCCGCAGAACTCCTTGACCAAGTCGTACAGCCCGAGCTTGGGCCAGCCCAGCAGCGTCGCCGCGCGGTGGGTGTCGAACAGGCCCTGCACGCGCACGTGGTGTTCGGCCAGGTAGCTCAGGTCGCCGCCCGCGGCGTGGAAGAACTTGGTCGTCGTGGGGCTGGCGAAGACGTCGGCCAGGGTCTTGGGGCTGACGCCCGGCGCCAGCGTGTCGAGGACGGCGATCTCCTCGTCGGTGGCCAGCTGCACGAAGCACAGCCGCGCCCGAAAGTGGTGCATGGCGTCGGCTTCGACGTCGACGGCGATCGCGCGCTGGTTGCGGAGCCGGGCTTCGAGGGGGGCCAAGGCGTCAGGCTGGGTGTGGAACGTCACCGGCTGCTGGAACGGCATGCGCGCGGGGTTTACCGCGTCGGCCACCGGGGTGTGACTGGCACTTTGCGTGGCGGTGTGCTTTGGGCGCCGCCGCGAACCGGACGGTCGAACCAAGCCCCATGGACACCTTGGACAAGCTCGAGAAGTCGCTCTTGGGCCACGTGGGCCGGGCGGTGCACGACTTCGGCCTCATCGAGGACGGCGACCGCATTCTCGTCGCGGTGTCCGGCGGCAAGGACAGCTATTCCATGCTGCACCTGCTGCGGCAGCTCCAGCGGCGCGCGCCGGTGCGCTTCGAGCTGGTCGCGGTCAACTTGGACCAAGGCCACCCCGGCTACCCCGGGCACCTGCTGGAAGGCTGGCTTCAGGCGCAGGGCTACACGTACCGAATGCTGAAGGAAGACACCTACAGCATCGTGCTCGACAAGCTGAAGCCGGGGCAGACGCAGTGCAGCCTGTGCAGTCGGCTGCGCCGCGGCATTCTGTACAACGCGGCGGTGGACCTGGGCTGCACGAAGATCGCGCTGGGCCACCACCGCGACGATCTGATCCACACGCTCCTGCTCAACCTGTTCTTCGCCGGGTCCATGGCCAGCATGCCGCCGCTGCTGAAGAGCGACGACGGGCGGAACACCGTCATTCGCCCGCTGGCCTACGCGCCGGAACAGGAGCTGGCCCGCTTCGCCGAGCTCATGCAGTTCCCCATCATTCCCTGCGATCTGTGCGGCTCGCAGGAGAACCTGCAGCGCAAGCGCGTGGCGCGGCTGGTCAGCGAGCTGGAGAAGGACATTCCCAACGTGCGCGCGAGCATGCTCGCGGCGCTGGGGAACCTGCACACGACGCACCTGCTCGACAAGACGTTGTGGTCGGCGCCGAAGGAAGAAGCCCCGCCCAGGGCCACCCTGCGCGCCCCGTCGCTCGTGCAGCTCAACACCCCTGGAGGGCCCCATGCCCCATGATCTGATCGAGAAGGCCCGCAAAGAGCGGAACACCGCGCTGGTCGACGCGATGATCCTGTCCGGCAGCGCCGACGGTGCGCTCGGCGCGAAGGAATTGGAGATGGTGGTCGCCCGCATCGTCGAGCGGCCGGAGTTCGAGGGCACCAGCGCCAACGAGCTGCGCGCGCTGGTCGAAGAGTCCGCCGCCCGCCTGTCCAAGATGAAGTCGCTCGACGCCGTCCTGCAGAGCCTGCGGGAGCGGCTGCCGGAGCGGCGGCAGCGTGTGCTCGCCTTCGGGCTGGCCTGCGCGGTGGCCCTGGCGGACCACCAGGCCAAGCGAGAAGAGCTGGGGCTGCTCAAGACGCTGCAGGCGGCGCTCGGCATCAGCGAGGACGAAGTGCAGCAGTGCTTCGAGGTGGTGGAGCGCGGCGGCAGCCTGTCGGAGGTCGTCGGCGAGCCGATCGAGCGGCTGTACGCCGAGGTGATGGTGCTGGTGTCCGCCGCCGACGGCGTCGTGCACGAGAACGAGCTGCTCACCATGCTCGAGTCCATGGCCGCCGACCCGACGTTCCAGGGCGTCTCGGTGCGCGGCGCCGAAGCGCACCTGCGCGAAGCCGTCAGCGCGCTGGCGACGGAGGGCATGAACCAGCGGCTGACCGTGCTGGCCAAGGGCCTGACGACGCACCCGCAGCGCAAGAAGGCCTACGCACTGGCGGTGCGGGTGGCCTGGGCCGACGGGAAGGCCCCGACGGCCAAGGAACATCACACGCTCGAGCTGCTCCAGGCCACCTTCGGCCTCGCTGACGACGAGGTGCGGGCGCTGAGCGTCGGAGCGCGGGCGTGAGTCCTCCGCGGAACAGCGTGCGCTTCGCGATCCCCGCGTCGATCGGCGCTGGGGTGCAGGATCGCGTGCAGCAGCTCCAGGCGTACCTGACGAAGGCGCTGAACAAGCCGGTCGAGGTGACGGCGCCGCCGACCTACGAGCTGCTCGCCAAGGAGCTGCTCAGCGGCCGGAGTGACGCGGCGTGGGTGCCGCCGTTCGTCTGCGCGCGGATCGAAGCCATGGGCGTGCGCGTCATGGTGCGCGGGCTGCGCAACGGCGCGTCGACCTACCGCGCGGCGCTCGTCTGCAAGCGGGAGGCGCCCTTGCAGGTCGACGCGCTCCAAGGCAGCGCCGCGGTGTGGAGCGATCGCGACTCGGTGGCCGGCTACCTGCTGCCGCAGGCCTTCCTGCGTGAGCGCGGGGTGGACCCGGTGCGCGTGCTGGCCAAACAAGACTTCGCCGGCAGCTACCGCGCGTGCCTGGAAGCGGTGGCGTCCGGCGCCGCCCAGGTGACGAGCGTGTTCGCGCCGTCGGCCAAGGCCGCGCAGGGTGAGCGCACCGGCGTGGCCGAAGTGTGGCCCGAGAACGAAGCCGCGTTCCGCGTGCTGGCGTACACCGACGAGTCACCCAACGACGGCGTGGCCGGCGCCATGAACGCGTCGGCCCCGGTGCTGGCTGAGATCGAGAAGGTGTTGCTCGGCCTGCACCAGGACCAGGGCGGCGTCGGCGTGCTCAAGGACTGCTTCCACCTCGAGCGCTTCGAGGTCGCCCCGCGCATGGGGTACCGCGCGCTGTACCGCGTCGCGCTGGCGAGCCTGTAGGCCCCTGGGGTTTTCGAGCTTAGGGCCCTGTCGCCCTTGTGCTTGAATGACGGTCCTTCATGGCTTCGGTCGTGTGTCCCTCGTGCGGCGCGGTGAGCGAAGGGTCGGCGCGCACGTGCGCGGCGTGTGGCGCTGCGCTCGGCCGACAGTCGCTGGCTGGCCTCAAGGCCGCCGGGGCCCGCCGGTCGGCGACGCGGGAAGCCGCCGTCGATTCCACCATGCAGGACGAGACCATGTTCGACGACGGCTCGGAGCCGTCGGAGGCGTCGGTCCCGAGCGGCGCGAAGGTGGCCCGCGCCCCCACGCGCAGCTCGTCGCCGAACATTCGCCCGTCCTCCCCGCAGCGGCCCAGCCAGCCCACGGCCACCGCGCCCAACCCGGTGCACCACCCTCCGGCGCAGGGCGGCCGCACCGACGCGCTGATCGGCCAGAAGTTGTCCGAGTACGTCATTCAGGAGCGCATCGGCGTCGGGGGCATGGGTATCGTCTACAAGGCGGTGCACCCGATGATCGGCAAGGAAGTCGCCGTCAAGGTGCTGCGCCCCGACGTGGTGACGGACCCGCGGGACATGGAACGCCTCCTGGAAGAGGCGCGCGTCGTCAACAGCATCAAGCACCGCGGCATCATCAACATCTTCAGCGCGGGCACGCTGCCGGACGGTCGGCACTACCTGGTGATGGAGCTGCTCGAAGGGGAGTCGCTCGAGCAGCGCATGGCCCGCGACGGCACGGTGGGCGTCGGCGACGCCGTCATCATCTTGGAAGAGGTGCTCTCGGCGCTGGCCGCCGCGCACAACGCCGGCATCGTCCACCGGGACCTCAAGCCCGCCAACGTGTTCCTGGTCCAGGACGGCAGCGGGAAGATGTACGTGAAGCTGCTCGACTTCGGGCTCGCCCGGCGCCAGCAGCAGAACGTCACCCGCATCGCCGGCACGCCGGACTACATCTCTCCCGAGCACGCGCGGGGGCGGGCAGCGGGCCCCAAGGCTGACCTCTATTCGTTCGGCGTGCTGTGCTTCCACATGCTCACCGGGCAGCTCCCCTTCACCGGCACGACGCCCATGGAGGTCATGGAGAAGCACGTGCACATGGAGCCGCCGGATCCACGGGAGCTGGCCCCGGACGTTCCCAAGGCGCTCGGTGAGCTGATCCTCCGGCTGCTCGCCAAGGAGCCCGAAGAGCGCCCGAGCGCGGCAGAAGTGAAGAACGACCTGCGCTCGTCGACGAAGCACCTGCGCATGTCGGCGACGATGATGAGCATGATGTACGCCGAGCCCGTCAAGGAGAAGGGTGGGCGGGACAAGCCGGCCGAGAAGTCCCGCGCGGCTCGGCCGGACGTCGACACGTCGGACGGGAGCGACACCTCGGACGGCGACGGCGACGACGAAGCGCCCAAGGACGAGGACGATCGCAAGGCCACCAAGCGGCAGAAGGCGCTCGATCGCGAAGGCAAGCGGGCGGCCGGCGCGCCGCTCAAGCAGGTGCTGGCGCGGCGCTGGCCGATCTTCGTCGGCGTGTTCGTCGTGCTGTGGCTGGTCGGCATCGTCGCGTACCTCGCCTGGCCCGCGCCTCCGGCGCCGCCCGAGAAGCCGCTGGTTCGCCCCAAGCCCGCCGAGGTGGCGCGGCCTGCGCCCAAGCCGGTTGAGCCCGCGGAGCCGGCGGCCGTCGCGGTGC
>JALHOS010000218.1 GCA_022842905.1 Myxococcaceae bacterium | reverse complement strand
CCGTGAGGTGGCGAACTGATCACGCGGCCCACTCCGGCGTCGATCGCCCGCGCAAGCGATCGACTTTCCTCGGGCGGAAACCTGATCGGCGCTCTAGCGGCTGCCCGGGTGAGGCTCTGGACGCACCTGGCAGCGCTGTGCATTGGCGCGCTGAGCTGCACGGGCAGCCAACTGCAGGCGCCGGCGATCGACCTGCACGTCCAGCCGACGCCTGTCTCCGTCTCGCCGGCTTGGGTGGGCCGACGGGCGGCCACCGACCTCATGCTGTGGCACGACGGGACCAGTTCGCTGGACGTGCGGCTCTCCGTGCCGGCGCCGTTTCGCGTTCCTGCGGCGCTTCGCGTTCCCCCGGGCCACCACGCCACCGTCACCCTCGAGCTGCACGCGGAGCGGGAAGGCCCGAACGAAGCCAGCCTCACGCTCGCCTGGGACGACCGCGTGTTGGCAGTCCCCGTGACCGCCGAGGCACGCAGCGCGCCCGCGTGCGCGCCCTGCACCCGCTTCGCGGAAGACACCCAGACCTGCGCCCCGGCGCCCGCCGACGGGGAAACGTGCGCCACGGCCTGCGTGCCGAGCGGCACGTGCAGCAACGGCGCGTGTGTCGGCGCGGCGAGGGCCTGCGACGATGGGAACCCCTGCACCGTCGACAGCTGCGGCGCGGCGGGCTGCCAGCACACGCCGCTCACCTGCCCCGAGACGGCGTGTGAGCAGGGCGTGTGCGACGTGAGCCGCGGGGGCTGCACGCTCCAACCCAAGGTCGACGGGACACGCTGCGGAGACAACGACTGCGCGACGGCGCACGTGTGCATCACCGGGCGCTGCGTCACGCGCGCGGCGCTCGAAGGCTCGACCTGCGCCGACGCCACGCCGTGTCGAGGTGAGAGCACCTGCCGCGAAGGACGGTGCCATGCGCCCGCGGCGGGGTCGCTCCGCGTCGTCTGGCGCTACGAGCCCCCGGTCCTGCGCGGGCAGGAAGGACCAACCCTGCTCGTGTTCGCGAACACCGTCGACCTCGATGGGAACGTGTACCTCCTGGAGCGTCGTTCGCTTCCGAGGGCCCGCATGTACACGCTCGAGCTCGTTTCCCTCGACGCCCGGGGTCACCTGCGCTTCAGGGCTCTCGTCGACGCGACCGCCGAGTACCGCAGCGTCTACGCCGCACCCGTGCTCGACGAGGAGCGCGCCCGAGTGCTCGTCTTCACCGGGGCGACCTTGCAGGCGCGGAGCGTCACCGACGGGCGGGTCCAGTGGTCCCGCGCGCTCGAGCCGCTCCTCCCGGCGGAGGTCACGAGCCGAGGCAACGTCGTCGGCCATCGGCTCCTCCACGTCGGCTCGGGCAGCGCCGCTCGCTACGTCGCCACCGTGATGGCTGGCGTCCATGACCACAGCGAGGCCCTCGTGACGGTCGGCACGAACGGCGACGTCTTGGGCCACACGTTTCGGCACGGGCACTACAACCACGTCACCGCGACTCGTGATGGCGGGCTGCTCTACACGAGCTCCGCCTGCTGGGGACCGATCGACGGCGCGACGGCGGTCGACTCGTCGTTGAGCCCCGTCTGGGGCGATCCGTCCGTTCGGAACGTGTTCGGCACCATCGGCGACCGGAGTCTCGTGATCCGCACGTCCGGGGATGACCACCTGCTGAGCGAAGTGGCGGAGGGCCGAGTCGATCGCACCTTCATCGGGTCTGGTTGGATGGAATCAGCCGTCTTCGACACGTCCACAGTCTACGGCGTCACCGGCGCGGGCTTGGTCTCTGCGTGCCAGGCCTTCGACCGGCGGACCGGTCAGCTCAAGTGGACGACCGAAGTGCTCGCGGCCTTGGGCGGCCCGCGGAGGCTGCAGCTGCTGCGCGACGGTGGGTTGGCCGCGGGCACAAGTGACCAGCTTTCAGTGCTCGGCGCAGGTGGGGAGCTGAATTGGACCTGCGCCTGGCCGGAGCCGTCGTACTCGCCCAACCTGAGCATTCGCTCGGGCCTGACCCACCTCGTGGTCGAAGGCCCTGCACTGCTCAGCGTCGCGGTTCCAGGGCTGGACGAAGCGCCGTCCGGCTGGACGACGGAGCGCGGTTCGCTCGCTGGGAGCTACCGCCCTCGGGAGTAGCTGGACCGTTGGACTGAGTTCTCTGGGCGTGATGCCGCCGAACTGAGAAGGCTCCACCGGCATCCGCGCCACCGACTCTCGAGTCCATGCCGCCCGCGTCCGGCGCACACGGCGCCGCGAAGGCCGGCTCCTGGCAGTCCGTCAGCTCGTTGCAGTCGTTGTCGGCACCCTCGCCGCAGCGTTCGATCGCCTCGCAGGTGCGCAGGGAACGGCAGCGCGTCGACACACAGCGAAAAGCGGCGCCACACTCTTCGTCGGCCACGCAGCGGTACGCGGCGCCCGCGGCTCCGAGGGGCGCCCTACTCTTCGCTCGGCGGCGCATCGTCGCGCTCGGCCTTGTCCTTCTTGCGCTTCTTGTCCTTCTTCTTGTCCTTCTTCTTCTTTCGCTCGCCGTCTCGCTCGCCGTCTCGCTCGTCACGCGAGCGCGCGCGGGCGTCTTCGTCGATCGAATGCTGGTGCTCTTCGCGCAGCGCGGTGATGTCGCGGAGCATCTTGCGCAGCTCGAGCCCATGCATCTCTTCCTGGGCGATCTGCGTGCGCGCGAACTCTTCCAAGTACACGCTCTTGTCTTGCACCTCGTCGAGGAGCTGGCGGTACAGCTTCAGCGCCGCGCGCTCGTGCGCCAGGCTCTCCTCGAGAATGTCGGTGAGCGAGTGCTTGTACGTCTCGGGGATGGGCTCGATCGCCATCGTCGGGTGACCGCCCAGCCCGGTGAGGATCTCCCCAGCCGTCTGCGCGTGCAGGAGCGACTCGTTGGCCTGCCCCTTCATGAACGTGACGATGGGGATCCGGTTCGGCCCGGCCACCATGAGCGAGTAGTGCGTGTAACGCACCACCCCGGCCAGCTCGAACTCCATGATCCGCGACAGCAGCTTCTGCGTCTTCTCGTGGTTCAGCTCGCGCATGGTCATGGGCTTACTTCTTCCCAGCGACTTCGAGGCGCTTGCGCTCGACGGCCAGCCGGCCGCGCAGCTCGTCTCCGCGGGAATCGGCCGGTTCGAAGGCCTTGAGCTTCTCTTCGAGCTCACCGATGCGCTTCTTCGTGGCGGCCACGTCGATGCCGCTGACCGCCTCCGCCGCGTCCGCCAGCACGCGCACCACCTGCGGGCCAGCTTCGACGAAGCCGCCGGCGACGAAGTACTGCTCGTCCTTCGTGCCCGTCTTCACCGTCAGCTGCCCCGCCTGCAGCAGCGACAGGAACGCGGTGTGACCTGGGCGCACGCCGAACAGCCCGTCCGCGCCTGGGACAATCACCTCGTCGGCCTGCGCCTGCACCAGCCGGCGCTCAGGGGTGACGACCTCGACGTTCAGCTTGGCCATGGCGTTCCTCGTTCCTCGTTCGGCTCGGTGTCAGCGAAAAGGCAGCGACTGAAGCTGCCCTTACGCGGCCGCGAGCTTCTTCGCCTTCTCGATGACCTCGTCGATGCCGCCGACCATGTAGAACGCCTGCTCCGGCAGCTCGTCGTGCTTGCCTTCGACGATCTCCTTGAAGCCGCGCACGGTCTCGGTGGTGGTGACGACCTTGCCGTCGGCGCCGGTGAACACCTTGGCGACGTTGAACGGCTGCGAGAGGAAGCGCTGCAGCTTGCGGGCGCGCGCCACCGTCAGCTTGTCGTCTTCCGAAAGCTCGTCCATGCCGAGGATCGCGATGATGTCCTGGAGCTCCTTGTAGCGCTGGAGCGTGGACTGCACGCGGCGGGCGACGCCGTAGTGCTCGGCGCCCACCACCTGCGGGTCGAGAATGCGCGACGTCGAGTCGAGCGGGTCGACGGCCGGGTAAATGCCGATTTCCGTGAGCGCGCGGCTGAGCACGATCGTGCCGTCCAAGTGCGCGAACGTCGTCGCCGGCGCGGGGTCCGTCAGGTCGTCGGCGGGCACGTACACGGCCTGCACCGACGTCACCGAGCCCTTGAGCGTGGAGGTGATGCGCTCCTGGAGCGCGCCCATCTCCGTGGACAGCGTCGGCTGGTAACCGACGGCCGACGGAATGCGGCCGAGGAGCGCCGACACTTCCGAGCCGGCCTGCGTGAAGCGAAACACGTTGTCGACGAACAGGAGCACGTCGCGGCCTTCTTCGTCGCGGAAGTACTCGGCCATGGCGAGCGCGGACAGGGCGACGCGGGCGCGGGCGCCGGGCGGCTCGTTCATCTGCCCGAACACGAGCACGCACTGCGACTTCCCGTCGACCAGCTGAATGCGGCCCTTGTCGTCGAGGATCTCGTGCCGCTTCTCGTTCTTCTTCGACGCGATCACGTCGGCTTCACGGAACTCGACCCACAGGTCGTTCCCTTCACGGGTGCGCTCGCCGACGCCGGCGAACACCGAGAAGCCACCCTTCTCGATGGCGGCGTTGCGAATGAGCTCCTGCAGGAGCACCGTCTTGCCGACGCCGGCGCCGCCGAACAGGCCGATCTTCCCGCCGCGGGTGAACGGGCACAGCAGGTCGATGACCTTGATGCCCGTCTCGAACATTTCGATCTTCTTCGACTGCTCGGTGAAGAGCGGCGCCGCGCGGTGAATCGGGTACGTGCGCTTGGCGTCCACCGGGCCCAGCTCGTCCACCGGCTCGCCGATGACGTTGAGGATTCGACCGAGCGTGGCCGGGCCGATCGGCACCTGAATCGGCGCGCCGGTGTTCTTGACCGGCATGCCGCGGGCCAGACCGTCGGTCGTGTCCATGGCGATGCAGCGCACGGTGTTCTCACCCAAGTGCTGCGCGACCTCGACGGTCAGGTTGTCCGCCGACGCGTTGATGGCGGGGTTGGTGACCTTGAGCGCCGTGTACACCTCGGGCAGACCGCCCGGCGGAAACTCGACGTCGATGACGGGACCCAGGATCTGCGTGATTCGACCGGCCGTGGAAACGGTAGCGCTCATGGCGCGCGGCGCGTACCAAACGCGCCCTGGCTCTGCAACAAACTCGGTGGGTTTCGCACCTCGGGTGAATCAGCGCGGCGCTCATCACGTCCATGAGCGGCGGACCAAGGAGCGTTCCCCATGCGCGCTGTCCTCGTCGCGGTGCTGATCAGCAGTGCCCTCGCCCACGCCGGGCCGCGTCCACAGGTCCTCCTCGGCGAGCTGTCGCTGCGTCCCAAGGAGCGCTGGGGTGAAGCGCCGTCGGTGCGCGTCAAGCTGGACCACGTGCGCTTCGTGGGGCTGGCCGGCCACACGTTCTTCCTGGGCACCCGCGCCCGCGCCCAAGGTGGGGACTGGTCCGACTGGCAGCGCAGTGAGGTGTGGTCGGTGCCGACCGACGACTTCGTCTGGGACCGGCCGCTGCACCACTTCATTCCGCACGCGGCGCTGGCGGAGCTGGGCGGTGACGGGCCGTTCTACGAGTTCGAAGCCGCGGTGTTCGACGCTCGCACGGGCGAGCTGCTCGCGCAGACCCACGATGCGCTCCACGTGCGGCTCAAGCTCGGCGCGCCGCACCCGAGCTTCGCGGCGCCGGTCAATCCACCCCTGCCTTCCCCCCTGCGCGCCTGCGGCCTGCCCCACGACGACGGGTGTGTGGTCGCCCGGCACGGCCACTTCGCCATGGACGCGGTGCGCTTTCAGGGGCTGCGGACGGCGCTGAGCCAGACGAACAACGAGCTGGTGCGCGCGGACCTCTGCGCGCGGGCGCTGCGGGCCGACTACCTGACCGCGCGACAGCTCGACGCGCTGCTGGGCCTGTTCGAGAACGAGCTCGTGCGTTTGGACCTGGCCAAGACAGCCGCGCCGCACGTCGTCGACCCTTCTCGGGCGCTCGAGCTCAGCCTGCGCTTCGAGAACGAGCTGCTCAGGCAGGACTACCTGCAGCTGTTCTTGCGCGCGCCCTGACCGACGAAGGCAGCGCTTCCTTCGGCCACCGGCGCCTGAACGGTGCTCAGGGGCACATGAGCGGCGGCAGCGGCTCTTCACACCGAGGGGTGAGGCCACGGCAGTCGTACGGCGCCTCACACACGACGCCCTGCCCCAGGTTGCACGCCACGCCGGCGTCGACGAGCGTCGGCGTCTGGCATTGGTAGCCGCTGCCGCCGGCCCGCGGCGCGCACACCTTCCCCGCGGGGCACCCCTTGTGCGTCACCGCCACGTCCGCGCAGTCCTCGGCGTCGGCGAAGGCGGCCAGGGCCACGCAGGTGCTGTTGACACACTCGAGCCCCAGCTTGCAGCGCTGGGCGGAGCTGCAGGTGGCCCCCACGTCGGCGAGCGACGTGTTGTTGGCGCACTGGCCGGCGGAGCAGAGCAGCCCGTCGGCGCACTGTTCGGTGTCGGTCCCGCACGTGGCACCGGCCATGCCGAAGGTGATGCGCGCGCAGGCCTGGTTCACACACGTCAGGTCGCCCGCCGCGTTGCCACACTGGCTCTCGTTGACGCAGGCACGGCCGACGGTCGCTTCGGCCACGCAGGTACCGCAGCTCGACCCCGCGCGAGAGCAGCTGCCGCTGGTGCACTCGGTGCCCGTCGCGCAGTTGGACCCGTCAGCCTTCGTGCCGCGCAGCCCGGGCACCGTGCAGGTGGCGGTGAAGTCCGGGCGGCAGGCGTCGGCGCGGACCTTCGCGGCGCAGGTGGCGAAGTGGGCCCGCGTGTACTGCATGCCCGGGCGCCCGTAGCGCTCCTCACAGTCTGCTTCGACGTCTTCGTAACAGTCGGCGACGGTGAGGAAGGGGAAGGCGTGCTGGAAGCCGAAGCGCGCGGCCACCGGGCAGCGAAAGTAGTAGTCGCACAGCGCGCGGCGGAACTCGGCGCAGCCTTGCTCGATGGGGCTGCCGGCGTCCGCCATGCCGCCTCCCGCGCCGGCCGCGCCACCGGTCCCGCCGGCCGAGCCTCCGGTGCCAGCCGCACCGCTCCCTCCCAAGCCGCCGGAACCGGCGTCGGGGTCCGTGCCTGTGGGGGCGGGGCACGCGAGCAGGGCCACCGCGCAGAAGGCAATCACCCAGGCTTTGGAGTCAGTCATGGCGGCCGGGCCCATAGCAGAGCCCGTCGCCCCACCGCATCTTCGATGAAGGTCGGACGCCGCGCTTGCGGCTGCGCCTTCAAAGTGCGAGCAGGCCAAGCGCACGCGGATGTCGACGACCTTCGGCCAGACCCTGTTCAAGCTCCGGAGCCTCACGCCAATTCCGGTGGCGGTGGCCTGCGCGGGGCTGGTGTGGCTGGGTCGCGGGCAGCCCGGGCCCGGTGGCGCCACGGTGGACTTCGCGCTCGACGCGCTGGGCCTGTGGGTCGCCGCGCTGGGCCAGGCGCTGCGCTTCTACACGCTCGGCTGGGTGCCGGAGGGGACGAGCGGGCAGGACCTGTCGATTCAAGCCAGCACGCTGAACACGACGGGGCCGTACGCGCGCGTGCGCAACCCGCTCTACGTGGGCAACCTGGGCATCGTGCTGGGGCTGTGCCTGGTGGCGCACTCGGCGTGGGTGTACCTGCTCGCGCTCGGCTTCTTCTTCTTCGAGTACCACTTCATCATTCGCGCGGAGGAGGCGTTCCTGCGCGCCAAGTTCGGCGCGGCGTTCGACGAGTTCGTCCAGAAGGTGCCGCGCTGGGTGCCGCGGCTGACCCCGGCCTTCGAAGGCGCCCTGCGCGCCGGCCGCTTCGACGCCGCCCGCGCGGTGAAGAAGGAGATCAACCCGTTCTCGCTGTGGACGCTGGGCCTGCTCGGGCTGGTGGCCCTGCAGCTGAGCGCGCGCGGGCAGGCGAGCCCGCTGGTGGTGCAGACCCTCGCCGTCGCCGCGGGCTTCGTCGTCGTGCTGCTGCTGGTCGTCAAGGCGTGGAAGAAGGGCTGGCTGGGCAGGTGAGCGCCACGGTGCGGCGCGCGACGGAGCAGGACCTGGACACGCTGGCGGGCATGGGCGCCGAGCTGGCGCGGCTGCACCACGCGTATGACCCCAAGCGCTTCATGTACGGCGACGACTTCGTCGCGGGCTACCGCTGGTGGTTCGAGAAAGAGCTGAAGCTGGGCGAGGTGTTCCTGGCCGTGGTGGACGGCGCCGACGGGACGCCCGCCGGGTACGTGTACGGGAGGCTCGAAGAGAAGGACTGGGCGAGCCTCTTGGACTCGCACGCCGCGCTGGTCGACGTCTACGTGCGGGAAGACGCGCGGAGGACGGGCGCCGGCGGAGCCCTGGTGCGAGCGTTCTGCGCCTGGGCCAGCGAGCACGGCGCGCCGCGCGTGGTGCTGTCGACCGCGAGCCAGAACACGGGCGCGCAGGCGCTCTTCGCGAAGCTCGGCTTCCGCTCGACCATGGTGGAGCTGACGCGCGAGTCGAGCTGAGGCGGCGTGGCGGGGCGCTGCGGCCCGTCACTCCTCGCGGTCGTCGCCCAGCGTCGGATCCGGCTTCTCCACCGTCGACGCGTCCCACCCGAGCGCGGTCTTCGGCGGGCGCACCTGCGGAGGCCCGGCGCCGCCCAGCGCCTCCAGGCGCCTTCGCTCAGCCTGGCCGTCGTCGTACTGGGACGGCGCTTCCGGCAGCGGCTTTCGCCTGCGCCTGCGCTTGCCGTGAACCGGGTGCATGACGCGTCTGTCGGCCGGAATCAGGTCTCGACGCTCGTGTAGTGCAGGCCGGCGATCTTCCCGTCCGCCGTCTTGCCGACGATGAAGACCGAGTACATGCCCTGATCCGTCGCGAGCTTCCCCTTCTCGTCCTGCGGCCCCACCTTCACGAAGCGAACGTCGGTCAGGTGCTGTTGGAGCAGCTTGAACGCAGCGTTCCACTTCGGCGCGTCCGGGTCGTCCGCGTCGTCGCTGGGCGCCAGGGCCTTGGCCGACGCCTTGGCGCTGAGAATGTCGGCCACGACGGGCTCAGTCGAGTCGAGCTCTTTGGCCAGCTCCTTCTTGAACAGCTCGAGGACGTTGGCCGGCGTCAGGCCCTTCTTCGCACTGTCGTGGACGGACACGTAGGTCACCGGCGAGTCCCCCTCGGACATGTACTCGAGCCCCTTGAGGTGCGGGGCCAGCGCCTTGCCCAGCTGGGCGGCGTCCAATTGATCCCTGCGGCTGGGCTTCGTGGTGGCGCTGGCGGGCTTGGCGACGGTCGGCTTCATGCAGATCCTCGAGGTGAGCGGTGGAACGGCCGCCGGGATCTGAAGCAGGTGCCGCCGCCAAACGAAAGTGACATTCGCGCGTCGCCGCACCCGCTGCGTTTCGACCCGCTGGGTGCCTTTAGAACGCGACCTCGGCCGCGACCCGCGCCTCGATGGCGGCCATGCGCGCGCCGAGCGCCTGCTTGAGCTCCGGCTGCCACAGCCAGGCCTGCTGCCGCATCAGGTCGTTCAGCTCGTGCTTGAAGCCCTGCGCCTCGCCCCAGGTCAGCTTGCCGGCGGCCGCCTGGCGGTCGATCTGCGCGGTGAGCACGTTGCGGCGAACGGCCACGTTGAAGTCGGCGTCGGTGCGCTGCGCCGCGATGCGGGCGCCGAGCTGGTCCATGCGCACGTCGAGCGCCTGGCGCTCCTTCCCATCGAGCCGGCCGTCGAGCTGTGCGCCCGAGACGATCTGCCGCATGGCCGCCACCTCGTTGCGCAGCTGCTGGGCTTCCTGTCCCGTCAGCGTGCCGGTGGCCACGCCCGAGTCGATCTGCTTGCCGAACACCTCGAGCCGCTTGGCCACGAAGAAGATCGAGTCGTTCGCCTTGGCGCTGATGCGGGTGTCGATGGAGTCGAGGCGCCGGTCGAGCGCGATCTTCTCCTCACTCGACAGCCCGCCCAGGGACGCGCCCGCGACGAGCCGGCGGTCGACCGCCAGCTCCCGCTTCAGCGCCTGGCCCTCGACCGGCGTCAGCGACCCGTTCGTCACCGCCCCGTCCACGCGGCGCTCGGTGACCTCGATGCGCTTGAGGAAGTTCTGGTTCGGATCGCGCAGCTTCGCGGTGAGCTGCGTCGAGAGCGCGCTGAGGTTCGTCGTGTGCCAGCTCTCCCAGGTGAAGCCGTTGCCGTCGAACGCATCGGCGTTGATCCACCCCTGAATGTCCGCGAGCTGCTTCTCGAACTGCTGCGCCTCCGCCGCATTGAGCGTCCCATTCGCGACGCCAGCGGTCACACGGCGGGTGAGCTGCGAGACGGTGGTCTGAACGGTGGTCAGGGACATGGAACGCTCCGGGGTGCGAGTGTGCCGGGCTCAATGCCCAGCGCGTGCCTGCATTGTCGGGGCGCGGCCCACACGGACCGGCCGCCAGAGTGTCGCCGTCCAGGCAAAGAGGACACGTGGGGGGGGCGCTCTCCCAGGAACCGAGAGCCGTGCCCGGCCGCCAAGCGAGTGAAACGCCGGCAGACGCCCGAAGCCGACCCAGCGGCCGTGGCCGAGGTGAGCGGCATCGTCCTCTGCACCTTCGCTGCGCGCTGGCGTCGAGCGGACGCTGCTGGGCGCGGGTCCACGTGGAGCCCTTGGCCGCTGCAAGCTCGGCGCGCGGTGCGATACTCCGCGCATGCGCTCCTTCGGCCTGGCTCTCCTGGTGGTCCTTGGCGGGTGCAGCTTCGAGGCGAGCCCGCCGAGCGGCGCCGAGATCCACTGCTCAGCGGAGCGCACCGAATGCCCGCCCGGCTACGTCTGTCGGGTGAGCGTCGGTCGCTGCCTGCCCATTGGCGCGACGGACGACGAGCCGCCACAGCTGCTGAGCGCCACCGCGTCGCACACCGTCGCCAAGCGCGCCGACGTGATCCAGTTCGAAGTCGTGACGTCGCAGCCGCTGGCGACGCCGCCGCAGCTCCTGCTCGAGCAGTCGGGCCGGGAGGTCGCGGTGCCGCTCATGGAGGTGGGCGAAGCCACCTTCCGCGGCAGCCACACCGTGGGCGAACGAGACGTCGAAGGGTTGACCCGGTCCACGCTCACCCTCGTCGGCCGCAACGGCCGAGAGAACAAGGGACTGCCGGGGCCGCGCTTCACTGTGGACTTCACCGCGCCTGCGGTGACGAACGTGGCCATCGTCGCGCCTCG
Source organism: Myxococcaceae bacterium (assembly GCA_022842905.1). Classification (GTDB taxonomy): domain Bacteria; phylum Myxococcota; class Myxococcia; order Myxococcales; family Myxococcaceae; genus JALHOS01. The sequence continues at coordinate 1,101 of JALHOS010000218.1, read as the reverse complement.
GGAAGCCGTCGCCGAGTTGGTGGACGTCAACGTGGCCGAGGACATCGTTCTGCGGGTGGCCTTCAGCGAGCCGGTGAAGGCCGGGGTGCAGGTGGTGTCCCAAGGGCCCGACGGAGGCTGCCCAGGCGCGCCCTTCGCCGAGCGGAGCAACCGCGCGGGCCTGGCTGACTACCGCGCCCCCGCGCCCGCCGGCGTGGACGGGTGCACGTACGTGCTGCGCCTGACGGGGCTCGAGGACCTCGCCGGCAACACGGTGGCGGAGCTGCTGCTGCCGCTGCGCTACCGCATCGACGGAAAAGCCCCCACCGTCACCTCCCTCGAGACGCTGGCGCCGGAGCTCGACGGCGGCTGGCGCCCAGCCCAGCGTTTCAGCGAGGCGGCCCGCTTCGAGAGAGTTGGCGTGCGCTTCACCGTGGACGACCCGGCGGCGGCGGTGGTCCTCCGCTTCGACGAGGCGCCGCTGGCCTGCGGGCAGGCGCAGTGCACGTCGTCCGATGGAGGCAAGAGCTGCTTCTGCGAGCACCCCGTCGCCGCGGACGCCGGAGAAGGCGTGCACAGCCTGGCCGTGGTGGTGCGCGACGGCACCGGCAACACCACGGTGCGCTCGGCCTTCGTCACCTACGACTTCACCGCCCCCAGCGTGCTGCCGACGAGCGTGCGGCTCAGCGTGAGCGCCCCACCCGGCGCGCCGGAGCCCGTCACGCAGCTGGGCGTCGGCGGCAGCGCCGAGCTCTTCTTCGGGTTGGACGAGGCGCCGGCCTTCGCCCCTGCCGTGACGCCGTCGAGCGGGGCCGTGTCCTGCCTGCCCAGCGCGCAGACGCCGACCAGCTTCTCGGCGCGCTGCGCTGCCGTCGTGGGCGGGGGCGACGGGACGGTGGCCTTCGACGTGCGCAGCACCGACGACGTCGGGAACACGCGCACGCAGCGCCTCGCGGCGGCGCTGCAGGTCGACACGCAGCCGCCCGCTGAGCCTTCGACCGCGCGCGACGGCGGGCTCGTCTTCGTCCGCAAGCCCTGGGGCGACTTGGACGGCGGGCCCGAGTTCCTCCTGCGCGTGCCGCCCGGCGCCGTCGAGCCCGGCGCGCTCCTCGTGGCCACGAC
>JALHOS010000217.1 GCA_022842905.1 Myxococcaceae bacterium | reverse complement strand
CGGAGCGGGGCGGTCGCCGCGCTCATGCCACCACGCGCGCGGTGGCCTCGGCGCCCGGCGTCCCCCGCTCGATGCTGCCGACGGCCCAGGCCTGCACCCCGCGGCTCTTCAGGCACGCCAGCGCGGGCTCGACGTCGCCCGGCGCCACGACGATCGTCATGCCCAGGCCCATGTTGAAGGTGCCGAACAGATCGTCGCGGGGCACGTCGCCGGTCTTCCCCAAGAAATCGAAGATCGCCGGGCGCGGCCAGCGCGCTTCGTGGAGCACGGCCTCGAGCCCGTCGGGCAGGCAGCGCGGCACGTTGCCGGGCAAGCCGGAGCCGGTGATGTGCGCCAGGCCCTTGAGCGGCACCGCCGCGCGCAGCGCCAACATGTCCTTGACGTAGATGCGGGTGGGCTCGAGCAGCACGTCGCCCAGCGTGCGGCCTTCGAAGGGCGTCGAGAACGCGAGGCCGGCGTCGGCGACGATCTTCCGCGCCAGGGAATAGCCGTTGGAATGCAGCCCGCTCGAGCCGACGCCCAACACCACGTCGCCCGGGGCGATGTCGTTCCCGGTGATGATCTGCGAGCGCTCGACGACGCCGACGCAGAAGCCCGCAAGCTCGTACTCGCCGGCGCCGTAGAAGCCGGGCAGCTCCGCCGTCTCTCCGCCCAAGAGCGTGCAGCCGGACAGCTCACAGCCCTTCACCACGCCCGCGATCACCGCTTCGGCGCGCGTCACGTCGAGCTTGGCGGTGGCGAAGTAGTCCAGGAAGAAGAGGGGCTCGGCGCCGCTGGTGAGCACGTCGTTGACGCTCATCGCCACCAGGTCGATGCCGACGGTGTCGTGGCGATCGAGGGCGAAGGCGAGCTTGAGCTTGGTGCCGACGCCGTCCGTGCCGGACACCAGGACGGGCTCCTTGTACTTGCCGGGGGTGAGGGCGAAGAGGCCGCCGAAGCCGCCGACGCCGGACAGGACTTCAGGGCGCCGGGTGCGCGCGGCCAGAGGCTTGATGCGTTCGACCAGGGCGTCCCCCGCGTCGATGTCGACTCCCGCGGACTTGTAGGTGGTGGCCACGGCGCCGTGCTTACCAACCGGGCATGGCCATGGGGGGACATTCCGCACGCGCTTTGGAGCGGGGTTGCGTAAGGTGCGGCGCCTACGCATGCCTCCGATCCTGTCGAAGCGGCGCTACGAACTGGTGGGGTTGGCGGTGGGGGTGGTGTTTGCGGTCTTGCACGTCTCGACGGCGCGCGTCCGGGCCGGGCTGAGCAAGGACGAAGAGCAGTCGGCGGGGGCGTTCGTCCGCGTCGTCCAGACGATCGAAGGCCGCGCCAACGACTTCCAGTTCCGCCTGCGGGGCGAGCGCACGCCTCACCCTGACGTCGTGATCGTCGAGGCCGACGAGAAGAGCGCGCAGCGTTTTGGCCAGTGGCCGTGGAATCGAGCGCTCTTTGGCAAGGCGATCGAGCAGATGGTCGCGGCGAACGTCTCGGCGATCGGCATGGACATCACGTTCACGGATCGTGCGCCGGACGCGCGCGCCGGCGAGCGGGCGATCATCGACCGGCTCTCTCAGCTGTCGCCGTCGACGCCAGAGCTCGAGGCGGTACTCGGCGAGCTGCGAGGGAAGACCACCCAGTCGCCGGACGACTTGCTGGCTGCTTCCATGAAGCGGGCCGGCAAGCGCCTGGTGCAGGGCGTGATCCCGTACCCGCCCAGTGACCGAGCGGCGTTCGGCCCCGAAACCGAAGCCCGGTTCGCAGCGGACCTCGCGCCGGCAATCATCAAGGACGTGCCCGCGACGACGCGCGGCTCGCGGTGGCCGATCTCCATGAAGGCGTCGCTGTGGACCAACTGGGGCGCGCAGACGCCGCTGCCCGTGCTGTCCGCAGCGGGGACGCACTTCGGCCACTTCTCGATGGTGCCGGACGTCGACGGAACGATTCGCCGCGTCGCGCCGCTCGCCAAGCTGGTCGGGCTCGAAGGGCTGCTCCCGTCGATGGCGCTGCAGGCGGCGGCCGTGAAGCTCGGAGCCGCGGTCGTCCCGCAGGTCGAGGCGGACGAGGACATTCGACCGCCGGACAAGGACGTGGTCGGAATTCACCTCGTGCGCGAGGGCGGCGACGTCGTCGACGTGCCGTTCGCCGCGCAGTCTCCGTTCGTGATCCTGAACTACCTGGGCCCGGGCCGGGTCTTCCCACACGTGAGCCTGGTGGACGTCGTCGAAGGCTCGTTCGACCCCAAGACCTTCGACGGCAAGGTCGCGTTGGTCGGCGTCACCCTCGTGGGCAACATGGGCGACCAACGTGTGACCCCGTTCAGCGAACTCGAGGCTGGGGTCTATACCCACGCCACGCTGGTCTCGAACATCTTGTCGCAGGACTTCCTGCGGCGGCCGCTCCAACTCTTCTGGTTCGAAGTGCTGTCGCTGGTGTTCCTGGGGCTGGCACTCGGGGCACTCATTCCTCGGGCCAAGCGCTTCCTGCTGAAGGGGGTCGTGATCCTCGGGGCGGTCGTCGCCTGGGCGCTCTTCGACCAGCTCATGCTGTCGGCGAACTACCAGGTCACCACCCTCTGGCCGCTCATGGACATCGCCGTGGCGTCCTTCGCCGTGGTCTTCCTGGGGTACCTGTCCGTCGACCGCGAGAAGCTGAAGATGCGGTCCACCTTCCAGCGCTACCTCGGCGAAGACGTCATGGAGGCCGCGCTGCAGAACCCCGACCGGCTCAACATTGGCGAGAAGCGCGAGATGACGGTCATGTTCAGCGACATTCGCGGGTTCACGACGCTCTCCGAGCGCATGAGCCCCGAGGCGCTGGCGAGCTTCATCAACGAGTACCTCTCGCCGATGACGAAGATCGTCTTCGACACCAAGGGCACGCTGGACAAGTACATCGGCGATGCGGTCATGGCGTTCTGGAACGCGCCGCTCGACGTGCCGGACCACGGCGTGCAGGCCTGCCGCGCGGCGGTGCTCATGCTTCAGAAGCTCGAAGAGCTGAAGAAGGACTGGCGCGAGCGAGGCTTTCCGGAGCTCGACATCGGCATCGGGATCAACACCGGGCACATGGTCGTGGGGAACATGGGGTCCGACGTGCGCGTCGACTACACCGTGCTGGGTGACTCGGTGAACCTGGGGAGCCGGCTCGAGGGCACCAACAAGGAATACGACACACACGTGATCATCAGCGAGTTCACCTACGCGCACGTGAAGGACCACATGGCCTGCCGCCGGCTGGGCGCGGTGCGCGTCAAGGGTAAGACCAAGCCCGTCGGAATTTACGAATTGCGAGGCATCGGCCTGCCGACCGGCGCCGAAGCCGAGGCGATCGCTGCGTGTGATCAGGCCCACTCCGCCTGGGCGCAGCGCCGCTGGGACGAGGCGAGCGCGCTGTTCCAGAAGGTGCTCGCCATTTGGCCCAATGACTACACGACGAAGAAGTACCTGGCTGAGATCGAAGAGCTGAAGGCGCACCCGCCGCCCGCGGATTGGGACGGGGTCGTTTCCCTGAAGACCAAGTAAGACCCCCTTTCTAAAAATTGACCCTGCCGCTGGGGGTCCTAAAGATCGCGAGCAAGCCAAGCCATGAGCGCCGAAGAAGCCCTGTTTCAGCGGTTCGGGAAGGACCTGCCCAAGGGCACGGTGCTGTTCCGCGAAGGTGAGCCTGGCAAGGAGATGTACGTGCTCCAGTCGGGGAAGATCGCGATCTCCAAGAAGGTCCGCGACGTCGAGAAGGTGCTGGCGATCCTCGGGCCGGGCGAGTTCTTCGGGGAAATGGCGATCATCTCCAACAAGCCGCGCAACGCGACGGCGACGGTGGAAGAAGACGCCAAGCTCCTCGTCATCGACCCGAAGACCTTCGAAGGCATGATCCGCGGGAACACCGAGATCGCCGTCCGCATGATCAAGAAGCTCGCCGACCGGCTGAGCGACGCCGACGCGCAGATCGAGAACCTGCTCATGGCGGACCCCAGCAGCCGGGTGGTCCACCACATTTTGCACGTGTGCCAGACGCGCGGCCGCGCAGGGGAAGAGGGGATCGAGATCGACCTGCCGGTCAAGGATCTGCCCCGGGAGCTGGGGGTGGGGGAGCCCGCCATTCGCTACCTCATGCACCGGCTCGAGCGCTCGGGGCTGGTGGAGCTGGCCGGCGATCGGGTGACGGTGCGGGACACCGCGCGGCTCTTCGACTACCTCCGCTTCCTGGAAATGAAGTGGAAGTTCGGGGACGTGTGACGTGAAGCTCAAGGTCCTCGGCTGTCACGGCGGCGAGCTCCCAGGCTGCAAGAGCACCTGCTTCCTGGTGGACGATCGGCTCGCGCTCGACGCGGGCGCGCTGACCAGCACCATTCCGCTCGACGAGTTGGTGAAGGTCGACGACATTCTGCTCACGCATAGCCACTTCGATCACATCAAGGACCTGCCGCTCATGGCGGACCTGATCGTCGGCCGTCGGGACAAGCCGGTGATCGTCCACTCGAACGCCGAGTGCATCGCCACGCTCAAGCAGAGCCTGTTCAACAACGAGCTGTGGCCGGACTTCACGCGGATCCCCTCGGCGAAGAACCCCTGCCTCAAGCTGCGCTCGTTCAAGTCCAGCGCGAACGTGAAGGTGGGGCCGTACCAGGTCCGCGCCGTGCCGGTGACGCACCCGGTGGAGTCCTGCGGCTTCATCGTCGACGACGGCGAGGCGGCGCTGGCGATCTCCGGCGACACCGGCCCGACGGAGCAGTTCTGGAAGGTGCTCAACAAGCGGGACGACCTGAAGGTGCTCCTGATCGAGACGAGCTTCCCGAACGAGCTGCAGGCGCTGGCCGACATCTCCGGCCACTTCACGCCGAACACGCTCGAGAAGGAGCTGGAGAAGTTCGATCGCCGCGGCTGCGAGGTGCTGCTGTACCACCTCAAGCCGGCCTTCGTTGACCAGCTCAAGCGCGAAGTGCGGCACCTGCCCGTGCAAGTGCTTGAGTTGGGCGACACGTTCGAGTTCTAAGCCGCCGCATGAGTCTGCCGTTGGTGGTGGGAATCGCGGGCGGCACGGCGTCCGGCAAGACGACCGTGGCCAGGAAGATCCACGAAGCGCTGTCCAACCGGCGCGTCGCGTACCTGGACATGGACGCGTACTACAAAGATCTGCGGGACATGCCGTTCGAGCAGCGCAAGCAGGTCAACTTCGATCACCCCGACGCGTTCGATTCGCCGTTCCTGGTCAGCCACATTCACGCGCTGCGCGACGGCGAGCCGGTGCACAAGCCGGTCTACGACTACACCCAGTGCGTGCGCAGCGCGCAGACCGTCACCGTGGATCCCGCCGACATCATCCTGGTCGAGGGGATCTTGGTGCTGCACGACGAGCTGCTGCGCGCCGAGCTGGACCTGAAGATCTTCGTCGAGGCCGACGACGACGAGCGGATCCTCCGCCGCATCACCCGCGACATCAAAGAGCGCGGGCGCAGCTTCGATCACGTCACCCGCCAGTACTTCGAGACGGTGCGGCCCATGCACCGCGCCTTCGTCGAGCCGAGCAAGCGACACGCGGACATCATCGTGCCGCACGGCGGGAACAACGACGTGGCGATCGACATGCTCGTCGGCGCGCTGCGGGCGAGGCTCGCGCGAGCGGGCCGCGCCATGACCGGCGAGTTCAAGATCCCCGTCAGCGAAGGGCCGGTGGGGTGACGCGCCGGGCATCCATTGCTTGAGCGCCCTCCCACAAAGCCTTAAGACGCCCGGCTTTCCCACCACCAAAGGGCTTCTTCCATGCGCTTCCTGGGCATCATCGTCGCGATCGTCGGCGTCGCCGCCAGCCTCTGGCTCGGCTCGAAGAAGTGGACCGAGAAGTCGACCGAGTTCCAGCGTGAGGCGGCCTTCGCCAAGCTCCGCGGCGACTACCTCGAGCGCGTGGCGTGGATTCGCTCGAACCCCGACGAGAAGGCCTACAAGGACGAAGTGCAGACGTTCTTCCGTTGGTACTTCAAGGAAGTGAACGAGCACCTCAACAAGTTCCAGGGCAACCGGAAGTTCGACGACTACCTGCAGGAGCTCAACCGCAAGGCCGGCGCGAAGGGGGAGTTCGCCGAGTACGAAGGCCCGTCGCGCGCGGGCGACAAGTCGGCCGAGAAGAAGGCCGCCTTCGAGTACACGATGAAGCAGTTCGAAGCGTTCAAGTCCGGCAGCTACCAGCCGCTGTGGTCGGCGACGGATCGCGGCGTGCGCTTGGACATCGTCTCCGCGTCGACGCAGACGCTCGGCGGCGAGACGAAGATTCACATGCCCGTCGTCGCCTGGGGCGTGCCGCGCGAAGAGAAGGTGGACGATCGCGGCGTGCGGCGGATCCAGGTCAACGGCAGCTTCCGCTTCAACTGGAAGCTGTACGACGAGAAGCAGAAGCTCATCGCGGAGATCCCCGGCGAGGGTGGCCCCGACAGCCGCGTCGACTGGCCGGAGCGCTACATTCGCTACTTCCCGCCGATGATCATCTTCGGGCACTACGACCTGGACAAGCTGCCGCCCGAAGCGAAGACGGCGGAGATCTCCTTCACCATCTCCGGGCGCTCGCCCAGCGGTGGTGACGTGACGGCGAACTACCTTTGGAAGCTCGATGTGCCCGCCGAGTGGAAGCTGCAGCCCGGCGAGGCGTGGAAGGGCGCGCAGGAGTCGATTCGCCCCGAAGAGGAGATCGACCCGGCCAAGCGCAACAAGAAGTGAGCTGAGCTTCACCTCCCGCGTCAGCGCACGACGACGCCCTTCCAGAAGGCGACCCGTCCCGCGACGTGCTTCGCCGCGTCCTTCGGCGTCGGGTAGTACCAGGCAGCGTCAGGGTTGCGCTGCCCGCCCACCACCACGTCGAAATAGCTGGCAGTGCCCTTCCAGCCACACACCGTGTGCAGCTGGCTGTCCTCGAAGTGCTCGCGCCGCAGCGCGCTCACGGGGAAGTACACGTTGCCTTCGACGACGACGACGTCATCGGACTCCGCCAGGACGGCGCCGTTCCAGGTGGCTTGCGGCATGGGCTCTGACTCCTCGCCTGCTGGGTGGGGGGACCGCACCTTCACTGCACTTCGTAGAGGGTCTGGGCGAAGGGCCAGGCGTCGTCGATCCACTGCGCCACGGAGCGCAGCCCGGCGTCGCTTCCCAGCGCGCGCAGCTCGGCGGCGCCGAAGCGGTGGCTCGACTCGGTCCACAGGTGCTCACCCTCGGCGAGGTGGACGTCGAGCGCCAACGCCTCCAGCCGCACGTGCATGGCGCGCGTGGCCACCAGGTGCATCTCCACGCGGCGGTGCGGCTGGTTCCACACCGCGCGGTGTCGGAACGCCTTCACGTCGAAGTTTGCGCCGTACTCGCGGTTGAGCCGCACCAGCAGGTTCTTGTCGAACGCGGCGGTGACGCCCAGCGCGTCGTCGTACGCGGGCAGGAGCAGCGCTTCGGGCTTCTCGAGATCGACGCCGAGCAGCAGCCGATCGCCCGGGCGCAGCCGCTGGCGGACACCCCGCACGAAGCCGGCGGCCTCGGCGCGGTCGAAGTTGGACAGGTTGCTCCCCAGGAACAGTACCAGCCAGCGATCGTCGCCCCGCCGCCCCGCCGCCGCCGCCCCGAGCCCGTCCAGGTAGCTCGCGCGGTGGCCTTCGAAGTCCTCGGCGCCAGCGAGCCGCAGCGTGCGCTCACAGTCGAGCAGCGCCTGCGCCGACACGTCGACGCCGACGAACCCAGCGCGGGGCTGCCGGCGCACCAGCGCGCGCATGAGCAGCGCGCCCTTGGTGCCGGCGCCAGGGCCCAGCTCCACCAGCCGCAGCCGCGCGGGGTGCTGCACGATCTCGTCCGCGTTGCGCTCGAGGAGGCGCAGGCCGGCCTGCGTCACGCCGTACTCCGGCAAGTGGGTGATGGCCTCGAAGAGCGCGGAGCCGAGCGCGTCGTACAGCAGGTGCGTCGGCAGGCGCTTGGGCGTCTGGCTGAGCGCCTTCCGAATGGCGTCGGCGTCGTTCGTATTCATGCGCGCACCAGCCGGAACTTCGAGGCGACGAACGGGTAGTGCGGCTGGAACCAGTTGCGGAACGACGCGCGCAGGAACGGCAGCGCGGTGTGTGGGCTGGCGCCCTTGAGGACGAAGTGCTGCCCGTCGAAGAAGCTGCGCGAGTAGCCCGGGTAGAACGGGGCGGGCTCGAAGCCGGGGAAGGGGCCGAAGGGCGTGCAGGTCCACTCCCAGCCGTTGCCCACCAGCTCGTCGACGCCAAAGGCGCTCTGCCCAGCAGGGAACGCGCCGACTTGCGTCGTGCCGTCGAAGGCGAAGGCGAAGTTGCCGTGGTGCCCCGGCCGAGGCGCTGCGTGCCCCCAGGGGAACGCGCGGCTCGATCCGTCGGGGCTGCCCAAGGCCGCTCGGTGCCACTGCGCTTCGGTGAGCAACCTGGCGCCGGCGAAACGCGCGTAGGCCGACGCTTCGGCCCAGCTGACTTGGACCGGCGCTGACGGCTCGAGCTGCCGGTCTCCCCGCGCGCGGCGCTCGCACCACCCGCCGGCGACGCGGCGCCAGGTGACGGGGTGCTCCACGCCTTGCTCCGTCCGCCAGCGCCAGCCCGCATCGGTCCAGAAGCGGGGCTCGTGGTACCCGCCAGCGTCGACGAAGCGCTCGAAGGCTTCCTGGGTGACGGGTTGGGCCTGAACGTCGAACGCGTCGACGGGCACGACGTGGCCTTCGTACTCGTTGTCCCAGCCTGCGTAGGGAGCGGTGGCCCGCGACAGTCCCAGCTGGGCGGGGCCGGCGGGCACGTGGCGCCACTCGTCGACCAGGCGACCCGTCGGTGCCGCAGCGGCTTCGGGTGCGGGCTGCTTGTGCTCGTCGTCCAGGCGATGAAACAGGTACGCGAGCGTCTCCACGTGCATGAGGCGGTGCTCGATGGCCGCCGTGAACGCCCACCCGCCCTGGAGCCAGCCCTCCAGCGGCGCCGTGGCCAGCGCAGCGTCGACGTCGGCGCGCAGGGTCTTCAGCCACGGCCCCAGGGCCTCAGGTGTCGGCCAGTCCGTCGGCTCGTCGTGGGGCAGCGCGCCGTCCACCGGGTCGATGCCGAAGGCGAAGAGCTTCTCCCAGTCCGCCCGGCGCGAAGGGCGCTTCAGCGCGTCGCGGCACAGCAGGTTCCAGTCGAAGGCCTCGAGGTGGCCCCGGTAGAAGATCAGTCGGTGCCGCTCGGCGATGGGGCGAACCGTAAACGCGCGGGGGCGGAGGCTCGCGAAGGCTGCGTCGCTCAGGCGGCGCCCCTCCTCGAGGGCCTGGGCCAACGTCTGGCGCAACGGTTCCATGGGAGGCGAAGGAGCGTACGCCCGACGGCCGCAGTCGGTTTCACGGATTCTTCGCGGCGCGGTGCGCCCGGGTGCCAGCGGACGGCACCCGTGAACACGCGACAGGGGGCACTGCGCCGTCACCGCGCTGGGTGTGCCTGAGCTGCTCCGCGCCAGCCCGTGGCGGCGGCTCCTGGGTCGCGCTGCGTGGGCGCCGAGGAACTCGCCACGCGGCGCCCGTTGGCCACGGCGGTGCACCCTCCGCTCACCAGGTCCGGTCTTTCCGCCGTCTGCGCTGCCGTCACCGCGCACGGCGCTCGCCACTACAGCAACGTGCCGGTGAGCAGGATCTTCGCGACGCTGAAGTAGACGACGATTCCCGTCACGTCGACGATCGTCGCGACGAAGGGCGCCGACGCGGCGGCGGGGTCGAGCCCGAGTCGGCGCAGCCCGAACGGCAGCATGGCGCCGATCATCGCGCCGAAGAGCACCACGCCCACGAGGCTGCCGGACACCGTCAGCGCCACCCATAGGAAGTGCGGGCCGTACCCGTGGGCGAACACGCCCAGGCGGTGCAGCCCTTCCCAGGCCACCACGCGGATGAAGCCGATCACCGCGAGCATGACCCCGAGCAGGATCCCGCTGCGCAGCTCCTTCACCGCCACGCGCCACCAGTCCCCCAGCTCGATCTCCCGCAGCGACAGCGCGCGAATGATGAGCGACGTGGCCTGGCTGCCCGAGTTGCCGCCCGACGCGATGATCAGCGGGAGGAACAGCGCGAGCACCTCGGCCTTGAGCAGCGCGTCCTGGAAGAAGCCCATGGCCGTGGCGGTCAACATGCCGCCGACGAGCAGCACGGCGAGCCAGCCGCCGCGCTTCTTGAGCATCTCCCAAGGGCCGATCTCCATGTACGGCGCCTCGAGGGCCTCCATGCCGCCGAGCTTCTGAATGTCTTCGGTCGCGACCGCGCTGGCGACGTCGAGCACGTCGTCCGCGGTGATGATGCCGAGCATCGCGCCCTTCGAATCGGTGACCGGAAGGGCGACGCGGTCGTACTTTTCGAACGTCTGAAGGATCTCGTCCTTGTTCGCGGTCGCCGCCAGCGCCACCAACGGCCGCTGCGGCAGGCTCCCGACGGACTGGTCCGGCGGCGCCATGACCAGCTCGGAGAGGCGCAGATCGAACAGCAGCCCCCCGCGCTCGTCGACCACGTACAGCACGTTGAGCGTCTCGCGGCCCCGCCCGTTGGCGCGCACGTGCGAGAGCGCCTGCTCCGCGGTCATGCCCGGCTTGAGCGCCAGGTACTCCGGCGTCATGTACCGGCCAGCGGTGCCCTCGGCGTACCCGAGCAGCTGCCGCGCCATGCGCATCTCGTCGGGCGTCAGCTGCGCGAGTGCGCGCTTGGTGACTTCGGCCGGCAGCTCCTCGAACAGGCGCGTGCGATCGTCCGGCGCCATTTCGTTGAGCAGCCCGGCCAGCTGCTCGCTGCCCAACGTCTGGACCAGCTCGGTCTGCTGATCGAGCGGCAGGTATTCGAAGGCCAGTCCCGCCGTGTCCCGCGGGAGGATCCGGAAGATGACGCCAGCGTCACCCCACGGGAGATCGTGCAGCACCTCGGCGATGTCGGCGGGGTCGAGATCCTCGAACGCGATGCGCAAGGACTCCCAGTCCTTGGCGGCGATGAGCTCTTCGTACTCGGGCTTGAGCAGGTGGCCGAGCACGTTCCCTCCGGACTGCGGTGAGCGTGCGGCTTAGATGTGCTTCTTGATCGCGTCCTCGAGCTTGGCCTTCGGCATGCTGCCGAACAGCTGCTCGACGACCTTGCCGCCCTTGAAGACCAGCAGCGTGGGGATCGAGCGAATGCCGAACTGCTGCGCGACCTGCTGGTTCTCGTCGACGTCGACCTTGGCGATCTTCAGCTTGCCCTTGTACTGCGTGGCCAGCTCTTCGAGGGCCGGGGCGATCGCTCGGCACGGCGCGCACCAGGTCGCCCAGAAGTCGACCAGCACGGGGGTCGCCGAGTCGATCACCTCGGCCTTGAACGACGCGTCGAGGACAGTCACGGTGTCTTTGGACATGGGCGGAGGAGCCTTGTTCTGAAGAGGAAAAAGGGTTGGTTGTGAGCGCGCCTTGGGTCTAATAGCCTGCCGACGCCGTCGCACCTTACAAAAAAGGCGAGGAGCCATGAGGCTGTTTCTGCCGCACAAAACCCTGGAGGAGTGGGTCGCCGAGGACAAGGTCGACCTCCAAGGGGACAAGCTTGCGGTGAAGGAAACCAGCACGACGTACCCCGTCACGAACGCGGTGCACTTCATCAAGCTCGTGTCCGGCGAAGACGTGCCGGCGCTCGTCGGCCGCGTGAAGATCGACTCGCAGATCCACGCGCTGGGCGCCGAGCACATGGCCGACTCGGTGGTGCTGGGCGACGCGGCCTACGAAGTCTCGCCGGGCTTCGTCGTCGAAGTGCCCAACCCCGTGCAGCCCAAGGCGGACCCGAAGAAGAAGGGTGGCTCGCCGGAAGCGGACCTGCTGGCGGCCTTCATTCTCGACAAGCTGTGAGCCGACCCGACGCTGTGAGTCGACCCAGATCCGTCTGGTTGGTGTCGCCGGAGCCCGAGCTCGAGCACCAGCTCGAAGAGGTCGGCATCGCGTGTGTGACTGGGGCCTGGCCGGGTCCGGTGCCCGAGCCGAGCGCTGGGCTGCGCGCGATCGCCGAGCGCCCGGGCCGCTTCGACGCGATCGTGTTCGACGACGTCTGGGCTGTCCTCGCCTGCCGCGAGCTCGCGCGCGAAGCCGGCACGCTCAAGGAGTTCCGCCGCGTGCCCGTGTTGGGTGGCTCGGCGTCGGCCAAGCTGGCGCTGC
>JALHOS010000216.1 GCA_022842905.1 Myxococcaceae bacterium | reverse complement strand
GCGGGTGCCGCCCAGCGGCGCGAGGCGCCCGCGCGAGAAGAGCGCGCCCTGCACGTGGACGTCGTCCTCGGCGTGCGCCCGTCCGACGCGGGTGCTGCCGAGCGGCGCGAGGGCTCCGCGCGGGGAGCGCGGGCCCTTTTCGCGAACGCCGTCAGTCAGCGTCCGTCGTCGGCCGCGAGCGTGGTGAGCTGCGCGGGGCACGTCAGGGCTGCTGGCCGCGGTCGATCCACGCTTGCAACAGGGCCTGCTCCGCCGCGGTGAGGCACGCCGAGTTGGCGGCGTCCATGACGGGGTTCCCGGTGCAGCCTCGGCCTGCCGGCATGCTGCCGTCGCGAATGCGCACCAACGTGCACGCGCCCTTCGTCAGCCCCGGGCAGTAGTACGAGCTGAGCTGAGTGTCGGCGTAGGACTGCGCCACGTTGTGGCCGCCGGAGCCGCCGCCCGCGTGACAGGGCGAGCACTTCGCCGCGTAGATCGGCCGGGCATGCGCCGCGTACGTCACCGGTCCGCAGCTCCCCGTCCCCGAGCACATGCCGCCGTCGCCGCACGTCGTCATCGCCGAGGTGAACGTGAAGCCGCAGGTGTTGCTGGTGCAGCTGCGCGTCCGGCACGTGTCGTCGACGCCGGGGCACTGCGCGGCGACGTTGCACTGCACGCACAGCGTGTTGCCGTCACACACGCCGCTGCCGCCGTCGAGCGCGGTGCACGCCGAGTCGAGGGGCAAGGAGTTGAAGGTCGGCAGGCCCGAGCTGCACGACACCGAGCGGCAGGGGCCGGCGTCGGGCAGGTCCGAGTCCAGCGGCTGGTTGACGAAGCCGCCGGAGCCGTTGCACCGGCGCTCACGGCAGTCGCCGACCACCTGCGTCGGCGTCGCCACGCCCGCGTCGACGTCGGCGAAGCCACACAGGCCCGCGGTGCAGGTGCGGCTGCGGCACTCGGTGTCGCTGCCCGGGCAGTCGGACGGCTGGCTGCAGCCGGTGCACGCGCCGGTGGCGTCGCAGAAGAGGCCGGTGCCGCAGGCCGTGCCCGCGTCCGCCAAGGCCGTCGTTTGGACCCCGCCGCTGCAGCCGTAGCGCGCGCAGACGCTGCCCGCGTCGCGAACGTCGGAGTCTCGAGCGACGCTGGCGACCCCGCCGTCTCCATCACAGCGGCGCTCCTGGCAGTCGCCCGCCGTCTGGCTCGCCAGCACCGTCCCCGCGTCGAGCGAGGTGAAGCCGCAGCGGCCCCTGGTGCAGCTGCGCACCGCGCACTCCGAGTCGACGCCGGGGCAGGTGGACGCGCTGACACACTGCACACAGCCGCCGTCACCGTCGCAAATGTCCGCGCCCGTCGAGCAGCTCAGGCCGGTCATGCGCGGCGGGTGCCTGGCCTGGCCCTGCACGCAGACGTCGTCGGTGCACGGGTTGTTGTCGTTGGGCCGGTCCGAGTCCAAGGGCATGGCGGCGATTCCGCCGTCGCCGTCGCAGCGGTTCTCTCTGCAGTCGCCCGGCGTCTGGGTGGGCACCGACGCGTCGGCAGCGGTGAAGGTGAAGCGGCAGACGCCCGCCACACAGGCGCGCGTCGCGCAGCTCGTGTCCGCCCCGGGGCAGCTGGCCGCCGAAAGGCAGCCCACGCAGAGCCCCCGGCCGTCACACTGGAGCCCGGCGCCGCAGGCCGCGCCCGCGTCGCGCGCCGTGTACACGGGGGCGCCGGCGACACACTCCGCCGCGGTGCACGGCTGCGCAAAAGGCTTGTCCGCGTTGTCTGGCACCGAGTTGATGCCGCCCTGGCCGTCACACTGGCGCACGCGGCAGTCGCCGTTGACTTGGCCCGTGGCGCGGGTGCCCGCAGCGGTGAAGCTGAGGCCACACCGGCCGCCCATGCAGGTGCGGGTGGCGCAGTCGGTGTCCACCCCGGGACAGGTCGCCGGGCTCAGACAGTTGTTGGGGTCCACCGGTGCGGGCGCGCTGCCCGCGTCGAAGCCGGCGTCCATGGACGTGTCAGGAGGGCAGGCCGTCAGGGCCAGCACGGAGAGGGACAGCAGGAGTCGAAGGCGCATGGGAGGGGGACATAGTCCGGAACCTGCCCGCTGCGGCTCGTCCTCGTTCGTCACGCGCTCGACGAAGCGTGGGCTTTGGCGCGAAGGGTCGAGCCGGGGGCGAAGACGCGCCTGAGGCGCCCGCTCGGAGTCCCCGCTGCGTCTACGGCCGTGGGTCGCCGAAGGGGGCGCTGTGTCGCAGGGCACGAGCCGCCGGTGACGGGTCGTGTCCGTCGCCCTCGACGCCGACGCGGCACTCACCAACACGCCGAGCCGACCGCTGGCTCACTGCCCGAGCGTCATGAACGCCGGCTCACTTTCCAGCGGGGCGGGTTGTTGCCGAGCACGGCGCGCCGGTGGCGGCCTCGCCTCAGCCTTCCTCGACACCCACCCGTCGGTCGCCCGCCGGACACCGAAAAGGTCCGCGCTTAGTACCCGAGCTTCGTCAGCGCGGCGTCGAGCTCGCGGGTGGAGCGCGGGCTCTCGTTGTCAGCGCGGTCAGCGAAGTACCCGTTCACGCCGAAGTCGTTGCCCGAGTGGCGCAGGAAGTCACCGTCGTTGAACACGGCCCACGGCGTCACCTGGAGCCCCGCCGCCTTCGCCGCGCGCACGTTCTCGGCGCTCAGCGCGAACTCCGTCGGGCCGATGAAGGTGGCGCCGCACTGCTTGGCGTCGCGAATCAGCCGAGGAAAGTCCACGCCCGTCAGCGGCGTCTCGTTGGACAAGAGCAGGGTGTGCACGCCCGGCGCGAGCTTCTTGAAGTGCTCGAGCGCCTTCTTGTCGAAGGACTCGATGACGAGCGGCTTGAGCGCCACGCCTTCGGCCGACAGCCAGCCGTGCGCCTTGAGCTCTTCCACCAACGCCTCCGCGACGCCGGGGCTGTACTCGGGGTGCTTGAGCTCGAGGAAGAGCCCCGCCTTGTCGCCCGCGCTCTTCACCATGGCCAGGAGGTCCGTGAGCTCCAGCATGGGCGTGCCCTTGAAGCCGGGCCGCATGGCCTCGGGCCGCGTCCGCGCGAAGCCGACGCTGGTGTCGAGCTTGCCGAGCTCTTCACGCGTGAAGTGCCCCACGCGCCAGCGACCCTTGGTCTCGGGGAACACCTTCTTCATGTCGGTGGTGCGCTCGAGGCCCGCGTCGTGGACCAACATGAGCGAGCGCTTGCCCGTCTTCGGGTCGGGCGCGGACAGCTGCACGTCGGTCTCGAGGAAACGGGCGCCGAGCGCCAGCGCGAGCTCGAAGGCCGGCCGCGACTGCTCCGGCGCGTGCACCGACGCGCCTCGGTGGGCGATGACGTCGTCCGGACCCAACGTCAGCGCTGGCGGCGAAAGCGAACGTTCGAAGCGATCGACCCCGCGCGCGGCGGCGGTGCTCGGCGCTGGCTGCGTCGAAGCGGAGGAGCCCGCAGGCACGCTCGTGTTCGGCGCCGAAGCCGGCTCACGCGGTGCGACGGGCGGCAGGGACAAGCGAGAGTCGATGGTGGAGGCCATGGGGCGGTGAGCATGCCTCGTTCACCCTCGGGGCGTCTGAAGCGCCGACGGCGCCCAGGCGCTCGCGCCGGCACTCCCGGTTGACGTCCCTGAGGACGCGTGGCAGCGAAAGGAGCGGCCAGCCTTTCGCGCTTTAGGCCAAGGCGACGAGCGGCCGCTGGGCTGGCGGCGCGAAGCCGTCGCGCTGCGGCGGCTGCGTGCTGGCCGGCGGCGTCACCTGCGGAAACTGCCCACTGGGGAACAGGTTCTGAATGTGCCCCTGCAGCTCCCGCTGGTACTTCATGCCCAGCGCGTCGTTGCGCCCGCCCGGCCCGCGGTGCCACTCGCGGGACGCCTCGTTGAGGCTGCCGTGCTTGCGCTGTCCTTCCGCGAGGGACTTGGCGAGGAAGTCGATCTGCTCCCGCTCCGGCATGGGCCGCTGGTTCCCCGTCGCGTGGCGGCCGAACTTCTCGCCCATGGCCTTCTCGAAGTCCCCCATGCGGCCCTTCTCGTTGAGCCCCACCAGCCCTCGGTCCGTCGGCAGCGCGTGCCCGCCCTGCGCGGGGCTGTGGTTCAGGTAGTTCTTCCCGCGCGACTCCTGGAAGACGTGCGCTGCCACCTGCTTGGGGTCCACGCCGTGCCGCTTCGCCGCGTCGGCGATGGTGGGCATCAGCCGCTCCATGCGCTGCCGCTCCTGCGGCGCAATCTTGCTCGTCGGCGAGAAGCCCGACACCTGCCCTTGCACCAACGGGCCGCGGGCCAGCGGTTGTCCGGCTCGTGCGGCCGGCGCCTGCCGCGGCGGGGTGTGGACCCGCGGGGCTGGACTCGGTTGCTGGCGGCGCTGGGTGTTCAGGCTCATGGCGTGTCGTCTCCCTCTCAAGAAATGAGACACACCTGGGCAGAGGCAGTCGCACACCCAGTTGTTTGAGGCATTTGAGAGCCTTCACGCGCCTCGCGGTGGCTGTGGCAGAACCCGGCGCTCCTCCATGACCTCTCGCAAGGGCGTCGCGCTCTATGTCCAGGTGCTGGTCGGCATCGCGCTCGGCGTCGCGCTGGGGGCGGTCGAGCCGGAGCTCGCGGTCAAGCTCAAGCCCCTGGGCGACGGCTTCGTGCGCCTCATCAAGCTCCTCATCGGCCCGCTCATCTTCAGCACGGTGGCCGTGGGTATCGCCGGGCTGGGCGACCTCAAGAAGGTCGGCCGCGTGGGCCTCAAGGCGCTGCTGTGGTTCGAAGCGCTGACGACGGTGGCGCTGGTGCTCGGGCTGCTGGTCGTCACCGCGGTCGGCCCCGGGCGCGGGCTGCACGTGGCGCTGTCGAGCCTCGACACGACGGAGCTGGACAAGACCCTGGCGGGTCCACGGCCCACCGGCGTTGCGGGGCACCTCATGGCCGCGATTCCCGAGAGCTTCGTCGGCGCCTTCACGTCTGGCGACGCGCTGCAGGTGCTGGTCGTCGCGGTGCTCACCGGCCTCGCGCTGGCGGGGTTGGGCGAGCGCGGGCGCAAGGCGCTGCACGGCCTCGAGGAGGTGGCGACGGTGTGCTTCGGCATCGTCGGGGTGGTGATGCGGCTGGCCCCGCTCGGCGCGTTCGGCGCCATGGCCTTCACCGTCGGCAAGCATGGCCTCTCGTCGCTGGGCAACTTGGCGCTGTTGATGGGCAGCTTCTACGTGACGGCGCTCGTGTTCGTCTTCGGCGTGCTCGGCGGCGTGCTGGCGCTGCTGGGGCTCAACGTGTTTCGGCTGGTGCGCTACCTGAAAGAAGAGCTGCTGCTGGTGCTGGGCACGTCGAGCTCCGAGTCGGCGCTGCCGTCGCTCATGGACAAGCTCGAGCGGCTGGGCTGCGCGCCTTCGGTGGTGCGGCTGGTGGTGCCGACGGGCTACAGCTTCAACCTGGACGGCACCTGCATCTACCTGACGATGGCGGCCGTCTTCGTCGCCCAGGCGCTGGACGTGCCGCTGACGCTGGGGCAGCAGGTGTCGCTGCTGGCGGTGCTGCTGCTCACCTCGAAGGGCGCCGCGGGAGTGACGGGGTCTGGCTTCGTGACGCTCGCGGCGACGCTCAACTCGGTGGGGACGATTCCAGTCGGCGGGCTGGGCCTGCTGCTGGGGATTGACCGCTTCATGTCCGAAGCCCGCGCGCTGACGAACTTGATGGGGAACGCCGTAGCGACGGTGGTGGTGGCGCGCTGGGAAGACCAGCTCGACGTGGCGCGGGCGAAGGAAACGTTGCGGGGCGCGGCGAGCGGGCCCACGTCCAGCGCGCCCGCGCGGTAGCCCCAGCCTCAGACCGTGCGAGGCCGGTCACTCGAAAGGTGTCGGCGAGAGCGGCGCGCCCTCGTCACCGGGTCCGAGGGCTCACGACTCCGACGACTCGCTGGACGCCGCGCTCCCGCTCGCATCCGTCATTCGACCGACGGTCATTCGGCCGACGGAAGTTGGGTGGATGGGCAGCGAAGTTCCGCCAGCGCACCATGCGCTTCCACCTTCACACTGGAGAACGCATGCACCGCACCACCGTCTTCCTCCTCACCGCCGCGGCCCTCGGGTTGGCCGCGCTGGCCCTGCGTCCCTCGGCGGCACCACGGTCGACAGGCGGGCTCGGCCCTTCGCCTGCGCGCCCCTGGCACGCGCCGCCGAGTCGGGCCAGCAGCGCACACCCGGCCCTGGTCACCACCACGTCGCTCAGTCACACCCACCTCGAGCCTGGTGGCTTGGCGTACGCCGAGGTCCACGTGCGCGCGGCCGCGAACGGTCAGGTGGAGCGCAGCCCCGTCAGCGTCGCCCTCGTCCTCGACGTGTCCGGTTCCATGCAGGGCACCAAGCTCGCGGTCGCCAAGCTGGCCGCGCGGCGCTTCGTCGAAGCGCTGGGCGACGAGGACACCGTGGCGCTCGTGCCCTTCTCGGACCGCGCTACCCTCGTCGGGCCCTGGCGAGTGGACGAAGCGGCTCGCGCGCGGTTGCTCTCCGCCATCGACACGCTGCGCGCCGACGGCGCCACCAACATCAGCCATGGGCTCGAGCAGGCCGAGGCCGCCCTCGTGCAGGTCGACGGCAGTCGCCGCGTCGTCGTCATCAGCGACGGGCAGCCCACCGCCGGCCACACCACGCGCGAAGGCCTCTCGCGCGTGACGTCCGCCATGCACGGTCGCGGCCTGTCGGTCACCTTCCTCGGCGTCGGCGAGGGCTTCGACGCGAGCCTGCTGTTGGCGTTGTCCGAAGTCGGTGGCGGCATGTACGGCTCGCTCACCAACGTCGAAGCGCTGCCGGAGGTGCTGGGCAAGGAGCTGGCGCAGGCCCGCGGGACGCTCGCGCGCAACGTATCCCTCGTCCTCGACGGGCTGGGCGGCGCGAAGGTGGAGCACGTCATCGGCTTTCCGACGACGACGCTGGGAAGCCAGCTCGAGGTGCAGCTCCCGGACTTCGCCCTGGGCACCGAGGTCACCGTCTTCGCCGCCATTCGCTTGGACCCCGACGTGTCGCCGTCGCCGCGGGTGAGCGCCGAAGCGCGGTGGGTGGAGCCGGGCTCCGGGCGGCTCGTCTCGGGCGAGGCGTTCGTGACGAGCGCGCTCGTCGTCGCCGACGCCGCTGAGGCGCAGCGCACGCGCGACGAGGTGCGCTTTGCGCGCGCGCTGAAGGCGGCGGGTGGGGAGCAGCTGTTGCAGGCCAGCGCAGCGCTCGAGCGCGGAGACTCAGCGTCGGCGCTCGGAATCTTCGACAACGTCCGCGCCTTGTTCGGGGCGTCCGCCGACGCGCTGGCCGGTGAGACCGCCGTCATCGCGCAGGAAGCCGCCGCGCTGCGGGCGGACCCGTCGAGCGCCGGGCTGCGGGGCAAGTCGCTCCAGAAGAAGTCGCTCGAGAGCTTCTCCGAGCGCAACGTGTACTGACGCGCCGGCCGGGGGCGAGCAGGGTGAGGCCACTCCGTCGTGGCCGCTCTTCAGCGGACGCTCGTGCGCGAGGGTGACGCTTTTGGGCGCCAACGGCGTCGACTCGGCGCGGAGGGGCGGGCCGACGTGCCGCGCGTCGTCCTTCGCGCCACCCCGGGGGCGTGGCCCGCTGAGTCGAGAGCGCCTCGACGTTCCTTGGTGCCGGCTTCACCGGCCCAGCGAGGCACCGCTCGCCGTCGCGTCCTGACGCTGCCTCGAGGCGGCCGCCCGGTGAGGGACGTCTCGCACCGCCCGGGGGCGTGGCCCGCAGAGCGAGGAGGGGTCAAGCGCGCCCGCAGAGTCCTCGGCGCCTGCGCTCACCGGCAAGGCGAAGCACCGCTCGCCGTCGCGTCCTGACGCTGCCTCGAGGCGGCCGCTGCTTGCCCGGTGAGGGACGTCTCACGCCGCCCGAGGCGATGAGACCGCTGGCCGCTGCTGGTGCGTTGAGCCGATGTGGGCCGTCAGTCGCTGCCCACCTTCAGCGAGCAGACGCCGCAGTGGCGCTCGAGGTGGTTCGACCCGACGCCATCGCGGCGCCTGAGCTGGGCGATACCGTCGCCGCCTCACCACGTGAGGAGCGCGACGGCCCCGGCCCCCGCCGCCAGTCCACCCGCACCCCAAGCCACCCCGAAGAGCACGTTGGCGGTGTCCCGGGTGCGCAGCGCCTGGCTGTGCGTGAGCGGCGACACGCCCCCGGACTGCTTGGCCAACTCCGCGTCCGTCAGCGCCCCAGCGACGGCCGTGCCGATGGCGGCCGCGGCCAGCACGCCCGCGACCACCAGCAGCACCTTGGGCGCGACCTTGGACGGAGGCGGTGGAGGGGGCGTCGCCTGCGTGAGGCTGGGGGGCTGCGGTTGGGTGGGCTCCGCTGGGGGCGTCGCCACCGGGACGAGCGGCGGCGGAGGCGATGCGGGTGTCGCCACGGGAGTCGGAGCTGCGCTGGGGCCCACCAGCGCCGTGGCGAGCTGGGCGGCGAAGTCCGCGGTGGCCGTCGTCGACGGTGAGGCCGCCGCGTCCGTCCAGTCGCGCTTGAGCAAGGAAGCGCCGGTCTCTACCGCCAAGGCTTCGAGCACCCACGCGCGGTCCGCGTCGACCTGCAGACCGGACAGCAGCACGGCGTGCGTCGCGCCCAGGCGCGTCGCGGCAGACAACAAACACGGCGGCCGCCCGCCGCAGGCCAGCGTGTCAGACACGCCCGCCGCCTTGAGGCGCCGCTGCGCGTCTTCGAAGCCCACCGTCGCGATGCCGCGCTCGCCGAGCGCCGCCAGCGTCGCGTCGGCCACGCGCCGCAGCTCTTCCGCGGAGACGCCCGTACGCCGCGCCGGCAGCACCACCACCGTCGCCGCGCTCGGGGCGCTCACACTCACCGCCACCAGCCAGGCCAGCACGCTCGTCATGGTTTGCTCCGTCGCAGCACGCCGCGGGGTCCTTGGAGGTACAGCGCGTCGCGGGTGCCCCACAGCGTCGCCCCCACGTTCCATGCGTGGGGCAAGTGCCAGTAGCCCGGCACTGGCAGCGTCGTCAGGCCCCCGTCCGCTGCCACCTTCATGACCTGGTACGTCGCGTCGAGTGGCAACACGTCGGCGCCGGTGTCGACGGTCAGCAGCCAGGGCCGCTCGTCGAAGTCCACCCAGGCGCGCAGGGGCGGCCTGAAGCTGGGCAGAGGCTGCTCGCGCACGAAGCCGAGCGCGCACGTCATGGCCGACATCATGCCGCAGCTGGTTCCTGTGTACGCCCACAGTCCGGCACTGCCGTTGCCGACGGAGTACCTGCCGGTGAAGGCAGTGCTGCCTCCGTCGCGCGTCGTCCGGCCGTGGATGAAGCCGCGGAACTGGCTGGTGAGGTCGATAGACTCCCACACGCCGCCGTCGCGCACGGCGAGGCGATCCCACACACCGGCGATGACACCCGGGCCGACGCCGTGGACAGCCGTCGTGCTCGTCGCCGCCACGTTGCCGATGGACGTCAAGAGCCGCCTCAGCACGAGGCGGCCGCCGTCGAACAAGCCCACCCCCACGGCCGCCTCGACTGGTGACGTGTACACCTCGTCGGTGTCGTCCACGAAGAGCCCGACGTACTCGTAGCCGGCGTCCCGGAAGAGGTGCGGCAGCAGCGTCGAGGTCCAGCCGCCGTCGCGTCCCAGCGTGTGCGCCAGCGGAGGGGTGAGCGCGTGGAGTCGCCCGCGCTCGTCCACGAAGCACTGGTCCGTGGTGGGGCTCCAGAGGCTGGTCAAGGCCTTGGGGACCGGCGCCCAGCCGCCGTCGCTGCGGACCCACACGCCGCTCCAGCTCGCGGAAGAGGGGTCCTCCGACAGGACGACGCCATCGTGCAGGCGGCGGGCGGGCCACCCTGCTGGTTGGTCCGAGAACGGGAAGTCGTTGGCCGAGAACGTCATGAAGGGCTCTCCGCCGTCGGAGGGTCCACAGAGGTCCGTCGGGCGCGCGGTGATGGGGGACGAGCGCAGCTCCCCCAGCAGCAGCACACCGCCGTCGACCACCGAGGCATCGCCCGCGCGGTACACGGCCGTGGCTCCGAAAGCACCCACGGCCAGCACGGTGTCGTTCGCCGTCGCCAGCGCGTTCCAGCTCCGGACGATGGGCGAGGGCTGCCGTGGCACGAGGGGCAGCAGGTCCGCGTCGAGCGGCAGGTTGCCGAACGTCGGGCCCGCCAACACGAGCACCCGAGTGGCCAGCACGGGCTGCCCCCCGATTGCGTCGACGTCGTTGAGCGCCAACGTGCGGTCGCCCTCCCAGCGCCACGGACCTCCGTCCTGCACGTCTTGGAGGACGATGTACGCGCCGGTGTAGTCGTCGTTGGCGCTCCCGAGGAAGACCTCGTTGCCGATGCGGCGGCTCGCGCTGAGGCGGTCCGTGCCCAAGAACGTGTCGAGCGGAAGTTGGCCGGCGTCGGGCCGGTCCACCTGCGGGGTGGGGAAGGGTAGAGGATTGCCGCCCACGTCCAGCCCGTACAGCCGCGTGCGCGGGGTCGAGGCGCTCCGCGCGAACACGAGCATGCTCGGCGTGCCGCGCGTGCGAACGAGCGCGGTGACTTCGACGGGGTCGAAGCCTGCGTCACCCGTCAAGACGAGCGCGCGGAGAGCGCCGGGGCCGCTCAGCCCCACCTCGTACAACGTGGCCACGCGGCCTCCGCCGTCCCGTGGACCCGAGCAGCCCAGCAAGAGGCCGGCGCCGAAGTCTCTCGCGGCGGCGCACTCGTCCACCGTCGCCTCGACGGAGTTCTCGAGGGTCCAGGCGCCAGCGTCGGTCCGGAGGAAGACCTGGCCGCGTGATGTCACGGCGCGCAGGGCGTTGGCGGTGTTCCCGATGAAGCCCAGCAGGTGCCCGCGGGCGCCGGACAGAGGGCGCGCGCGCGTCGTCACCGAATTCCACTCGAAGAGCATTCCCTGCTCGCCGCCCCACACGAAGAAGGCGCCACCATCAAAAGCGCGGGCCTCGGCATGCGCCGCCGTCAGGTGGTTGCCTTGGGGCAAGGGGTAGTCGGCGCACCACCCGTCGACGCAGACCGGATTCACCTCGCACCGCCCTGCAGGGCTGCAGGACAGGCCCAGATCGCAGGGCTGGCCGCAGTGGAGCGGTTCGCAGCGCGGATCGGTGGTGACGAGCGAACAGGTGCCTGGGATGAGCACCGGGCATCTGGTGGGGCAGCTGGGGCCCGCATCGACGCCGGCGTCGGAGCCTGCATCGCGGCCCGCGTCGGCGCCTGCATCGAAGCCCGCGTCGGCGCCTGCATCGAAGCCAGCGTCAGCGCCCGCATCGAAGCCAGCGTCAGCGCCCGCATCGAAGCCAGCGTCAGCGCCCGCGTCCAAGCCTGCGTCAGCGCCCGCATCGATGCCAGCGCCCGCATCGACGGGCAGACAGACGGCACCCGGCGTCGCCCCGCCACCCGCTGACGGCGCTCGGCCACACTGAAACCCAGCCGGGCAGCTGCCGCCGTCGTCACACTGGTACAGCACGTCGCCGCGCAGTCCGGAGCACGCGGTCAAGACGCTGAGCGTCGTTGCCAACCACCAAGATCGAGACATGAGTGCTCGCAGAATGACCGCCTCTTTCAAGAGTTTCATGGTGACTTGGGTCGAGAGGTGACACCGCGCGGCCGCTGAACGAAGCCCCGGTCTTGGGGGCAGCGCTCGGCCTCATCACAGCGGTACTCGACGTCCGCGCGCAGCTGCGAACAGCCCAGCGCCCCACCGAACGACAGGCCGAGGAGTACCCGAACGAGCAGGACCGCACGCATGAGCTGCGCAGCTTTGCAGAGGCGTCGCGCAGCGTCTGCTTTTGGCGTTCGTCAGCGCAGCCCGTAGGTGCGCTGGAACGAGTCGAGGCGGCCGGACAAGTTCTCCCGCTCCGCGTCGGCGGCGGCGCGCTCGGCGTCGGAGCGGTAGCGCTTGAGCAGCGTGACGGCGGAAGGGTCCGAGCTCACTTTCGCCTCGAGCTTGTCGATGCGGGCGAGCAGCTCGTCCACCGTGGGCACCCGTCGCTTGGCTCGCTTCGCCGTCGTCGTTGAATCCGGCGACAGTGTGGGGCTCGGCGTCGGCTCCACGATGGGTACGGGAGCCTCTGGCGTCACCGGCGTCGGCTTCACCTCCGGCTCGGGCGCGCCTTCAGGCGCAGGCACCTTCACCGGCACCGGCTCGAGCGGCTGGGTGGCGTTCATCTTCGGGACGGTCGGCGTCGGCGGCGGCGGCGGCGGCGTGTC
>JALHOS010000215.1 GCA_022842905.1 Myxococcaceae bacterium | reverse complement strand
GAGCACGCCATGAACACCGTCGACGTGTCCGCGCCGTCCTTCGCGTCGAACCAGCTGGGCATGATGGCCGTGCTGACGGTGCTGTCGCTGGTCCCCTTCGCGATCGTGATGTTGACGAGCTTCTCGAAGATCATCGTGGTGCTGTCGATCGTCCGCTCGGCGCTCGGGACCCAGCAGGCCCCGCCGACGATGGTGCTGACGGGCTTGGCCGCGGTGCTGAGCGCCCACGTGATGAGCCCCACCCTCGAGCGCATGTGGGCCGCCGCCCGGGGCGTCTCGGTGCAGCAGGTCTCGGTCGCGGAGCTATCGACGCAGGCCCCGCCGCTGCTCGCCCCGCTGCGGGAGTTCCTGCTCAAGCACGGCGCGCTCGAAGAGCGGACGCGCTTCGTCGAGCTCGCGCGGGAGCTCCGCCCGGAAGCCGACGCGGCGCAGGTCAGCGAGGAGGATCTGTCCGTGGTCGTGCCGGCGTTCGTCATCACCGAGCTCAAAGAAGCGTTCCAGCTGGGCTTCCTCATGTTCCTGCCCTTCCTGGTGTTGGACATGGTGGTCGCCAACGTGCTGCTCGCGCTGGGCATGCAGTCGCTCAGCCCCAGCCAGGTGTCCCTGCCCTTCAAGCTGCTGCTCTTCGTCGCCGTCGACGGCTGGTCGCTGCTCTCGCGCGGCCTCATCTTGGGGTACCGCTGACATGGACACGCCCCAGGTCATCGCGTTGGCCCGAGAAGCGCTGATCCTCATGATCGCGGTGTCGGCGCCGCCGCTGCTCGCCAGTCTCTTGGTCGGCTTCGCGGCCAGCGTCTTCCAGGCGTCGACGCAGCTGCAGGAGTCCACGCTCTCGGTGGTCCCCAAGCTCTGCGCCGCGGTGGGCGCGTTGGTGCTCGCGGGCCCCTGGGTCGCCGGCCAGATGACGCGCTTCACCACCCAGGTCTTCCTCGCGCTGCCCGGAGTCGGCTCGTGAGTCTGGTCGACGTCGTGGGGACGCACGCCCAGTCGCTCGCGCTCATCCTGGCGCGGCTGGTCCCCATCGCCTTCCTGTGCCCCGTCTTCGGCGGACCACAGGCGCCGACCACGGTGCGGCTGGGGCTGTGCTTGGCGCTCGGAGGGACCTTGCACTTCGCCGCGGGCGTGCACGTCGAGCCCCAAGGCCTGACGGAGCTGGCCGCCGGCGCCGCGCGGGAGCTCTGCCTGGGCATGACGATCGGCCTGCTCGCGGGCCTGCCCTTCGACACGGCGCGCATGGCCGGCCGCTTCATCGATCTGTTCCGAGGCTCGTCGGCGGAGGCGGCGCTCCCGCTCCAAGGCAGCCGCGACACCGCCACCGGCGAAGGTCTCCACCACCTCCTGCTCGCGCTCGCGTGCATCGGCGGCGTCCTGCCCACGGTCATCGCCACCACGTTCCGAACGTTCGCGCTCGTCCCGCTGGGCACGTTTCAGTCGACCGAGTCCGTCGCGCTGGCGGTCGTCGGGTGGATCGGCACGGCCATGGGCGCCGCGCTGGCGCTGGGTGCACCGGTCGCCGCGGCGTCGCTCGCGATCGACGGGCTGCTCGCCGTGGCCTCCCGCGTGACGACCGGCGTTCAGCTGACGGATCTCGGCACGACGCTCAAGCTGCTCGCTGGCGGCGTGGTGGCGTGGCTGATGTTGGGAGGCATCGCGCAGGCGCTGCTGACGCGGGCCGACGCCTGGCTCCACGCCGTGCCTTCGATCGTCGGCACGTGACGACCGACTTGCGCCACTCCGGCGAGCACGGAATGAAGTGCGGCCCATGTGCCGGAACATTCGCGTCCTCCACCACTTCGAGCCCCCCACCACGCGCGCTGAGGTCGAAGCCGCCGCGCTGCAGTACGTGCGCAAGGTCGGCGGCATCAAGACGCTGCGCGTGCAGGACCAGGCGGTCGTCGAGCAGGCCGTCGCCCGCGTGACCGAGGCGACGATCGCGCTGCTCAACGCGCTCAGCCGCCACGGCGAAGCGCGCACGAGGGACGGAGAACGAGAGCGGGCCCGCGCCCAGTGGGCCAAGCGCGAACAGGCCATGGCCAAGCGCTTCGCCCCGCAGCGGTAACGAAGGCGCGACGGAGGTCACCGCGACGCGCCACCTGCGGACCTTCTGGTCCTGGCTTCGAGCCGACCCGCGAGGTGACACTCGACGCCGCGCCGGCGCGCTGGATGGCCTCGCTCTCGTCGGCGACGTGCGCGGCGAGGTGACACTCGGCGCCTCAGGCGAGCGTGACGCGCGGCACGCTGGACGTGCGCGAGCTCGTCGGCGGCGAGGTGGCGTCTCGACACGGACGGCGGTCGGGCCCGTGACCGTCTGCGTCAGTCGGCCTGATTCGTTGGAAGTCCGGAGTGATTTCGGTGTGTTGAGACGGCAAGCGGCTTGCTCTCAAGCCCGCCCCGTGAGCGACAAGCCCCACGACCCGAGCCCTCAACGACTCAAAGAAGCCCGGAAGCAGGGGCAGCTGGCTCGGAGCAAGCCGCTGACGAACGGCTGCGCGACGCTCGGCGGGCTGGTGGGCCTGGCCGTGGTGGGCTCGACGGGGGCGGCTCCGTTGCGGCGGCTGGTGACGCAGCTCCTCATCGACACGCCGGCGCCGACGGCGGCCTTCACCCTGGCGCTCGACGCGTTCGCCCGCCTGACGCTCCCCGTCTTCGTCGGCGCGGTGCTCGGCGGGGCCGCGGCGGCAATCGCGACCACCGGGCTCGAGGTGGACTTCGGCCGGCTGACGCCCAAGTTCGAGCGGCTCAATCCACTCGAGGGCGCGCAGAAGCTCGTCGGCGTCAAGCAGTGGCTCGAGACCGGTCGGGGGCTCGCGCTCGGGCTCGTGGTGCTGCTCGTCGGAGCGTCGTGGCTCGAGGACGAGCTGGTGGGTCTGGGCGCGTGGCTCGACGCCACGGACGGCGCGGTGCTCGAGGCGACACTGGGGCGACTGCGAGCGCTGGCGCTCAAGCTGTGTGCGCTCGTCCTCGGGCTGGGCCTGTTCGACTATGCGCTCGCGCGCCGGCGCCTGAAGAAGCAGCTGATGATGAGCCACGAAGAGGTGAAGCAGGAGCACAAGAACAGCGAGGGCGACCCGCACCACAAGAGCCACCGCAAGTCGCTGCACCGCCAGCTGGCGAACCAGGGCCCCGCACGGGGCGCGAAGACGGCGACGGCGGTGGTGGTGAACCCGACGCACATCGCCGTGGCGCTTCGCTACGTGCCTGACGAGTGTGACGCCCCGTACATCGTCGCGAAGGGCAAGGACGACGCCGCGCTGGCGATCCGCCGTGAAGCGGGCGCACACGCGATCCCCATCGTCAAGGACGTCCCGCTGGCCCGCTCGTTGATTCACTTCGACGTCGGTGAGGCGGTCCCCGAAGAGCTGTACCGCGCCGCCGCCGCCGTCCTCGCCGTCGCGCTCGAAGGCCAGCGCACCACCCCCTCGCAGTCCTTCCTCACGCCCGGAGTGTCCCCATGAACGCCGTCCTGCGCTTGACCGAGCGCGCCATGAAGCAGGCCAAGCAGTCGTCCGACATCGTGCTCGCGGTGGTGATGGCGGCGATCATCGGCGCGCTGATCGTCCCGTTGCCTGGCTGGGCGCTCGACATCGGCATCGCCATCAACCTCGCGGCGGCGCTGGCGCTGCTCGTGGCCGCGCTCTACGCGAAGGACGCGCTGAAGGTGGCGACGTTCCCCACGCTGCTGCTCATCACCACCCTGTTCCGGCTGGCCATGAACGTGTCGTCCACGCGGCTGGCGCTCTCCGAAGGGCACGCCGGCGACATCATCCAGGCCTTCGGAGAGTTCGTGGTGCGCGGCGACTACGTGGTGGGCGCGGTCATCTTCGCGATCCTCACGCTGGTGCAGTTCCTCGTCGTCGCGAAGGGCGCCGAGCGCGTCGCCGAGGTGTCCGCCCGCTTCACGCTCGACGCCATGCCCGGCAAGCAGATGAGCATCGACGCGGATCTGCGCGCCGGCGCCATCACCCAGGACCAGGCCCGCGCCCGCCGCCGCGGCCTCGAGCGGGAGTCTCAGCTGTTCGGCTCCATGGACGGCGCCATGAAGTTCGTGAAGGGCGACGTCATCGCCGGGCTCGTCATCACCGTGGTCAACCTGGTCGGAGGCCTCATCATCGGCTGCCTGCAGGGCGGCATGACGGTGGCGGAGGCGGCGAGCACCTACGCGCTCATTTCCATCGGTGACGGGCTGGTCTCGCAGATCCCCTCGCTCTGCATCGCCGTGGCCGCCGGCATCGTCGTCACCCGGGTGGCGTCCGAGAAGGACGACGACGGCTTGGGCAACGACATCGGCGCGCAGTTCTTCGGCCAGTGGAAGGGCCTATTCGTGGTGGCAGGGCTGTGCCTCGCGCTGGCGCTCATGCCCGGCATGCCGCACCTCACCTTCGTCGCCATCGCGCTGGCGCTGGCGGCCGTGGGCGCGACGCTCAAGCGCGTGGCCCAGCGCGGGGAAGAGCAGCCTGCCCAAGCGCAGCCGTCGTCCGAAGCCCAGGCCCCACCGTCGGTCGACGAGCTGCCGCCTGGCGTGGTGCCCCTGCTCCTCGACCTTTCGCCGGACCTGAGCCACCTGGCGACGTCGGCGGAAGCTCCGTTCGTCAAGGTTGAGCTCGAGGCGGTGCGTCAGCGCGTCTTCGCGGAGCTGGGTGTGCGCATTCCTCCGTTCCGCGTGCGTGCGCAGGCGCCGCTCCCCCCGGGCACCTGGCAGCTGAGCATCGACGAGATTCCGGTCGCCAAGGCGTCGGTCGGCGCGGGCACCGGCCTAGCGCTCGCCAGCGTCGAGGAGCTGCTCACGCTGGGCATCAACGCGCAGCCCGTGGTCGACCCCGTGACGAGCCGAGCCGCAGCGGCCGTCGACGACGCTGGGGCCGCCACGGCGCGGGCGGCGGGGCTCGAGGTGCGCGCGACGACGACCACCATCACCGAACACCTGGCCCAGCTGCTGCGCCGCCGCGCCAACGCGTTCCTCGGCGTGGCCGAAGTCCAGGCCGCGCTGAGCACCTTCGAAGCGACGGCCGCGGCGCTGGTGCGCGAAGCCACCACCAAGGTGCCGCTGCCGCTGCTCACCGAGGTCCTGCGCCGGCTGGTCCAAGAGCAGGTCAGCATTCGCAACCTGCGCGCGATCCTCGACGCGTTGGTTTCTCCACTGGCCGAAGGTGACGCCTTGCAGTTGGCCGAGCGCTGCCGGCAGGCGCTGGCCCGACAGCTCTCGCACCAGCACGCGCCCGGAGGCGCGCTGCACGCGTACCTGGTGGACCCCGCAGTCGAAGAGACGCTGCGCGCGGCTGGTCCTCAGCTGGCGATCGACCCGGTCCAGGCCCAGGCGATTTTGGAAGGTGTGCGCCGGGTGCTGCGCCAGGGTCGAGGGATCTTGCTCGCTTCGGCGGACGTGCGCCGCGCGCTCAAGCGCCTCCTCGAAGGCGCGTTCCCCGAAGTGTTCGTGCTGACGTTCGCCGAGCTCGACACCGAGCTGCAGGTGCGCCCGGCGGGCCGGCTCGTCGCCGCGAAATGAGCGGTTAGCTCTGCGAAGGGCTCAGCGGCGGGACCTTGCCGTCGGGCCCCGGCTTGTTGACGCGGTCTTTGAGTTCTTTGCCTGCACGGAACAACAGGCCCCGCTTCGCCTTCACAGGGATCGGCTCTCCGGTCTTGGGATTGCGGCCCTGGTAGGCGCCGTAGTGCTTCACGTGGAAGGCGCCCAGCCCGCGGATCTCGATGTTCTCGCCACGAACCAGGGCGTCCTTCATCGACCCAAAGATGACCTCGACGACCGCTTCGGCCTGCTTCTGTGTCACGTTCTTCTTCGCGACCAGAATGTTCACCAAGTCCGACTTGAGCACGCTTCCTCCTCCGGGAAGGACCAACGGCACGAATTCACTTGAGAATTTGGACATAGCCTACGCACACGCCTGCAACGTCGCAAGAAACCTACGCTTTGGCGGCCTCGGACAGCGGCCCCTGCGCCAGGGCCTCCCAGGACATTCTCTTGAGTTTTTCCATGGTTGACGCGTCGGCCTCGGCCAGCAGCTGGGCGACCGCGTCGTCGTCGGCCGACACCGGGCGGCGCCCCGAAACGGCTTGAATGACGTCGGCCAGGGTCAGCTGGGCGGGCTCCTGCGCCGGGTACCAGCCGCCGCGCTTGGAGAGCACGAGCCCGCTCGTTTCCAACGGGAACAACGCATCGGCGACGCGGCGGGGCGGCACGGCGAGGTGCGCAGCGATGCCGTCGGTGGACGGAGCGGCCGCGCGATCGAGGTACGCCCGGGCGATGACTCCGGCGACTCGGGCGCAGAGCAGCTCGCGCACGCGGAGCGCATCGACGGTGTGCCGCGGCTCCGCGACGTCGAACGCGTACGCGAGGCGGGCGCCGGCGAGGACGATGTACCAGCCGACGTAGATCCACATGAGGAACAGCGGGGCGACGCCCAGCGAGCCGTACAGCGGGTTGGCGCTCAAGAAGAGGCTGGCGATGGACCCGTACAGCCGCCGCGCGAGCTCCCACGCCAGGCCCGCCGCCAGGCCGCCACGCAACGCCGAGTTCCAGCGCACCGGCACCGTCGGCGCGAGCTTGTAGAGCACCGCGAACACGCCCGTCGCCGACGCGAGCGCGCCCAACACGAGCGACTGCGGCACCAGAGGCCAGCCCAGCCAGGTCAGGGCGCGGCGCATGCCGTCGCTCCCGAGCAGCGCGACCACCATGAGGAACGGGCCGGCCACCAGCACGCCCGCGTAGAGGAGGATCGACACCGCCCAGGACCGCCGCCTCGGGACGACCCAGATCTCGTTGAGGGAGGCGTCGAGGTGCCGCAGCAACACGCCGGACGAGACGAGCAGCACCGAGAAGGACACGCCGCTGGCCGTGCGACTGCGCGCCGCCTCGAGGAACCGCTTGAGGACGGCCTCCGTCTGCTGCCGGCCGCCCGGGGACAGCACTTCTTCGAAGAAGTGAATGACGAGCGAGTCGATGCGCCGCTCTTCGAACACGTGCACCAGCGAGAGGATCACCGCCGCCAGCGGCACCAGCGCGGTCAGCGTGATGAAGGACAGGTTGCCCGCGCGCAGCCCGAGCTGTTCGCCACGAAAGCTCCGGAGCACGGCCAGCGCCGCCTGCCACCGAGCCCGCTCGCCGCGCTCGACGGAGGCCATGCCGTCACCGTCGAACGAGGATCCGCTCGATGAGCTCTTTCGATACCTGCGTCAGCTCGACGAAGACGACGCCCATGCCGCCACCTTCACCTTGAGACGGCGCGACCACGCGGACGACCTCGCCGACGCCCTCGATGATCTCCAGCTCGTCCAAGATCACCGAGAAGCGCAGGTTCACCCGCGTGCCAATGGGCAGCGGATCATCCGACCGAATGAACACGCCGGACCGCGAGATGTTCGTCACGTACTCGGCGATGAACTGCTCCACCGACGCGAACTCGCGGTTGATGCCGCGTCGAGTCTCGGCGCGCCGCTCCAGAGGGCTGGTCACGACTTGGAGCCCTCGCCGCTCGGAGCCTCCTTCGCACCACCCCCGCCGCCCGGCCCGCCCTGACGGCCGCCGGGTTGGTTGGGTCGTCCACCGCCGCCGCCTCCGCCTCCGCCTCCGCCGCCTCCTCCTCCGCCTCCTCCGCCACCGCCACCGCCGCGGAACTTCTGCTTGCGGTCGCGACGATCACCACCGCCGCCGCCACCTCCGCCGCCTCCCCCACCACCTCCGCCACCACCACGTTCGTTGCGGTCGAAGCGCGCCTCGTTGGACCCCGGCTTGCGCGCGGCGGTGAACGTCTGGCCGTCGTAGTTGGTGACGGACCCGCCGACCTTCAGCTCGATGCCGCTGACCGGCCGCGCGAAGATGTCGTACTGCTCGCGGTGGAACTCCGCCCGCGCGCGGACCTGGATCGACTTGTTGAACCGATCCATCAGGTGGCGCAGCTCTTCTCGCTCGGCGCCCTGAATGAGGTTGGCGACCTCGGTCTGGCACTGAATGACGAGCGTCGGATCTTGGTACGACCCGGCCGAGCGGCGCAGCTCACGGAAGATCTCGTACGCGACGGTGGTCGCCGTCTTCACGTAGCCCTGGCCGCTGCAATACACGCAGTCCTCGTGGAGCGTGCGGCCCAGAGACTCGCGCACGCGCTTGCGCGTCATCTCCACCAAGCCCAGCTCGGAGATCCGCAGCACGTTCGTCTTCGCCTTGTCGCGGCCCAAGGCCTCCTGCAGCGACTTGAAGACCTTGTCCCGGTTCTGCTGCTTCTCCATGTCGATGAAGTCGCAGATGATGATGCCGCCGATGTTGCGCAGCCGCAGCTGGTAGACGATCTCCTTCGCCGCCTCGGTGTTGATCTTGAGGATCGTGTCCTCGAGGTTCTTCTTGCCGACGTACCGGCCCGAGTTCACGTCGATCGCCGTGAGCGCCTCGGCCTGGTCGACGATGAGGTAGCCGCCGGACTTGAGCCAGACCTTGCGCGCGGTGGCTCGCTTGATCTCTTCCTCGATGCCGTACGCGTCGAAGATCGGCTCTTCGCCTTCGTGCAGCGCGACGCGTTCCTTGAGCGCCGGATCCTGCGCGGCGACGAAGTTCTGCACCCGCTCGAACTCTTCGCGGTCGTCCACGACCAGCTGCTCGACGTCCTGCGCGAACAGGTCGCGCGTGGCCCGCAGAATGAGATCGAGGTCCGGGTGCAGCAGCCCCGGCTTGTGGATCTTCTCGTTCTTGCGAACGCACTCGTTCCACACCTCGATCAGGAAGCGAATGTCCGCCTCGAGCTTGTCCTGGGGCACGTTCTCCGCGACCGTGCGCACGATGAAGCCGGTGCCGGGCGGGCGCAGGCGATCGACCGTCTCCCGCAGCCGTCGCCGCTCCTTCTCGTTGCCGATCCGCCGGCTGATGCCCACGTGGTCGACGGTCGGCATGAACACCAGGTGCCGCCCGGGAATGGAGATGTGCGAGGTCAGCCGCGCGCCCTTGGTGCCGATCGGATCCTTCGACACCTGCACCAGCACTTCCTGCCCGACCTTGAGCAGGTCCTCGATCTTGGCCAGCTTCTTGGGCTCCTCGCGCTTGCGCTTGTCCCGGTCCTTCTCGCGGCCTTCCTTGCGCGGCTCCTTGAACCGCACGTCGCGCGGGGCAGACGACTTCGTGTCGATCGAGCCCGTCGCCGCCGGCGCGCCTTCCTGCGTCGCCGCCGTGCCCGCGGCCGCCTCGTCGCTCGCTCCCGGAGCCTGGTCCCCAGCCTGGGCCACGGCGGCGTGAATCACATCGGCGCCTGTCGGCGGTCGAGGAGCGCTCGGCTCCGGGGGCAGCAGCTCACCCGGGGCGGTCTCGCGCATTTCGAACTCGGCGGGCGTGCCGTCTTCAGCGCCGCTCTGCCCCGTCGCTGACGGAGGGGTCGACGGCGCGGCGGACTCGGCGGTGGGCCCGTCGCTGCTTTGGCCCTCGTCGTCCCCCTCGTCGTCACCTGGGGGCGGGGCGCCTTCCATCGACACGGCTTCACCGTTGGACGAGCCCGGCCCGCCGTTCCCGTCGTGTTCGTCGGGGACCTCGGGCACCTCGTCGTCGTGCTCGCCCTCGGTCATGTCGAACTGATGCCGGGCGAAGTCCGGGTCGAACACCACGTCGCCGACGTAGAGGAAGGCGGCCTTGTCCTGGCCAATGTCGACGAACGCGGCCTGCATGCCAGGCAGCACGCGCGTCACGCGCCCCTTGCAGATGTTGCCGACGATTCCGCGGTCCTTCTTTCGCTCGAGGTAGAACTCGGCGATGTGACCGTTCTCAACCAGCGCGACGCGGGTCTCTCGACCTGCGGCATTGATGACGAGCACGCTGCTCATGACACCCTGTCTGCGCAGTCGCGGCCCAGACGCCCGATGGACGGGACATGAGCGAACCTGGACCGGGACGTGCGCGCGCGACGAGCGGACCGCGACCTACGCCGTGGGCCCGACTGGGCTCGACCCGCCACGCTGGCTGGGCTTCACGGGTGGGCAACGGTCGAACCTCTCGCCGCAAAAAACGTCGTGAAATAGTCCCCTGTTGAGTTGCGCGCCGTCCCCTCCAAGAGGTGGCCGGCTGAACGGGGACCCCGTCGAAATCAAGAACGGCGCGGACAATTTCACAGCCGGGGGCGCCGAGTAAAGCGGCTTCATGCGCGGGCTTCAGGCTTCTCGAGCCGGGGCGCGCGGGCCTTCCACTGGAGCTTCAGCCCGGACCAGGCCGGATCCAAGAGCAGCTTCTTCACGTCGGTCAGGCCCATCTCCAGCGCGGCCAGGCGCACGAAGTCCTCGGACGGCGCCTGCGCGGAGAGGGCCTCGGTCGGGTAGCAGACCCACAGCGAGCCGGTCACCGACATGGCGTGCGTCAGCTTGGGCAGCTTCTCGATGAGCTCGACCTTGCGCTTGGTGAACAGCACCGTCAGATCCACGCCGCGGCTGGACGAGGTGACGAGCGCGCAGCCTTCGGGCAGCGCCCCCAAGGCCTCGAAGAAGCCGTCGGGTGGTTGGTGAATGGCCACGTTCATGCCGGGGCGAATGCCCAGCAGCGTGTGCAGCGGCGCGAGCAGCAGCGGGCCGCCGAAGCTCATCGGCGAACCTCGAAGCCGGCCAGCCTCTCGCCCAGCCTCTCCACCGGCTCGTCCAGCACCGCGACCGACGTAACCCGCGCTTCCTCGGGGCCGACGCGGCACCACCGCACCAGCGCCTCCACGGCCTCGGTGGGGCCTTCGGCGACCGCCTCGACGTCGCCGTTGGGCAGGTTGCGAACCCAGCCGGTCAGCCCGAGCGAGAGCGCCTGCGCACGAGTCGACGCGCGGTACGACACGCCCTGCACCAGCCCTCGAATCTGGAGGTGAACCCGCCGGCCCGACATGCCAGCGTGCTGTAGCACATGGATTTGGAGGTGGACGAGGAAGCGCTGGCCGAAGCGCTCCGCCCCGAAGAACGTCGAGCGCTCGGCGCCTTCTTCACGCCGGCATCGCTCGTGAGCCAGGTCTTCGACTGGGTCTCGCCGTTCGTGCCCCAGGCCGGACCGCTGCGGGTGGTGGACCCTGCCTGCGGGGCGGGCGCGTTCTTGGTGCAGGCCCAGGCGCGGTACCCGAGGGCCCTGCTCGAAGGGTGGGACGTCAACGGCCAGTCCCTCGCAGCGGCGCGTGAGCGGCTCGGGGCCGAAGCCCGGCTCGTGGAGGCCGACTTCGTTCAGGCCACGCCCACCCCGCCCAGCGAAGTCGACTTCACCCTCTTCATTGGAAACCCGCCATTCAACGGCACCTCGCCGCAGCTCAAGGACGGCGCGAGGTGGAAGGCGCTGGTCGAGCGGCTCGGCGTCGAGGTGCCCAAGGGCACGAGCCTGCGCGAGGACTACTGGTTCTTCCTGCTGCGGGCGGCCGAAGAGCTAGTGGCGCGGCCCGGCGCGCTGGCCTTCATCACCAGTCGGAGCCTCCTCGACGCCTTTCAGTACGGCGGCGCGCGGCGGGCGTTGTTGGAACGCCTCGAGCTCAAGCGCGTCGAGCCGCTCCCCGAAGGCAGCTTTCGCGGCACGAAGGTGCAGACGTGCGTGACGGTGTGGACCCGGGCGAGGACGGGGACGCAGCCGACGTTTGGTGGCGCGCGCTTCGAGCCCACGGCGCCCAGCTGGTCGCTGCGGCCGGCGTCGGCGGAGGCGCTCGCGCTCGAGGAGCGCTTTGGGCGCGACGGGGAAGCGCTCACCACGCTGGTGCCCGTGAGCTTCCCGGGGCTCAAGCTGCGCTTCGACGAGCTCCTGTCCGACGACGATCCCAACCGCCTGCTGCGCCGCATCGCCGAGCTGGCGGCGCTTCGACCGTCAGGCGTGGACGCGTTCCTCGAGCGCTGGGCGCTCCCCGCTGCTTCGAAGGCCAAGCTCGAAGAGGCGCGGGACGCGGCCCGCGGGCTCGAGGTCAGTGTGCGAAACCTCCGGCCGCTGCTGCGCTTCGCGGGGAGCAAGGGCGTGGGCGCGCGCGCGTGGTGCTACCTCGAGCGACGGCTGATTCCGCGGGGAGATCACCGCCTGCGCGGCGCGTACGATCCTCACCTCGAAGTGCCGAAGCTCGTGTTCAACGTGCATGAGCTGCCGCTCGTGGCCGCGTGTGTGGACGAGCCGGGCTGCGTGACGGCGTGGCGGCACACACGCTTTGCGCCCGCGCGCGTGCCGCGCCGCGTGCTGGCGGAGGGGCTGGGCGTGGCGGCGACCTTGAGCGCCGCGGAGTGCGCGGATCTGGTGCCGAACCTGTCTCCGCTCGCGCTGGCAGCGGCGACTGCGG
>JALHOS010000214.1 GCA_022842905.1 Myxococcaceae bacterium | reverse complement strand
GCTGGCGCAGGCCGAAGCGGCGCGCCGCGGCGACCGTCGGCCGCGCCAGGCCCGCTCTGGCGCGCGTGGGCGAATGCAGCCCGTCCGCGCCCACCAGCAGCTTCGCGCGAAAGCTGCCGCCGTCCGTGTCGACCTCCATGGCGCCGTGGGTCCGCCGGAAGTCGCGCACGCCGTTCCCTTCCTGCAGCTCGACGTCGACCTCCTTCACGCGCGCTCGAAAGGCGTGGGACAGCGCCAGCCGTCGCACGCCCAGCCCATGCGGCGCAGGCAGCCGGCCCACGGCCGCGCCCCCGCGCTCCTGCCAGTAGGTGATGGTGCGAAACGGCGCGCAGTCGTCAGCTGACAGGTGCGCCGCGACGCCCAGGCGCTCGAGCGCCGCGCGGCCCGCGGGCATGAGCCCCTCGCCGCAGGCCTTGTCGAGGTCGCCCTTCCCCCGCTCGACGACGACGGCTTCGACGCCGCAGGCCTGGGCCTCGAGCGCCACCGCCAAGCCCGCAGGGCCACCACCGACGACGAGGAGGTCGACCTCCCGCACAGCGCGTTACCTCCCTGGGACGAAGCGCGGCTTCTCTTTGAACGCCCGCGCGTACGCCTGCCCCAGCGCTCGCTCTTCTTCTCGAATGCGCACCGACAGCAGCAGCGCGTTGCCCACGCTGAACAGCGCGGCCGTGACGAAGGCCCCGTGCACCAACGGCAGCGCCGCCAGCTCGAGCACGACCGCGACGTAGTTCGGGTGCCGCACGAAGCGGTACGGGCCCTGGGTGACGGGCTCCGCTTCGGGCAGCACGATGACGCGCGTGTTCCACCGAGGACCCAGCGTGGTGATGGCCCAGTACCGCAGCGCCTGCGCCGCCAGCGCGCCGCCGAGCGCGACGAAGCCCCAGGGCGCCACGAAGGGCCGAGCCAGCGCCCAGGGCTCCACCGCGCAGGCCACCAGGAACGCCGTGTGGAAGACCGTCATGAACCGGTAGTGCCCCTGGCCTGTCTCCACGCCGCCGCGCGCGAAGGCCCATGCCGCGTTCCGGTTGGACAGCCACAGCTCCAGGAGCCGCTCGACCCCGACCAGCGCCAGCAGGCCCCAGTACAGGTGGAGCGAGCTCACCATTGCAGCAGCACCAGCTCGCTGCAGAAGCCTGGGCCCATGGCCACCATCACGCCGACGTCGCCCGGCTTGGCGCTCGTCTCGCCGAGCAGATCCGCCAGCACGAAGAGCACCGACGAAGACGACAGGTTGCCGTACCGCTCCAGTGACGCCCAGGACCGAGCCAGCGCTCCCTCGGGCAGCTCGAGGGCCTGCGTGAACGCGTCGAGCACCTTCGGCCCGCCGGTGTGCGCCACCCAATGGTTCACGTCGGCGCGGCCCAGCCCGTGTGCGGCCAGGAACGCGTCGACGTTCTCGCGCACGTGGCGCAGCACCATCGTGGGCACGTCGGCGGACAGGACGACCTTGAACCCGCTGTCGAGGAAGTCCCAGCCCATGACGTCTTCGGTGCCCGGGTAGAACACCGACTCGCTGGCGACCACCCGCGGGCCACTGCGGCCAGCGCCCGCATTGGCGCCGTGCAACACCGCCGCCGCTGCGCCGTCACCAAAGAGCCCCGCGGCGATGATGTTGGCCACCGACACGTCTTCGCGCTGCACCGTCAGGCTGCACAGCTCCACGGACAACAGGACCGCGGTGTGCCCAGGAAACGCCCGCAGGTAGTCGGCAGCCCGCGCGATGCCCGCCACGCCCGCCACGCAGCCCAGCCCGAACATGGGCGTGCGCTTGATGGCCTGCTTGAGCCCCAGGCGGTTGACCAGCCGCGCGTCGATGCTCGGTGTGGCGAGCCCCGTGACGGTGGTGAAGAAGATGGCGTCGAGCCGCTCGGCGCGTTCCTGCCCAGCGGCCTCGAGCGCGCCACGAATGGCCTGCTCCCCCAAGTCCAACGCCACGCGCTGCCACGCGCGGTTCCGATCTTCGAAGCGGTCGAGCCCTTCGTAGTCCTCTTTCTTGAGCGCCAAGTGCCGCTGCTTGACCTGCACCGACGTGTGCATGGCCTCCACGCGCTGAGGGTTGAACGTGCGGCTCTTGCGCCACAGGTCCATGAGCCCCGCCGTCAGCTCGGCCTGCGGGTACACGTGCGGCGTCAACGCGCGCGCGACGCCGGTGACTGTGGGGGCACTCACGAAGCCGACCGACCTTTCGCCAACCAGGAAGACCGCTGGGCTTAACGAGCGCACGCGCCTGGCGCACCAACAAAGCACGGCCAGATGCGGCCCGTGCCCGAGCCGACGCCCGGCTCAGCAGCCCCCTCCCCGGGCCTCAGGTGGACAGCCGGCTCCAGGCCTTGGCGGCGTCGGTGCTCATGGCGAACGGTTTGACTTCGACGACGAAGCGGGGCCCGCTGGGCGCACACTGCTCGACGACGGCCCAGAAGCGCGTCTCGCCGTCCAGGCGCAGGACGACCTCGACCAGCGTGTTCGTCGTCACGCGTCGATCGGACTCGAAGCTCATGCGAGCCGCGGTCGCCTGCATGACGGGCACGCGGTTGAGCGCGAGCCCTCCGCCCTTGACGTCGATGACGCAGGGGCGCTTGGGCAGCGTCGGCGTGGTGGGCGCTGGGGCCTGGGCGGAGCCGGCCTGCGGCGCGGCGGCGGCGGGAACCGGTGGCGCTGGGCTGGGCGGAGCGAACGGCTTGGCCGGCAGATCGAACGCCTCGACGAGCGCGGGGATGCGGGGCATCAGGTCGGCGAGGGTCTCCGCCAGCGGCTTGGAGATGCGGACGACGCGCTGCACGTCGTCCACCGTGACCGACGGCTGCTCTTCCATGACGGTGACGAGGAGATCCGACAGCTGAATGTGCCGCAGCAAGATCTGATCTTCCGCGCCGTCGATGTGGTGGTTGGCGACGATGCGCTCGAGCTCCACCGGCAGCTGCCAGCGCTTGCACAACACGAGGCCCAGCTTCACGTGCTGCCGCTCCAGCGCGTTCCAGACCGGCTCCTCGTCGTCGACCACGCCGGACTGCTCGAGCGCGGCGATCCCCAGCAGCTTCCCGGCGTCGTGCATCAACCCCGTGACGAAGGCTTCCCCCGCGTCGAGCCCCGACTTCCGCGCCAAGGCTTCGGTCAAGAGCGCGCTGGTCAACGCCTGTCGCCACACGCGCCGACGCACGCCGTCGTACCGCCCCACGGGTGCGAGTTGACCGACCGCCGACGCCATGGCGAGCCGCGTCAGCTCGTTGGCGCCGATCCGCAGCACCGCCGCGGATACCGACATCACTTCTTGGGCGCGCCGGTAGAAGCTCGAGTTCGCCAACCGCAGCAGGTTGCCGGTGAAGACCTGATCCGCCCGCATCGCTTCCACGACCGCGTCCAAGGAGAATTCGGGCTTTGAGAGGAGCTGCTGCAGCCGCAGCGCGGTGGCTGGGTACGGCGGCACCCGGACGGTGTCCTTCCGCACGGCCTCTTCCAGACAAGAATCGAGCACGACGTCACCTCGGCCAGGCGCCAGGAGCGGCGCGGCCGGAGGCGATCGCAAGAACGCGGCCAGCGGCTGTCGCTACCCCGTGGTCAGCGGCAGCCAGAGCGTGAACGTGGTGCCGACGTTCCGCTGCGACTCGACTTCGATGACCCCGCCGTGCTTCTCGACGATGCCCTGCACGATCGACAGGCCCAGGCCGGTGCCCTTGCCGTCCGGCTTGGTGGTGAAGAACGGCTCGAAGATGTGGGCGCGCACGTCTTCGGGAATGCCGCTGCCGTTGTCTTGCACGCGCACCTGCACGCGCTCACCGACGACGCGCGTGGCGAGTCGAACGCGGCCACCGGTGGGCGTCGCGTGGCACGCGTTGGTGATGAGGTTGACGAAGACCTGCACCAGGTTCTGCCGCACGCCGAGGAACCGGGGCACCTCGCCGTAGTCGCGCTCGACGGACACGCCGTGTTTGGCCAGCACGTGCTCGCAGAAGCCGACGGCCCGGTCGATCAGCGGCCCCAGCTCGATGTCTTCGGGCCGCTCCTGAGCCGGCCGCGCGTAGCTGACCAGGTCCCGCGTGAAGCGCAGCACCCGCTCCGCGTTGCTGGAGATTCGGCGGTACTTCTCGACGTCGTTCGCGTCGGCCTGGGGGTTGGCGACGGCGCGGCTGAGCAGCGCGTCGGCGTAGGTCACCACCGCCGTCATCGGGTTGTTGATCTCGTGCACCACCGACGCGGCAAGCTGCCCGAGCGAAGCGAGCTTCTCGGCCTGAATCACCCGCCGCTCGAGCTCGCGGACCTTGGTCAGGTCCTGACCGATGGCGATGACCCCTTCCACTTCCCCGGCCTGGTTGGTGAGCAGCGACGTCGAGAACGTGACCTTGTGCTCGCGCCCGCTCTGTCCCAGCAGCACCGTTTCGAAGCTCGACGACTGCCCGTGCTGCGGCGGGCTGAAGGCCTGGGCCACCCGCAGCCGCTCACCGTCGGGCACCAGCTGGGTGACGTCGCCGCCCAACACCAGCCCCTTCTCGAGCCCGGTCAGCGTCGCCAGCGCGCGGTTGAAGACCACCACCCGGCGGTCGCGGTTGACGACCAGAATGAGCGCGTTGCCGTTCTCGAGCAGATCTTCCAGGTAGCGCCGGACGAACGTCAGCTCGTCGATCAGCTTGACGTTGCGCACCGCCACCGCGACCTGGTTGGCGAGCTGAATGAGCACCCGCTCGTCGGCGATGAGGTCGGCGGACAGCCCCGGCGGGTACTCGACGTTGAGCGCCCCGAAGAGCTGGCCTGAGGCGACGAGCGGCGCGGTGATGCCGCGAACGCTGCCCTGAAAGAGCAGCGGCAGCTCCCCGCCGGCCACGACGGCCACCCTGTCCGTCGGCAGGCCGCTCG
Source organism: Myxococcaceae bacterium (assembly GCA_022842905.1). Taxonomy (GTDB): domain Bacteria; phylum Myxococcota; class Myxococcia; order Myxococcales; family Myxococcaceae; genus JALHOS01. The sequence continues at coordinate 7,487 of JALHOS010000214.1, read as the reverse complement.
AGTCGAGGTGGGTCTTCTCAAGCATGGACCGGCGCAGGTGCACCACGTCCCGGGCGCCTTCCCGCAGGCGGCCTTCGGCGTACAGCGACGTGAGCGCGCAGGTCCGCGGATCGACGATGCGCACGCAGAACGTGCGACCGAGGAAGAGCTGCTTGACGCCGTGGGCGACGCGGGCGACCAGCTCTTCTTCACTGCTCGCGCCCACCACCGCGCGGCCCAGCTCGAGCAGCTGCGTCTCGATGCGAGCCTGCTCCAGCAGCGCGCGACCTGCGGCGGCGAGGGAGTCGAAGGCGGCGGAGAGCTGCTTGGCCACCACCGCCACGGTCTTCCCGCGGCGACTGACCGACAGCCGCACCTGCTGGCCCCCGCCACCGGCCAGCTGCACGTCGACGTCGGAGGTGCGCCCGTCGTCCGGGAGCGTCAGCTCGCCGCCCAGGAGCGCGCCCAGGGCCTTGCCCACCACGTACTTGTCGCCGCACAGCACCACGAACGGCGAGTTGGCGGCGAGCACCGTCAGCCGCAGGTCGCACAGCGCCGCGGGGGCGTCGACCACGTCGAAGAAGGCCTGCAGCGTGTCACGGCCAGGCGCCGAGTTCGGGTCGTCCACCAGCGCGCTCTCAGTCGTCATGGGCGACGGCCTTGTTGAGATCGAGGATCTTCGACGTCCCGACGTACGCCTGCGTCTCGAAGCGGGTGATCTTGCCGATCTTCCGGACGATCTCCGCCATGCGCTCGGCTTCCCGGTAGATGACGTCCACGCTCTTGGCCGACGGGTCGTCGTCCTTGAGCCGGCGCTTGAGCAGCTCCGCGTAGCCCATGACCGACGTGAGCGGCTGGTTGAGCTCGTGCGCGGCGGTGCCCGCCAGCGCCACCACCACCGCGTTCTTCTCGCTCTCGAGCAGCCTCGTCTCGGCGTCGGACAGCTTGCGCTCGAGCGTGAGCCGATCGCGCAGGTCCGCGAAGATGCCCACCGTCGCCACTTCGCGCGTGCCCTCGTAGATGATGCTGGCCGTCATGTTGACTGGGATCCGTTCTCCCCCACGAGACAGAATGTCCAGGCGCAACGAGTTGAGCCGCCCCTGCCCGCCGTGATCCGCCGCGCGCAGTCGCCGCATGACCTCCCGGGGCGTGTCGCCTTCGGGGTACAGCTTGGACACGTGCAGTTCGCCGACGACGTCCGCGGCGGTGAAGCCGGTGATGTGCTCGGCCGCCTTGTTGAAGACGATGACGCGGCCCTTCATGTCCGCGGCGATCACCGCGTCGGCGCTCGCGTCGATGAGGCGCTCGAGGAACTCCTTGGTGTGCTTGAGCTCGTCTGCCATTTGCCGCTGCCGCGTGACGTCGCGCAGCGTGAGGATCGCCACCCCGTCGCCGGCCGCGCCCTCGAGTGGCGCCGCGGACACCGCGACCGTCAGGCGTCGGCCGAGCAGCGTGCGCGCCTCGAGATCGACGCCGGTGCGCACCTGCCCCTTGGCCACGGACACGAGCACGTCGAGCAGCATGCCCTCGTCGGAAGGGTTGGCCAGGGCGTTGATGTGCCGGCCGAACGCTTCCTTGGGCTCGACGTCGAGCAGCCGCAGCCCCGCGGGGTTGAGCGAGAGGACGCAGGCCTGATCGTCCAAGATCGCGACGCCGTCGGACAGGTGGGCGAAGTACGCCTCGTAGCGCTTGAGCGCCTGGGCGCGGGCTTCGGCTTCGAGGCGGGCCACGCGCTCACGCTCTCGCTGGCCGCGCACCGACTCGAGCGCGCGCACGTTCCGAAACGCGACGGCGGTGGCGTGCGCGACGGCGGTGAGGAACTCGACTTCGCGGGGCGTGAAGGCGCCGCGTTCCTGGAAGCGGCGCAGCAGCATGACGCCGAGCACCTTGCCCTGCGCCGTCAGCGGCAGCGCGGCGATGTTGCGAATGCCCCGCTCGCGCACCGATTCCTTGACGTCCTCGAGCAGCGGGTGGCTAGGCGCTTCTTCGACGATGACGGGCTTCCCGGTGCGCACCACCTCGCGGATCTCCGGATACCGCGCCAGGTCGATCCGCAGGTCCTTGAGCGCGGCGTCGTCGCTGGCCGCGACGATGGTGCCGGTGCCTTTGTCGGGCTCGACGACGACCAGCGCGGCGCGGTCGATCGACATCTCTTCGGCCAGCCGCCGGGTGACGTCGTGGAGCAGCTCGTCGATGTCGGTGGCCTCGGCGTAGCGCGCCGTCAGCTCGAGCAGCGCGCGCAGGTCTCGCTGGTGGTGCAGCGGGCTGCCGCCGGTCGTGCTACCGCGCAGGCGCAGCAGCCGGGGCACGAGCTCCCGGCCGATCGCTTCTGGGTCGACGACGTCCGAGAAGCGGCCGTCGAGGTGGTCCTTGACGGGCCCGACGCCGAGGAAGGCCATGCGGCTGTGGTCCCGCGAGAGCGATGCGACGTGCGCGTCGCCGTCGGGGGCCGACAGGTCGACGATCGCCACGTCGGCACCGGGCGCGACGGCGGGCAGTACGCCCAGGCCAGCGCTCGTCAGCGCGGCCTCGATCGCGGCCGTGGCGGCACCTCGGCACGGGAAGATCACGGGCTTGTGGCTGGGCGGGGACACCGCGCGGCAATGTAGCAAACGCGCACCACAAAGGGCGTGGCTGCCGACTTCGGACGAGGAGCAGCTTGCGCGTCGACGTGAGGAGTCGCCGATCGCCACGTCCGCGCCAGGCGCGACGGCCGGAAAGGCCCCAGGCCGGCACTCGCCAGCGCGGGGTCGAACTCAGCCGCGGCCGCGCCTCGACACGGGAAGATCACGGGCTTGTGACTGAGCGGAGACACCGCGCCGCAATGGAGCAAACGCGCACCACAAAGGGCGTGGCTGCCGACTTCGGACTTGGACTAAGGGCGCAAGCCGCTCATGCGCTGGGTCCGGCTCATCGTGGTGCTGTTGGCCGTTCCGGCGAGCGCGGCGGTCTACGAGAACGCGATCGTCGTCGACGACGAAGACGATCTGTTCACCCTGCAGCAGCGCGGCGACATCTCCGACGACGTGCTGGAGACGCTGCTCGAGCTCATTCGCGAAGGCGTGGACCTCAACAGCGCCTCACGAGACCAGCTCTACGACCTGCCGGGGCTCACCTACCAGGACGTCGACGCGATCCTCCTGTACCGGCAGCAGAAGGGCGCCATCGCCGACCCGGTCGAGCTGGTGGGCGCCGAGGCCATTTCGGCGGAGCAGCTGCTGCAGATCGCCCCCTTCATTCGCCTGGAGCCGCCCAAGCCCAAGCTGCCCGTCGGCGGCAAGTTCCGCCTCACCAGCCGCTACACGGCCGAGGACAACCTGGCGCCGCCAGCGCTGCTCACCGCCGACCTCAAGTTCCCGTTCCGCCTGTCCGCGGGGGCCATGGTCATCAGCACCCGGCGCTCGGTGGTGCCGCCGATCTACGACGTGCCCACGGACACGCTGGTGACGCCGGGCTTCCTGTACCTGCCGCACCTGCCGCGCTTCTACGCGCAGTGGAAGAGCGGCGACTTCAAGGTGGTTGCCGGCACGTACACGCTGGGCTTCTCCGAGCGGCTCGTCTTGGACACTACCCGCCGCGTCACGCCGCACGGCATCTACCTGTCCAACGACTTCCGCCGGCCCAACGAGCTGGCCAGCGCCTGCCGTTACTCGAGCCTGGGGCAGACGCTCAACTCCGTGCTCGACGAGTGCACCAACGCCGACGGGAAGAGCCGCTACATCACCCCCGACTACGACTGGCGCGAGGTGTTCCGCGGCGTGGCGGCGAGCGCCGAGAACATTCACCTGGGGGGCGAGCACCGGCTGGCCGCCTACGGCTTCCTGTCGTACCAGTCTCGCTCGCTGTACCAGTACGAGCTGTTCGACCGCCGCGTCTGCGAAGACCCCCGCGACGACAAGGACGACAACTGCAAGGCGCCGCCGGTCTACCTGACTGAAGCGGAGCTGACGGGCTCGACGAAGCTCAAGTTCACGACGCTGACGAACCTCTTCGACGAGCTGACCGCTGGCGGCCACGTCGACTACAGCCCCAGCCCGCGGTTTCGCTTCGGGCTGACGGGCTACGGGGCGGCGCCCTTCTTCAACAGCGCCGGGCCCATGAAGCTCGACTTCCAGGAATGGAGCCGGTACCCGAACGGCGGGCCCTTCGGCGCGCTCGGGCTCGACGCGCGGGCGGTGTTCGGCGACGTGAGCCTGGCGCTCGAGGCGGCGCGGAGCTTCGACGGGGCGGTCGGCAACCTGGGCGGCGGCTGGGCCGTGGAGCAGCGCACCACGTACTCAACCCGCAGGCAGGAGCTCGAGGTGTCCTTGCGCTTCTACGACGACCACTTCACCAACCCCTACGCGCGCCCCATCTCCGCGCCGGACGAGGTCGACGGGCAAAGGGCACGCAACGAGCTGGGCCTGCGTGCGCGGTGGTTCTTCAAGCCCAACGCCGACTGGCGGCTCAAGGCCCGACTGGACTTCTGGATGCTGCCCTTCACCGTCGCGACGCAGGGGCCGGCGGGCATGGCGAGCCTCTACGGCCTGGTGCGTGGCGAGTTCACCGGCTGGTCTTTCCTGGAGCCGATCCTCTGGGTGGACGTGCGCAACAAGAACCTGGCGAACAACGAGCGCGGGCGTTGCTCGGCGGGCACGGTGCTGTTCGTCGAGGGCGATCCGTCACCCTGCAACGGTGACTTCTACCGGGTGGCGGCGCGGGTCGAAGTGCGGCCCTTCCGCGACCGGCGCTGGCTCGAAGCGGCGGTGCAGGGCTGGTTCACCTGGCAGGACGACGTGGCCAAGGTGTTCCGCGACGAGCAGCGCTTCCGCGAAGACGTGCAGGTGTTCTTCGAAGCGAAGAGCCGCCCGCTGGACTGGCTGAGCCTGCGGCTGCGCTCGCGCTACCTGTTCCAGGACATCTCCAACAACGAGTACCTGGAGCAGTCGCTGTGGAGCTTCCTCGAAGCGGCCGTCATTCCCGTGCCTGGCACCCGGCTGTCGGCGCGGTACGACCTGTACGTCTGGCTCGACGAGCGGGCGTCGACGTTGAACAAGGCCCCTTCTCCCGAGCACCGCTTCATGCTCGATCTGCGCACCGGTTTCTGAAGAGGACGACGACCGCCATGACGCCGCTGCTTCGACCAGCCCTGCTCGCCGCCGCGCTCTGCGCGCTGACCGCCTGTGGTTCGACCAAGGCCACCAAGCGCTACAGCCGCGACGAAGCCGCCAGCTCGCTCAAGAAGCTCGAAGCGGTCAGCCTGGAGCTGGGCGAGTTCCCGATCGACGGCGCGGACAGCGTGCTCGACGGCGACACCATTCGCGTGCGCGGCCTGCCGGCGAGCCTGCGCCTGCTCGGCATCGACGCGGAAGAGACGTTCAAGCACGACTCCGAGCGTGAGGCCTTCGCGTCGGGCTGGGAGCAGTACAAGAAGAAGGTGCGCGGCAGCTCGAGCCGGCCGGTGAAGTTCGCCACGCCGCTGGGCGAAGACGGCAAACACTTCGCGCAGGACTTCTTCCGTGAAGCGAAGACCGTGCGGCTCGAGCGCGACCACCCCGGAGAGATCCGCGACTTCTACAACCGCTACCTCGCGTACGTGTTCGTGCAGCGGGACGGCAAGTGGGTCAACTACAACGTGGAGTGTGTCCGCGCGGGCATGAGCCCGTACTTCGTCAAGTACGGCCGCAGCCGCCGCTTCCATGAGCAGTTCGTCACAGCGCAGAACGAAGCGCGGGCGGCCAAGCGCGGCATCTGGGCGGACGGGGCGCAGCACTACGACGACTACGACGAGCGGCTGCGCTGGTGGGGCGAGCGCGAGGCCGTCATCTGGGCGTTCGAGCAGGCCGCCGAAGAGAGCCCGGAGTCACACGTGGCGTTGACGCGGTGGGACGCGCTGCGCCGCCTCGAGTCGCGCCTGGCGAAGGACGCGGTGGTGTTGGGGTCGGTGCAGGACGTGAAGTACAACGAGTCAGGGCCGGCCGTGGTGCAGCTCGCGCGCACGCGGATCAACTCCTTCGACGTGGTCTTCTTCGATCGTGACGTGCTCCTGTCGAGCGGCATCACGGCGAAGAAGGGCGAGTACGTGCAGGTGCGTGGACGGGTCGCGAAGTACCGAGACCGGCGCGGGCAAGAACGGCTGCAGCTCGTCGTCAGCCTGCCCAGTCAGGTGCAGCTGGGCCCGGTGCCGCTGAAGCTGGGCGAAGTGGCGGGCCCGGGGAGCTTTGGGCCTGGAGGCTTGGGCACGGGCATTGACGTGCGCCGCAAGCCCTCCGCCGAAGGGAAGCCCGCGCCGGTGGCCGCGCCCGAGGTGAAAGAAGACGGGACGATGCAGTTCGGGCCGGAGCTGGACGCGCTGCTCGACGTGAACCCGAGCGGCCCCAAGGCGGATACGAGCAAGCTGTCGGAGTCCGACGATGACGGAGAGTGACGTGATGAGGCGATTGACGGCGGCGGTGATGGCGGCGCTCCTGGGCGGCTGCTCGGGGCAGCCCATGAACGACGTGTGCGCGGACAAGGCGCCGGGCGATCTGATCGTCACCGAGATCATGATCGACCCCGCCAGCACCGACAGCGGGAACGAGTGGTTCGAGCTGTACAACCCGGGCAACGAGCAGGTCGACCTCAAGGGCCTGACGCTGTTCAAGAAGGAAGCGTCGGGCACGACGAAGACGCACCTCATCAAGGCCGGCGCGATTCCCGCCAAGAGCTACTTCGCCGTCGGAGACGTGCGCTCCGGGCCGAACCCGCTGTGGATCGGCTACTCGTACGGGGACGACCTCTCGTCGCTGGCGACGACCGGCGGCACGGTGGGCATTCGCTGCGGCGCGTCGCTGGTGCTCGACGAAGCGACCTGGACGGTGCCGGCAAAGTCCGGCCGCTCGCGCATGCTCGGCGGGCCGCTCGCCCCCGACGCGACGGCCAACGACAACGAAGCCAACTGGTGTGACACGCCGACGGCGTCTTCGTACAGCATGGGGAACGCCGGCACGCCCGGCACCGCGAACCCGACCTGCGCGCCCGAAGGCAGCGCGACGACCTGCCTGGCCGCTGGCCAGTCGCGGCCGGTGGTGACGCCAGCCGTCGGTGACCTCACCATCACCGAAGTCATGCCGGATCCTTCGGCGGTCAACGACGACGTGGGCGAGTGGTTCGAGGTGTACGCGAGCCGCGCGGTGGACCTGAACGGGCTGGTGGTGGGCACGGCGTCGACGACGACGAGCACGCTGAGCTCGGCGGACTGCCTCGCGGTGCCGGCCGGGGGCTACGCGGTGCTGGCGCACAACGCCGACGCGGGCGTGAACGGTGGCCTGCCGAGCGTCTTGGGGCTCTTCACCAACGCCCTGTCCAACTCGGGCACGGTGCTCCGGCTGCTGCTCCGCGACGGCGGGGTCATCGACGAAGCCACCTTCCCCGCGGCGACCGCGGCGACGAGCCAGCAGCTGAACGCGGGCCTGCTGGCGTCGACGGACAACGACGTCGCGGCCAACTTCTGCCGCGCGACGGCGACCTACGGCGCGGGAGACAAGGGC
>JALHOS010000213.1 GCA_022842905.1 Myxococcaceae bacterium | reverse complement strand
GACGCGCGGACGGCCGCTCACCCACCGCCGAGCGTCACCCCGCCGCGCTTGGACCCTTCGCTGCTGGCCCACGGGAGCACCCCGCACAGCCTCTTCGCCTCGGCCGCCAGCCGAGCGTCGTGTGTGCCCTCGAGCGCGGCCGCCAGCGCCTTGGCGAAGCTCACCGCGTCAGCGAAGCGATCGTCGGGCGCCTTCGCGAGGCCCACCCGCAGCACGTCGTCGACCGCGCTGGGGACGTCCACGAGCGCGCTCGGGGCCGGCGGCAGCTCGTACAGGACCCGACGCAGCGCCGTCAGCGGGTCCTTCGCCCCGAACGCCGTCTGGCCGGTCAGCGCTCGGTATGCCAGCGCTGCCAGCGCATGCACGTCGACGCGGGAGTCCACCACGCCCCCGCTCTCCAGCTGCTCGGGCGCCATGAAGGCAGGCGTGCCGGCCGTCCGTGCGTCGTCCCAGCGCGTCTGGGCTCCGGCGAGCGCCGCGACGCCGAAGTCCATGAGTTTCCAGGTGCCGCTCGTCGTGAGGAAGACGTTTTGCGGCTTCAGATCGCGGTGCACGATCCCCAGCGCGTGCGCGGCGGCCAGGCCTTCGGCGAGCTGCTCCACCATCACGCGAACCTCACCCGGAGGGAGCAACAACCGCCGCTGCAGCAGCACGCTCAAGTCCTCGCCGGTGAGCCGCTCCATGGCCAGGTACGGCACGCCACCACCCTGCCCGTCTCCGGCCTCCAGCACCTTCACCACGTGCGGCGAGACCAGCGACTGCGCGAGCTGCATCTCCTTCTGAAACCGCGACAGGTGCTGCGAGTCGTCGTGGGCCTTGCGCGAGAGCACCTTGACCGCCGCCGCGAGCCCGCCGTCGCGAGCCGTCGCTTCGTACACCTCGCCCATTCCACCTTTCCCAAGCACGGGCCCGAGCGTGAAGGAGCCGAACGTCTGGCCGGTGAGCGCCCCTGGCTGCCCAATACCCACCGCGCGCTCGAGCTCCCGCCGGGCGTCCAGGAGCAGCGCCTCGCGCTCGGCGAGCGTTCGGAACGCGGCCGACAGGTGCGACAGCGCGGCCAGCGACTGCCGGCTCACGAGGCGACCGAGCCCGACGGCCAGGCCGTACATGCCCAACCCATGCGCCAGGTTCCACAGCCGGGCCGCCGTCCCCGCCTGGACGACGTAAGCGCCGCGATCGCGCAGGAACCCGAAGGTCACGCCGAGGTGCATGGCCGCGTGAGGCACCGCGACGCACGCGAGCGCCACCAGCGCGTGGCCGGCCGGCGCCGCGAAGCAGTAGGCCAGCAGCCCAAGGGCGATCACCGCGGGCACCAACCCGTACACTTGAAAGAAGTACGTCAGCGCCGTGGACACCAGGAACGTGAAGGCCACCGCTCGGTGGTAGCGCTCCGAAGCCTGCGCCTTCGACGCCCGCAGCACCTCGGCGAAGCCCAGGAAGAGCACCACGCTGGTGATGGCGCCGAAGACGCGCATCTGCGGATCGTGGTTCACCGGCAGCTGCACCAGGCCGAAGACGGACGCGGCCATGAGCGCGCGGACCACCACCGGCACGCGGGCCAGCGCGAGTGAGCGCGCCACCGTCTCGGGGGCGTCGACCATGGTGACGTCACTGCGCGGCAGCTCGGCGACGACGGCGACCGGCGGCGCGCCCGCTTGTTCGAGCAGGTGCTGAGGCACCACCCCAGCTCTCGTCACCTCCGCGGCCCCGGCCCCCTGCACCGCGGGCGTCGCGGGTGCCGCTCCGACGGCCAGCTTGGCGGACGCCGACGTCCGCGTCGGAGCCTCGGCCGAGCTGCCTCGAGGCGCCGACGGCGCGGCGAAGGTGAGCTTCGAATCCAACGCCGCGGCGCGGCGCCGATCGAGCTCGGGGAGCGCCCCGGCGAGCGACAGCTCGAACGCCTGCGCCAGCGAAGTCCCGTCGGTGAAGCGATCGCTCGGCCGCTTGGCCAGGGCGATGCGGAAGAAGTGGTCCACGTCCTTGTGCAGCTCCGGCACCAGCGCGGTCGGCGCCGGAGGTAGCGCGCCTTCGAGCTCGAGCAGCACTCGCTTGGGCTCCCGCTCGACGAACGCGCGGCGCCCGGTCAGCGCCTGGTACGCGACGATCGCCAGCGCGTGGAGATCGGTCTGGTGGGTGGCCACGCCGGACGTGAGCACCTGCTCGGGCGCGACGTAGCCCAGCGTACCCACGAGCGAGGCCCCGGTGAGCGTCGTCGAGTCCCCTTCGAGGCGCCCGACGCCGAAGTCGAGGACCTTCCAGACGCCCTCGGTCGTCCGGAAGAGGTTCGACGGCTTGATGTCGCGGTGCACGACGTTATGCACGGCCGCTGCGGAAAGACCTGCCCCCACCTCCCTGACGAGCTGCAGCACCTCCGCCGGCGACAGCAACGTGCGCCGGTCCAGCAGCTTGGCCAGGTCTTCCCCTTCCAGCCGCTCCATGGCGATGTAGGGGAGCGTCGCTTCGAGCCCGCCGACCTCGAGCAGCTTCACGACGTGCGGCGAGTCGATGAGGCCGACGAGCGCCGCTTCCCGCTGGAAGCGCCGGTAGAAGTCGTGGCCGTGGCCCGGCGGGGCCTTGAGGAGCTTCACCGCCGCGCGCGCGCGGGTCGCGACGTGCACGGCGTCGTACAGCTCGCTCATGCCGCCGCGTCCCAAGATGTTGCCCAACAGGTAGCTGCCCAGCCGCTGCTCGGTGAAGCGGCCGGGCATGCCGATCTCCGCGACGCGCTCGAGGCCCAAGCGTGCTTCCCGCAACAGCGCTTCCCGCGCGGCGATCTCCCGGCCGGCCAGCGCCAGCTCCGCCAGGTGTTCACCCGTGCGCCGCCGGTACGCGTACGCGAGCCGGTAGGCCACGACGTAGAGCACCGTCGTGGTGACGGTGAGCCCGAGATCCGTCTCCAGGTTGGGCACCGGCTGGAGCAGCGTCCAGCGCGGCAGCAGCACCGCGGCGTTGAGGAGATCGACCGTCACGTTCAGCACCAGCACGACGCCCACCACCACCCGCGCCCACGCCTGGGGGGCGTAGAGGCTGTAGACGAACAGGAACATCGCCATCGTGCCGATGATGGGACCGGCGAAGTCCAGGAAGTACACGACCGGCAGCACCAGCACGGCGGACGTGAAGATGAGCCCGTTGTACAGGCGGCCTTCGACGCCTCGGCCCCGCACCAGCAGCACGCCGATCAGGCTCAGCCCGAGCAGCCAGGTATCCAGCAGCAGCGCCCCCTGGAGCCGCTCATCGCTCGCCAAGGGCAGCGCGCCCAGGCCAAAGCCCCACAACAGCCCCAACACGGACACCGACAGTGACGGCGCGACACGGACGACGTTGCCGAAGAACGCGTCCGACGAGGCAACGGAGACGGACGACGGCGCAGCCGTCACGTCGCTCGCGGTCGAGCCAGGCGGCGGTGGAAGCGGTGACGTCGGGGCGGGCGTCATCGAGGGGCGCAGGCAGCCTACCGCCTCCAGCCCGCGGGCGGAGGGACGCGTCGAGCAACGGGGCCTCGCGCGGCTTCGCGGAAGAGCCGCCTCGGGCGCTTGCGCGAGCGTTCGGGGGGCCTTCTGCTCAGCGCGAACGCCGCGTGTGGAGCGCGCGCAGCACCCGCTCGTAGCGGTCCACGCCAGCGCGCAGCGAGAAGTGGCCTTCGGTGCGCTCGCGCGCCGTCACAAGCTCGCGCTGCGGCCGCCCTTCCGAGGCGATCCACGCCGCCGCACGCTCGAGCCCCGCACCGTCCACGGCGTCGAGCACGAAGCCAGACCCGGCGCGGCGCACCCAGTCGGAGACCTCGCTGTTGCACCCGAACTGCACCGGCCGCACGCCCGCGGCGAAGAACTCGGCGAGCTTGGTGGGCACCGACGCGCGCTTGGCGGGGCTCGCCGGCTGCAACAGCAACAACCCGTAATCGATGAGGCTCAGCCAGTGCGGCATCGCGTCGTGGTCGGCGCGGGTGATGATGACCCGCGCCTCGTCGAGGCCCGCGCGCTGCACCGCCTGGCGGTAGGCGTCCGTCTGCGCCGAGAGGATCAACACCCGCGCGTGCGGCACGCGGGCCAGCACCCGGCGGCAGAGCTCCAGCGTCTCGTCGACCAGGTAGGACCGGTTGAGGCTCCCGACGATGCCCAGGCTCAGCGTGCCCTTCAGCGCGCGGACGACGTCCGCCGGCACGCTCGTAAGCTGACTCAGCGGCCGCCTCACGAAGTCGTCGTAGTCGGCGCAGGTGGGGACACACTGCACGACCTGCTCCCCCAGCGCCCCGAAGCGCCCCCCGCGAACGTCCGACGCTTGGAGCTCCGTGAGCGTCACCACCCCCGCCGCCGACCGAAACAAGTTCTGCTCGACGCCGCGAGCCACCGCGAGCCGCACCGGCGAGGTGAACCACCGCCCCTCTTCCAAGCGCTCGTCGATCCAATAGCAGCGCGTGTCGAAGAGGTAGGGGACCCCCGTCGAGAGCCACCCAGCGAAGGCCGCGAGCGCGCCGTGGTAGGCCCGCGCGTGGACCAGCCCCACGTCCGAGGAGCGCAGCTCCTTCACCGTGGCCTGAGTGAGCGCCTTGAGGTTCTGCAGGGCCGCCTGGCCCGTCTGTGACCAGTCGTAGGCGATCGGCCGCCAGCACACGCCCTTGGCTTCGAGCGCCCGCTGCACCGCCGCGCGCTTCTCGGTGCGCGCCAGATCGCCCTCCTTCTCCAGCGAGACGATGGTGTACGGCCAGCCGCGCTCCGCCAGCGCCATGACCACCCGCGCCACCTGGCTGAAGCCGACCGGCTCCATGATGCCGTCCGCCGTCACGTAGAGCGTCTGGCGCGCCTGGGACATGCGCCCTTGAAGCCACGAGCCGGCCAGCGTGACAACCGTTTCCACCGTAGCGCCGGCAGGCACGATGACCCACATTAGAGTCTCATTGACTCTCTTGGTCGCCATCGTTAGAGTCATCACAACTCAAACCAAGGAGCCTCTGCATGATTCGCTACGTGAAGGTCCCGCCGACGACGTGGGTGATGCAGTTCGTGAACGGGGTGGCCAAGCGCTCCGGCGCGGGGCTGTCGTTCTTCTACTGGGCGCCGTCGACGACGTTGGTGCTGGTGCCGCTGAGCAGCGGCGACGTGCCGTTCGCCTTCGTGGAAGGGACGGCCGACTACCAAGAGGTCACGGTGCAAGGTCAGCTGAGCTACCGGGTCGCCGAGCCGAAGAAGCTGGGGAGCCTGCTGGACTTCTCGGTGACGCCGACGGGCGCGTACCGATCGGACGACCCCAACCGCCTGACGGAGCGGCTGGTGGCGGCCCTCCAGGTGTCGCTGCGGACCACGGTCTGCAAGCTGAGCCTGCGCGAGGCGCTCGCGTCGGCGGAGGCGATCGAAGCGGCGGCCCAGCTCGCGCTGCGCGGCTCACCTCAACTCCAGGCCATGGGGCTCGAGCTGTTGTCGGTGTCCGTGTCCCACGTGCGGCCGACCCCGGAGATGGCGCGGGCCCTCGAGGCGGAGGCGCGGGAGGCGCTCCAGCGGGAGAGCGACGAGGCGATCTTCGCGCGGCGCGCCGCGGCGGTGGAGCAGGAGCGCCGGGTCAAGCAGTCCGAGTTCGACACCGAGCTCATGGTCGAAGAGAAGCGCCGTCACGTTCGGCAGACGAAGATCGCCGCCGACATCGCCATCGAAGAAGAGCGCTCGAAGCTGGTGGCCCACAAGGCGGCGAACGACCGCACCCAGGCCGACGCCCAGGCGTACTCGCTGGAGAAGACCTTGGGGCCGCTGCGCTCGCTGGACTGGAAGGTGCTCACCGCGCTGTCGGGCCAGTCGGACCCCGCGGCGATGATCGCCGTCGCGTTCCGAGAGCTGGCGGAGAACGCCCAGCGCATCGGCGAGCTCAACGTGAGCCCGGACCTGCTGCGCAGTCTGCTGCCGGCCTCCTCGCCAGCGCCGGCCCCTGCCCCGACGCGGACCAAGTGACGCCATGTACGAGAAGCTCGTGCTCGTCACCCGCAAGACGCGGCTGCAGGCCTTGGTCGAGCGCTTCAACACCGTGCGGCAGGCACAGTTCTACCTGCAGCAGGCGGGGCTCGACGTCAGCGACTACGTCGCCGAGGACGACCGCTACCGTGACGCGTTGGAGCTGACGCAGACCCAGCTCGAGGTGGGCCTGCCCGTGCAGAGGCTCGAGCGCGGGTTGGTCAGCTCGTACGTCTTCGGTACGAAGGACCTCATCGTCGTGCTCGGGCAGGACGGGCTGGTCGCCAACACCGCCAAGTACGTCGGCACGGTGCCGATCATCGGCGTCAACCCCGAGCCCAGCCGCTTCGACGGCGTGCTCTTGCCCTTCGTGCCCGCGCAGCTCCGCGGCGTCGTCGAGCGGGTCCAGGCCGGCAAGGCGCGGCAGCGCGGCGTCACGCTGGCACAGGCTCGGCTGTCCGACGGGCAGCAGCTGCGCGCGTTCAACGATCTGTTCCTCGGCGAGAAGAGCCACGCGTCGGCGCACTACCGGCTGCGAATCGTGGGCAAGGACGGCGCAGGCCCGTGGGAGCGGCAGTCGTCCAGCGGCGTGCTCGTCTCCACGGGGGCGGGCTCGACGGGGTGGCTCAAGTCGGTGTGCGCCATGGCGCGCGCGGTGGGCGGGTTCTTCGGCCAGGCCCCCCGCGCCGAGATCGCGCTGTCGTGGGAAGACCCGCGGCTCTTCTACGTCGTGCGGGAGCCGTTCGAATCACGGACGACGAGCGCCCGTGCGACCGTCGGGTGGCTGGGGCCCGGCGAGCGCCTCGAGCTCGAGAGCTTGATGCCGCAGACCGGCACTATCTTCAGCGACGGCGTGGAGGCCGACGCGCTCGCGTTTCGCTCGGGCGCGGTGGCGCAGGTGGCCACGGCGCCGCACCAATCCCAGCTCGTCGTCGCGTGAGGACCCGGCCGCGTAGGCCGGCCTGAGTTCTTCCCCTGCCCTTCGCCTCGGTCCGTGCCCTACGAAGCGCTGACTCAAGGCGTCGTCGGAGCGGGCGCGGACACTCCCTCGAGCGGACTGGGCGCCACGGGCGCACTCGGAGGCTCCGCGCGGCCGTAGCCGTTCCACCGGTACAGCCGCCGACCGAACAGCTCACGCAGCACGCGCGTCGTCGTCGCCAGCGCGCTCGCCCGAGGCCAGAACGCCGCCGGCCCCTCCATCGCCGCGCGGCGGTCCACCGGGAGCAGGTCCGGGCTGAGCCCCGCGGCCCAGAAGCACTCCCGCGCGCGGGCCATGTGCGCCGCGCTCGTGACCAGCAGCAGCGACGACAGCGCGTGCTTCCGGGCGAGCGCCGCCACGTTGACGGCATTCTCCTTCGTGTTGACCGACGTCTCGTCGAGCAGGAGCCGCTCCCTGCTCACGCCCCAGGTCTCGAGCTGCCGCGCCACCAGCGCGGCCTCCGACGGCTTGCCCTTGGGCCCCGTGCCGCTGAGCACCGCCACCCGCGCCTGCCCCGCGCGCAGCACGGCCAGCGTGGCGTGCACCCGCTCGACGTTGTCTCCAAACGGCACCAGCTCGCCGTCGTCGAGCCCGCCGTAGTCCACCGCGCCCCCGAGGAAGACGACGGCGTCGTACACCCCGGGCCGCTGCGTCGACTGCACGTCTTCTTCCGCCCACCGCGCCAGCACCGCGGCGACGGCCGGACACGAGAAGAACACCAGGAGACTCACCGCGCTCACCGCGAGCGCCACGCTCACCCGAGGACGCCGCCGCGCCATCAGCCCCGCCCCGAGCGAGAGCAGCAGCGCGTGCGTCAGCGGCTCGAGCGCGACGTCGAGGAGCTTCGAGAGCACGAAGAACACGGCGGAGGCTCGTCAGGACGCAGGCGTCAGGCTTCTTTGGGCTTCTTGTCGCCGTAGCCGTAATACCGGTAGCTGTAGCCGTAGTAGTAGTCGCCGTACTGCGCGCGAGCCAGGTCGACGTCGTTGAGCATGGCGCCGAACAACGGTGCCTTCACGTCGCGCAGCGCTCGCACCGTCCGGCGCGCGAGATCACGCTGCGTCCGCCCGGCGCGCAGCACCAGCACCACGCCGTCAACTTGCGTCGAGAGCACCACCGCGTCGGCGACGGCGGCCACCGGAGGGCTGTCCAAGATCACGCGATCGAAGCGGCTCGACAGCTGCTCGAGCAGGTCGGCGAAGGCGCGGGTGTGGAGCAGCTCGGCGGGGTTCGGCGGCACCGGCCCGCAGGGCAACACGAACAGCCCGGGCACGTCGGTCGTCTTCACGCAGTCGTCGATCTTCCCCTCACCGACGACGAGCGAGGACACGCCCAGATCGTTGCTGACCTTGAACGCCTTGTGGATGCGGGGGCGCCGCATGTCGGTGTCGACGATCAACACCCGCTGGCCGCTCTGCGCCATGGCGATGCCGAGGTTGATCACCGTCGTCGACTTGCCTTCTTGTGGTCCGCTCGACGTCACCAACATGCGGCGGAACGGCTTGTCCGGCGACATGAAGAGCAAGTTCGTCCGCACCGCGCGCATGCACTCCGCCACGATGGACTTGGGCTCGAAGTGCATGTGCAGATCGCGCCGCGACGCTCTGGCCTCGGTCGGCTCGTCGCTGGCGATGCGCGGGGTGATCCCGAGGAAGGCCAGCCCCAGCTTCTCTTCGACGTCGATCTGCGTGGCGACGCTCGAGTCGAGCAGCTCGAGCAGCAGCGCCAGCGCGAGCCCGCCGATCAGCCCCGCGAGCACCCCGAGCAACATGGACTGCGACGTGTTCGGCCGAATCGGCCCCAGGTTGGGGCGCGCCGAGTCGAGCACACGTACGTTGCTGATCCGCAGGGCCCCCGACAGCTCGATGTCCTTGAGCCGCTTGAAGACCGCGTCGTACTGCCGCTGCGCCGTGTCGGCTTCCTTCTTGAGCTTGTCGAAGTCGAGCATGGTCCGCTCGATCGCGAACACGTCCGTCTTCGCTTCTTGGAAGAGCTGCTGGAGGTTCCGCTCCTTCTCGAGCGCTTCCTTGAGCTCGGCTTCGGTGGCGAGCACCAGGTTCGACAGCTCCCGCGCGTAGTCCTTCTCGGCGACCGCCAGCTTCTCGGAGCAGTCGACGAACTTGGGGTGCTGCTCCAGGTAGCGCGACTGGAGCTCGACACACTCGGTGCGCACGGTGATGAGGCGCTTCTTGTAGTCGTTGAGCGCCTGGTTCTCGCGCGCCGCCGGCAGCGCTTCGGCCCACAGCCGATCGTCCTCGCCCTGCCGCTGCTGCACCGAGCGCACCGCCGCGACGCGGGCCTTGAGCTCGGCGATCTTCAGCCGCGTGTCCATGAGCGCCTTGCCGCTGGCCGCCATGCGCATGGTCGCGTCGCCGGCCTGCTTGTCCAGGCTCGTCACGTCGGCCTGCTTGCGGAAGCCGTAGAGCGTCAGCTCACTCGACGAGGCGGCCTTCTCCAGGCTCACCCGCTGCTCTTCGAGCCACTTGGTCGCGCTCTCGGTCAGCTTCAGCTTCAACGACAGCGTCTCTTCGATGTACGCCTGGGCCACCTCGTTGGCCAACAGCGCCGCGCGGTGGGGATCGCCGTCCTCGATGCGGATGATCATGATCCGCGCGTCCTTCGCCGGCTCCACGCGAATGCGGCCCTGCACCATGGTGACCGCGTCCATGCGCTGCATCGCCTTCTGGCGCTGCGCTTCGTCGGCGATCTTGGTCAGCCCCAAAAACCCCGGGTCCGCCGCCAAGCCCAGCTTCTCGACCACCCGCTGGGACACGGCCCGGCTGTTGATGACCCGCACCTGCGTTTCGAAGTACTCGCGGTTGGCCCAGTAGTTGGAAGTCGTCTCGGCGGAGATGTCCTGGATCTGCGCGTCCAAGAAGCGGGGCTCTCGTGGATCGAAGATCAGGCTGATCGCCGCGCTGTAGACCTTGGGCTGCCGCGACACCCACAGCGACGTGCCCCCCACGACGACCAAGAACACCAACAACACCAGCCACTTCCGACGGAGGACGGCCTGGACGTAGACCTTGGGGTCCAGGTTGGTGCTGTCCTGCGCTGGCGAGCTGATGGGAGTCACTTGGAGCGTTGGTACCAGACAGCTCGGGGCAAGTTCAATGACCCCCGACGGGGCGCTGTTCGAGGCGGCCCAGCCAGCGATCGGCCTGGGCGACCCCGTCAGCGGTGACCTCGAGCCTCCGCGCCGCGCGCACCGCTTCCGCCGCCGCGTGGTAAGCCCCACCGCGCTCGTGCAGCGTGGCCAGCCGGTAATGCCAGCCGGGCGTCGTCGGCTCGAGCCGCGCGGCCGTCTCGTACGCCTCCATGGCCTTGGCCCATGAGCGCTCGGCTTCGAACAGCCCGGCCAGCTCGCCGTACAGGCTGGCTCGGGCGTTCTGGAGCGACACGAAGGGCAGCACGCGCTGCAGCGCCTCCCGCGCCTCGCTGACCATGCCGGCGTTGTGGAGCAGCCGCGAGAGCGCCAGGGCGATCGGCACGTCGTACGGCGCTGCCACCACCATGCGCTCGAGCAGCTCCTTGGCTTCGAGCGTGCGGCCGAGGGCCCCGAGGACCTGCGCGCGCAGCAGCGCCGTCTGCGTGCCACCGCGGTGCTCGTCGGCGAGCTGATCGAGCAGCACCAGCGCGTGGCTTGGGCGGCCTGCCTGCTGCTCGAGCGTCGCCAGCAGAGTGAGCGCCGCGGCGCGGGTCGCCTCGCCGCCCACGCTCGCAGCAGCGGTCAAGCACTGCCGCGCCCAGTCGGGGCGATCGCGCAGCCTCGAGTAGGCGACCTCGACGAACTCCGGGGAGTCGACGACCAGGCGGCCCCAGTCGCTCGACTGCGCCGCCGCGTTGAGCGCGAGCTCGAGCCCCGTGTAGTCCCGGGCGGCGAGCGCCTGCTTGAACTCCGCCAGCGCCCAGCGCGTGCGACCGAGCCGCAGCAGCGCATAGCCCGCCGCGACGTGCGCGCGCGCGTCGCCGGGGCGGAGGAAGAGCAGCCGGTTGACCCACTCCAGCGCCTGCGCCGGGTCGCCCTGGTTGGCGGCGGCGTGGGCCATGAGGGAGTGCGGCATCCACGAGGCGGGGTGCCGGTCGGCGATCGCCAGGGCGATCGTGCGCTGAAGCGCGGCGGGCGTGCCGTAGACCATGGCCGCCTCGCTGGTGCGGTGCGAAGGAAAGCCGTTGGGCAGCGCGAGCACGGCCAACAGGCCAGACCCCAGCGCGAGCGCCCGCACGCGGGGGACTCGGTGCGCTCGCGGCCCGGCCAGGCCCAGCCCGACACAGACCGCCACCGCCGGCCCCAGCCCGTTGAGCGCGAGTGAAAAGTCGAAGAGGTCGTGCAGCACGACGCCGGCGAGGCCCAGCAGCACCAGCCGGCCCAGCCGATCTTCACCGCGTCCACGAAAAGCGGTCAGCCACGCGGCGATCGAGAGCGCGGCGACCAGCAGCGCCGCCGGCAGCCCCAGGTCCGCTGCCCACTGGAGGGCGATGTTCTCGGGGTGCGTGAAGGTGACGTCGAGCTGCTGGGTGTGGAACCGCGGAAAGCCCAGCTCGAACGCGTTGAGCCCCATGCCCAGCCGCCAGTGCGCCAGCACCCCCGTCCAGAACATGGGCCACAGCTCGACCTTCGTCGCCCTGAGCTTCTCGAGCGTGGCCACGGTGGACAGCCGCTCCAGGAGCGGCTCGAGGGCCAGCGCCGTCACCAAAATCAACACCAGCCCCACCACCAGCAGCGGCACGGCGCGCACGAAGCCGCCCATGCGACCCATGAGGAGCACGCCCACCGCCGCGCCCCAGGTGAGCGCAAACGTGAGGATGCCGCCGCGGGACAGCGACAACACGACCCCCAACGCACACACCGCGGCCGCCACGCCCCAGCCGAGCATGACGTCGCGCTCCTTGGCCGACGTCGCCAAGCCCAGCGCGAGCGTCGCGGTCAGGCTCAAGAAGGCGGCGAGGTGGTTCGTGTTCCCGAACGGGGTGATGAGGTTGAGCGCAGCGGTGAAGCGGTGCACGCCGAAGAGCGTCTCCGCGCCCGCCAGCCAGTGCCCAAAGCCGACCACCGCGACGGCGACGCCGGACAGCGCGAGCACGGCCGTCAGCGCGCGGCGCAGCGCCGGCACGCGGGCGACCTCGAACGTGACCAGCGCCAGGGTGATCAGCGCCAGGAAGCGGGACAGCCCCACCCAGGTGGCCGGCGGGTCCATGGACGCCGGGCGCCACCGCTCGAGCCCGAGCGGCGCGAGCGCGAAGCGCTGAAACTCCGCCAGCGTCGGGTTGACGAGGCCCAATGCGCTGGGCGGCAAGGGCACGAGTTGCAGCGCCGCGACCACGAGCACCACGCCCGCCCCGGCCAGCCCGAGCGCGATCGGCAGGCTCAGCGCTCCGCTCGGCTCCGCGTCGGCGCTCTTCTTGCGCGTTCGTTTGCGCG
>JALHOS010000212.1:6705-12344 GCA_022842905.1 Myxococcaceae bacterium | reverse complement strand
AGCAGGAGCACGCGGCGCTGGACGAGGCGCGGCTCCGGCTGGACGCGGCGCAGGCCTTGGCGCAGCTGGGGACCTGGCAGCTCGACGTCGCCACGCAGCAGGTGCACTGGAGCCCGGAACTGTCACGGCTGCTCGGTCGCGGCGCGCGCGCCCACACCGTCTCGCATGACGAGGCGCTCTCGTTGTTGGACCCGGACGATCGCCCGCTGGTCCAGGCCTGCCTGGCGCGGCTCAGCCAGTATGGCGGCACCAACGGGTGGCAGTGCCGGGCCAGGCTCGCCGACGGGACCGTCAAGCACCTGCACACGCTGGCGCAGGCCTTCCGCGACGCCGCCGGGCAGATCCGCACGGTCAGCGCCGTCACGCGGGACGCGAGCGACGACGTGGCCGCCCGCGCCGAGCTCGAGGCCAGCGCCGCCCGGGCCAAGCGCTACCAGGCGCTCTTCGAGCTGAGCTCGACGCTCACCGCGCTGCTCGACGCGCGCTGGCGCTTCGTCGACGCGCCGGCGGCCTGGGGCGTACAGCTGGGCTACTCGGAGGTGGAGCTCAAGCGCCGCACGCTGTCGGACCTGCTGCACCCGGACGATCGCGAGCGGCTGAGCGAGGCGCTCGAAGAGAGCCGTCGCAACTGGACCCCGACCCAGTTCGTCGCCCGGGCCCTCCACGCGTCGAACGAGAAGGACGGCGGGCGCTGGGTGTCGTTCTCTTGCACGCCCGACGAAGCAGCGCAGCTGGTGTACGTCGTCGGCC
The DNA here is from genome assembly GCA_022842905.1 of Myxococcaceae bacterium. Lineage (GTDB taxonomy): Bacteria > Myxococcota > Myxococcia > Myxococcales > Myxococcaceae > JALHOS01. Next base: position 11,594 of record JALHOS010000212.1, on the reverse strand, counting down.
AGGACATCACCCCCATGAAGGAGGCCGAGCAGCGGCTGCGGCAGTCCGAGGCCTTCCTGCGCGAGACCGGCCGCCTGGCCAACGTCGGTGGGTGGGCGGTGGACCTGCGCGACGGCCGGATCCAGTGGACGGACGAGGTCTCGCGGATCTTCGAGCTGGGCGACGCACTGCCCACGCAGGCCCGCGCGGTGTTCGACTTCGTGTCTCCAGACGCCGCGGCGACCCTCGACGCGGCCGTGCGCCGCTGCGTCAGGTCCGGGGAGCCGTTCGATCTCGAGCTGCCGATCCGCACCGCGACGGGCAAGGACCGCTGGGTGCGCGTCATGACGGTGGCCGAGCGCGTCGGCAAGCGCACGGTGAAGCTGCACGGCGCCTGTCAGGACGTGACCACGCAGCGTCGCGTTCGCGAAGAAGCGGTCGCCGCCAGCCGCGCCAAGTCCCAGTTCTTGGCCAACATGAGCCATGAGATCCGCACGCCGCTCAACGGCATCATCGGCATGACGCAGCTGATGCTCGAGAGCACGGCCAGCGCGGACGCCCGCGAGTCCCTCGACGCGATCGCCGTGTCTGGCCAGAACCTGTTGTCCATCGTCAACGACGTGCTCGACATCTCGAAGATCGAAGCCGGCAAGCTCGAGCTCGAGAGCGCGCCGTATTCGCCTGGCGCGGTCGTCGTCGCCGCCGCACGCACCCATGCCCCCCGCGCTCACGAAAAGGGGCTCGAGCTGATGTTGGACGTCTGCCTGTCGGTGCCGCCGCTGGTGCTGGGTGACGCCACCCGCATGGGCCAGGTGATCGGCAACCTCGTGAGCAACGCGGTCAAGTTCACCGAGCGCGGCCACGTGCGGGTCGCGCTCAAAGCCGAAGGCGGCGCGCTCGTCTTGCAGGTGGAGGACACCGGCATCGGCATTCCGCGCTCGCGCCAGCAGGCGGTGTTCGACGCCTTCACCCAGGCCGACGGGTCGACGTCACGTCGGTTCGGAGGGACGGGCCTGGGCCTGACGATCACCCGCGAGCTCGTCGAGCGCATGGGCGGGACGATCGCCCTGGCCAGCGAGCCGCAGCACGGGAGCCTCTTCACCGTTCGGGTCCCGCTCACGGTGGCCCCGTCGGCCGCCTACGTGGCGCCCAAGGCTCGCCCGCTGCGGACGATGATCCTCGGCAGCTACGCGCCGGCGGCGCAGCTGTTGGCCGGCTGCTGTCGCACGTTCGGCCTCGAGGTGAACCTGGGGCAGGACACGACGAGGGCGCTCGCAGACGTCAAGGCGCAGGCGCGCGCGGGCCACCCGTACGAGCTGCTGGTGGTGGACGGCGAGCCGGGCAGGGCGTTGGACCTGGCGCAGGCGGTGGCGCAGGACCGCACCCTGGCGAGCCTGGCCGTCGTGCTCCTCGCGGAACCCGGCGCGCGACCCGACGAGCTGTCGCTGGCCCGCGCGCAGGTGCGCCGCTGCCTGACGAAGCCGGTGACGCGGGACGATCTCGAGAGCGTGCTCTACGAGCTGGGCGCCATTCACGGCGACACGCCCCGCCCCAGCGAAGACCCCAGCGCCCCGACCAGCGGCCGGCGGCTCAGCGTGCTGCTGGCCGAGGACAACTCGATCAACGCGCGCGTCGCGACACGCCTGCTGCAGCGCATGGGGCACGCCGTCTGCCACGTCGCCAACGGCGCGCAGGCCGTCGCGGCGCACGAACGAGAGCCCTTCGACGTCATCTTGATGGACCTGCAAATGCCCGAGGTCGACGGGCTCGAGGCGACCCGGCAGATTCGGCAACGCGAGGCTGGCGGTGCGCAGCGGGTGCCGATCGTCGCGCTCACCGCCAACGCGATGAAGGGCGACGACGCCATGTGTCTCTCGGCGGGCATGGACGGCTACCTCACCAAGCCGGTCGTCGCCGAGGGGCTGCGCGACCTGCTGCGGCGGCTGACGCGCGGGGCGAGCGGCTCCGGCGTCTTCACCGCCCCCGCGGTCGCGCAGCGCTGAAGGGGTTGGCGGCGAGCGCTGGGCGCGCGCGTCCATCTCTTGCTGAGGGTGGAGCAGGCCCCCGGCGCCGCAACGCCGATCGCCTTCGACGTGCATCGTCAGGCCCCCTTGAACGCCCGACCAGCGAGGCCGTCGAGGCTCTTCCTCGCGCCGCTCGAAGCTCGCCGGGACGCCGACGGTCTGAGAGCCGTCGTGGCGCCGACGACCGTGTCGTCCCCGGCCGGCGTCGAAAATGCCGTTCGAGGCCGTGCGACTACCGCCGGCGACGCGCCGCAGGCCGCAGATCGGCCGGCGTGAACGCCTGCGGCAACAGGCGGCCCAGCGTCGAGCTGACCCGTGCGCCCTGGAGGGTCGCGCTGCGCACCGGCAGCGTCGGGCCAGCGAACTCGGCCAACACCTGACGGCAGGCGCCGCAGGGAGGCGTCGGCGTCGAAGCGCCGGTGACGATCGCCACCGCCCGCGGGGTCCCGCGCGCGAGCACGAGCTGGGCGACGGCGTTGCGCTCGGCGCACACCGTCAACCCGAAGGTGACGTTCTCGACGTTGCAGCCGACGACGATTCGCCCGTCGGCGCAGAGGATCGCCGCGCCGACGTGGAAGCTGCTGTACGGCGCGTGCGCGTGGGTGCGCGCTTCCTGGGCGGCGGCGAACAGGCGGTTCCAGTCGATTCGGGCCATGGGGGGCCATTGTCCGGGTGAAGGGCGGACGGCGCCACTTTCTCCCTGGCGTCAGGGCGATCCCCAAAGCGTTGGCGACCTGTGCGTTCGCTGCTAACTGCGCGCCCCGCGCATGAGCTCTCCCACCGTCGCCGTCGTCACCGGAGGCACCCGCGGCGTGGGCCGAGCGTTGAGCCTGCTGCTGGCCCAGGCCGGCTACGACGTGGTGGCGACGTACCGACGAGACGAAGACGCGGCCCAAGCGCTGCAACGCGACGTCGCGGCGCTCGGTCGCACGGCGAGCGCGCTCAAGGCCGACCAGCTCGAGCCGGACAGTCTGGGCGCCGTCTTCGAACACGTGAAGGCCCAGTACGGCGGGCTCGACGTCTTCGTCGCCAACGCCGCGTCGACCAAGTTCGCGCCGCTGCTCGACACCAAGCCGCACCAAATGGACAAGACGTTCAACGTCACCGTGAAGTCGTTCCTGGTGGGCTGTCAGCTCGCCGCGCCGCTCATGGAAGGCCGCAAGGGCCGCATCGTCGCCGTCTCGGGCATGGACAGCCGCGTCGCCCTGCCCTTCCACGGCCTGCTCGGGGCCATGAAGGGCGCCCTCGAGGTGCTCGTGAAGTACCTGGCCTGTGAGCTGTCGCCCGCGGGCATTCGCGTCAACGCGGTGAACCCCGGCTACATCGACACCGACAGCTCTCGCTTCTACGTGGGCGAGCAGTGGCCGGCGCTGTCCGCGAAGTTCGCCGCCATGGTGCCCGTCGGGCACGTGGCCACGCCGGAAGAGATCGCCCAGGCGATCTTCTGGCTGTGCTCTCCGGCCAGCAGCTACGTCAACGGGACCACGCTGAACGTCGACGGCGGGCTCGAAGCCAACTACCAAATGCACGCCGCGTCGCACTTCGCCTGAAGGCCCCATGCACTGGGTGTCCACCGCGTGGTTCTGGCTCGTGGTCCTCTGCACGCTGCCCTTCGGCTACGCCGTCTGCCTGGCGCTCGAGCCGCTGCTCGCCCCACGACACGACAAACACCGCCACTGGCTGATGCGCTTCGTGAACACCTGGTGCCACGACTACCTGTCCATCTGGCCGTTCTGGCGCGCGCGGGTCGAAGGCGCCGAGCTGCTGCCCAGCGGCCCCTGCGTCATGGTGGCCAACCACCAGTCGATCACCGACGTGCTGGCGCTCATGGGGCTGCCCAAGCCGTTCCACTTCGTGTCGAAGGGGTCGCTGTTCGAAGTGCCGCTGGTGGGCGCGATGATGCGGCGCTTGGGGCACGTGCCGCTCCAGCGCGGCAGCACGGCCTCCACCGACGCCATGATGAAGGCCTGCGACGGGCTGCTGACCGACGGCGAGTCGGTGCTCGTGTTCCCCGAAGGCACCTACGCGCCCGAACCCAAGCGGCTGCCCTTCAAGCGCGGCGCGTTTCTGCTGGCCAAGCGACACGACGTGCCGCTGGTGCTGGTGCTGCTGCAAGGCACGTCGGACCTCGCGCACCACGACGGGCCGATCTTCTCGTTCCGCGCCGACGTGCGGGTGCGGGTCATGGCGGTGGAGCGCCCCCCTTCGGAGCTGGACGACGCCGCATGGGCCAAGTCGGTGGCGGAGCGGTACCACACCTGGCTCTCTGGTCCGCCAGGCGGGTGACGGCCCACGACGCTCGCCGTGCAGGCAGCGGGCCCACGGCTTACGACGGAGGTGGGGCTCAATCGAATGCGGCGCGATCCAAGTCGGCCACTCGCGGCATAAATCGCGTGTCGCAAAGGACGATGTACTCGGGAGGAACACAATGAACGGAAGGCAGTGGTGGTTGGGAGTGGGTCTGGCGGCGACCTTGGCGCCGAACGTGAGCGGCGCGTCGGTGCCGGCGACCGTGACGCAGGCGCTCGTCGGGGCCAAGTCCGAGGCTGAGAAGGCCAAGGAGAAGGCCGAGAAGAAGCTCGCGGCGTTCGTGAAGGAATACGACCCGTCGAAGAAGCTGGCGAACAAGGGCGCCGAGCTCGAGAAGGACGCAGCGGCGCTGGACAAGGAAATCGAAGCGCTGGCGGCGGTGGACGCGGCGGCGGGCGCCGAGCTCAAGGCCAAGCGCGATCAGGCGGTCGCGGCGGCGCAGCAGGCGGTGGGCGGGGCGGCGGCGGGGAAGGCGACGGAGGACCTGGACAAGAAGCTCGAGAAGTACGCCAAGGACTTCGACGGCGAGAAGAAGAACCTGGCGAACGTGGACAAGAAGGCCGTGGAGCGCGCGCG
>JALHOS010000212.1:0-6695 GCA_022842905.1 Myxococcaceae bacterium | reverse complement strand
ATCGACAAGCTCGAGGGCGACACCAAGAAGCAGTACGAGGCCAAGCGCGACGAGCTGTTCGGCAAGCTGGAGAGCGGCGTCGCGGACGCGAAGGTCGCCCGGCTGCGAAAGGGAGTGGAGGCCGTGCCCGCGGTGGAGCCGGCGCCGGGCGTCGAGGCGATCGCCCCGATAAAGCCGACCTGGTGTGACGGCGTGGTGGAGTCCGTCGCGAAGAAGATCGACAGCCTCAAGCCGGCGCCGACCAAGGAGTGGGACGGGTCGCCGGTTCGGGCGATCCTCTTCAGCTGCCTGGACCCCGACTGGGAAGTGCGGCAGCAGATCGTCGCGCAGTACCGCCAGCAAATGAGCAACGCCTACGGAATCAGCGCGGCCGTCAACGAGCGGCTCATGAAGCTTGCGGGCCAGCTCTTCCTGCAGCCCGAGTCCAACACGAGAGAGGCGGCCTGCGAGAAGGAGCACAAGCGGCTGGCTGAGGGTACGGCGCGCGAGCTCGCCGTGAACCGCCTGCAGCGCACCGCGCTGACCTGCGGCCTCAAGCGCGACGACTCGGCACCGCGCATCATCGACGTCGACACGCCCGAAGGAATCCCCTCGGAGCTGGCCAAGGCCGGGCTCGTGATCGCGACGCTGGGGCCGCCGGAGAACGGCCTGCCCAACGCCGCCCAGGCGCTCAGCGACGCGTCTCACGTGGCGGTGCTGAACACGCTCGCCTTCGACGACGCCGCGTTCGAGAAGGAGCTCGAGGGCCTCAAGCTGGGCCCCGCTGGCCAGTCGCTGGCGACGATCGCCTACTACAGCGGCAAGGGTCGGCTGGCGGCGTACCAGCGGCTGCTCAAGGAGAAGGCCAAGAAGCTGCCGGGCCTGACCAAGCTCGTGTTCGACGCGCCGAGCGCCGCCGCCAAGGCGTACGTCACGGAGCGGGCGCCCAAGGACAAGCCGCTGCTCGACCTGGTCCTGGCCATGGAAGCGCAGTCGGGCAACCTCAAGGGCTGCGCGAAGAAGCTGGCGCCCTTCATCACCGAGGAGCTCAAGAAGCAGGGCAAGGCGAAGCTGGAAGACGTCCAGTTCAGCGGCCTGCTGGCCTGGGCCGCCGCGGAGTGTGGGCGGAGGGATCCGGACGCGCCGGTGATGGAGGCCGTCTTCACGTACTACGCCGACCACAGCACCGCCGTGCGCGGGCCGCTGACCGCCGCGTACCTGGCCTACGTCGACGCGTACAACGAGGTCGCCGCCGGCGTGAAGCAGCAGGGCTTCGACGGGAGCAAGCGGACCAAGGGCGGCGGGGGTGACTCGGCGTACCCGGAGCCGCGGCGCAACCCCGTGGGCGAGGCCGGCTTGTCGGACAGCGTGTTCGGCAACATGAACACGATCGACCCCGGCGCCCAGTTCGGCAGCGGCGTCGTCAAGTCAGTCGAGAAGCAGGGCGACTCGGTGAAGATCTCCTTCAAGACCGAGAAGTACATGGTGCCGGACTACACCTGCGTCGAGACGAACAAGATCGACCGCATCAACGCGGACGGGACGATCCTCTACCGCCGCAACTGCACGAAGGTCGGCGAGCACGAAGAGTCCAGCACGCTGGAGCCGGTGAAGGTGCCCTCCTGGGCCGCCGGCGGCGCGGCCCCGGGCCACGTCCTCGTCATGTCCTGGGCGGCCATCAACTCCCAGGCCGCGGGCAACGCGTGGATCATCGAGGCCTACGAGTCGAAGGCGCGCAAGAGCCGCGTCGCGCTGCTCGGCATCGCGCCGTAGGCATGCTCGAGTGACGTGGTGCGCCGCGGGCGGCTCCGGCAGATGCGTGGGCCGCCCGCGGTCGTTTCTTCACGGCTCGAAGGCGTCCACTCGGAGGACCGGGTAGCGCTGGTACGCCGCGTCGAAGCTCGGGTGGCGCTCGCTGAAGAAGCGCAGCCGGGCCTCTGGGCTCTTCGCGAAGCCGGCGTCGGCGAGCAGCGCTTCGAACTCACGGCGCACCCCGGCGTCCTCGAGCAGCTCCCGCGCGTAGGCTTCGGTCAGGTAGTCCTCGAGGTACTCCTTCTGCTCGAGGTGCGCGTTGAAGAAGCCCCAGCTGAGGAAGGACTCGGGGGAGCTGGGCTCGAAGAGGAACAGCACCAGCGACAGCCGCGGCTGGGCCACGGGCACGAAGAGCGTGCCGGCCGGCACGTCGACGCCAACCGTCTGCCACACGCCGCTCGCCCTGAGCGTCAGCCGCCCTTCGTAGGGCCCGGGCCGGAAGTCCGGCGTCACCCGACACTGCTGCGCCGCCACGCCGATCCGCGCGGCCTTGAGCGTGGTGAAGCTCACGCCGTGCACGCGCAGCCGCTCCGCCACCCAGCCGGCGTGCGGCGGCGGCACCAAGTACCCGGCCCCGGGCACGCTGACGTCGAGCGAAGGGCTCAGCTCGTCCTGGTACGGAACGCTCCACACCTGCGGCTTGGTTTCGTCGTAGCGAACCCAGCTCTGGCCGCTGACGCCGGAGTCCTCGGTCGTGAACTCGTAGCCTTGGAAGTCGAGGCGGCGCGTCTTCGCGGTGGGCGCGTAGAGCAGCGTCACCTTCTGCCCCGCGCGCCTGGCGTCGGCGGCGTCGGCGGCGAGCGCCGCGGCCCTCCAGCTCGGCCCGAACTGCGCCGTCAGCCGCAGCAGCGCCGCGCAGGTGTCGTACGTCGCTCGCACCCGCGTCGCGTAGTCCTTCCAGGAATGCGTCTCGACCAACATGCCGAAGCGATTCCGCGCGGCCCAATAGGCGTGGGAGAAGCGCGGCGGCGGCCAGCCGTACGCGAAGCCCGACAGCGGCTCGTCGTCTTTGACGAAGGCCGGGTAGAAGTTCACCGGCAAGTGGCCCTTGGCCTCGAGGTCCACGAAGAGCTCTACCTTGAGCGTGCGCGCCAGCGCTCGCAGCGCTTCGGGGCCGGTCTGGTACGGCTCGAAGGTGACTGACACGTCGTGCTGGAACTTCGCGCCGTCGGTGACGTGGAGGTCCGCGAGGACGATCGGATCGAACCGGTGCATCAGCCGCAGCACCGCCTGCGTCTCCGGCGCGTCGGCCTTCATGTAGTCGCGGTTCAGGTTCAGGTTCTGCGACGTCACCCGCCAGCCCATGGCCTTGGGGCCCCGCTGGTTGGGCCGGTGGTTGGGCCCGAAGCGCTCGTGGCCGTCGACGTTGAGGACCGGCACGAAGACGAGCGTCACCTTGCCAAGCGCGTCGCCGAGCTTGCCGTCGAGCGCGTCGCGCAGGAGCAAGAAGCCCGCGTCCTTGCCGTCGATCTCCCCCGCGTGAATGCCGCCTTGCAGGAAGAGCACCGGCCGCGCCTTCTTGACGGTGGCATCGGGCGTGAGCACGCCGTCCGCCGAGGCGACGAGGGCCACCATCGGCCGCCCGAGCGGCGTCGTGCCGAACTGCTCACAGCGCACCTTCCCCGGGTAGCGCTTGGGGAACGCGGCGCACCAGGTGAGGACTTCGTCGTAGCGGCCCGTCTCGGTCAGCTGGCTGGCCTCGGCGACCGAGGTGAGCGCGGGCGCGGCGGCGAGCGCGGTGAGAGTGAGGGGGAGGAGCAGCATGCGGGAGGGCTTAGATGTGAGGCTGCCTCGAAGGAAGGTCGGTGCGAGAGTGGCCCGCGGCTTCCGCCCCCTCCGACGAGCCAGCGCCAGCCCGGTGCGAAGGGCCCCAGAGGTCCGCTCCCCTCTCGAGACGCCGCCTCGCTCGCAGCGCGAGCCCGCCAGCCGCCGCCCTGGGCGACTCGAGGTGCGTGGCCCCAGACAAAGGCCCCGCCGTGGGTCAGCTTGACCTGCGCGCAGATGCGGATGCCGACGCTGCGGCGATGGTGAAACGGCTCGGCGTGCGGTGCGCGCATTCCGAACGCGCCGACCAGGCCCGCGCTGTCGTCGAACCTGGGCACCCGGTCGCGCCGCCCAGGCGTCGCGACGTGCGCGGAGAATGCTCGAAGCCCCCGCTGAGGGTTTCCTCGGACCGGGGTCCCTTCCTTTTTGAGAACCGACACTCTCTGCTCCGCGGACACGGGCGCTCGCCTGCGCGTCCTGCAGCATCCGACGCTCCGCCCGCACACACTGCGCAACCGGTCGACGTGCACGCTGGCTTCTGCAGCCGTCTTTGGGCACGGCGCTCGGTGTGCTGGGCGGCCTCGATGCGTTCCGGCGAGGCGAAGACGCCGCTGCCGTCTGCCGAAACGCCGCGCGCCCCCCGGCCAGGGGTCGCCAGCACCTGTCTCATTGGTGACGGTTTCGTCACCTTTGGAAAGCACGCTCCCAAGGACTTCGGGCGCTTGTTCGCGCCGACGCGTCTCATTGGTGACACCTCCGTCACCAATGAGACAGGCGCTGGCGACCCCTACCCACCCCTGAACGGTTACGCCGGCATCAGCACGTCCACGGCGCAGAGCGCTTCGACGTCCGACGCGACGCACAGGAACTCCGGCCTGGGCCTCACTGCGCCTTCCGCAACGCGGCCGCCCAGCATTGTTCGCCTTCAGAAGTGCGGCCGTTCGTCGGCGAACAACCCCGCCCGCGCGAACGTCACCCAAGCCGGCGGTGCCTTCGCGCCCAGGACGACCACCCCCATCGCCAGGAAGAACGCCCGCTCCGACACCGACCGAGCGTGCGCGGCCACGAAGGCTTCGTACGCGCGCGGGTCCTTCGCCAGGTGTTTACTCGACAGCGCCGCCAACAGCCCGTCGGGCACCGCGACGTCCTTGACCAACTCCGCGGCCCGATCCGCATGGCCTTCGCGGACCGCCAGCGCGGCCACCCAGAGCGCGTGCATGCCCAGCCGCTTCGCGTCCACCCCGAGCGCACGCTTCACGTCGGCGGCCTGGGCGTCCTTCGACGCGCCGATGAGCACCGTCACCAACTCGCGCGCGTGCGGCTCGAGCTGCGCCGCCTTCCGCGCCGCGTCGCTCAGCCTGCCCTCCTTCACGCTGCGCAGCGCGACGACGAACGGCGCTTCGTTGGCGACCGGCGAAGCTTCGACACGCTGGCCCAACGTCGTGGCGAACCACTGCGGGTGCAGCCGGCGCTCGAGCCGCGTGGGAATCGACACCGACGAGTCCACCGCCTGGGCCACACGCACCGCGCGCAGCACGTCGGGCACCGCCTGCCGCTGAGCCAAGACCAACGCCTTCTCGCCCAGCACCGAGTCCCATGCCGCGAAGGCGTCAGCCCACCGCCCCAGCCGCGCCAGCTCGTTCCCCCACGCCCAGCGCAGCCACACCGCGTTCGGGTGCGCGGCCACCAGCGCCTCGAGGCTCGCCGTGCGCTCCGGGCCGAACCCGTCCGACGCCGGCGCGCAGCGCCACGCCAAATAGTGGAGATCCGCCTCGGCGCCCGGCGCCTGCGCCCGCACCTCGACGTCCGCACACCGCGCGCGCGACTGCTCTTCAGGCAGCACGTTGAACAGCGCCCGCTCGATCCCAATGGACTCCGCCGCGCGGCGCTCCAGCACCTCCCGCAGCTTGGGTGTCGTCGGCGCGTCGTCGAGCCACGCGCCGAGCGCCTCGGAGTCGGCGGGCTCGTGCGTCAGGTGCACCAGGGCCAGCGCTTCGCGCTCCGCGTCGCTCTCCAGCGCACCCAACAGCACGTGCGGCTCCTTCCCCACGAGCCGCTCGAGCACGGTCCGCGTCCCCGAGCCCTTGATGGAGCTGGGCGGCTGCTTGAAGACGGCGCTCTGCTTCGCGTCGAGCCATTGCGGCGTGCCCAGCACCCGCGGGGGCCGCTCCGCAGCGCTCCCGTACGTCGCCGTCCACTCGTAGAGCACGCCCGCACCGGCGACGTTGAACACCTCGTCGGCGAACGCGCCCAGGTCTTCGTTGAACTCCGCCAGCACCTGCCCGCCCTTCACCAGGCGGGCGGAGACCGGCACCGCGTCACCCGAGGGGACCTCCAGCCGCTCGTAGCCGTTGGCCACCACCAGGCGCGTCACCGGGCCCACCTTCACCAGCACCGGCACGCCCAGACCGTTGACGACGTGCACCGTCGCCTCACCCACGTGGCTGCCCACGAACAGCGCCGGCGCGAGCATGGCCGAAGCGACGACCGCGCGCGCCGTCCCCGGTACCACGCCGTCCGCCGTCTGAAAGCGGTCCCACCAGCCCAGCTTCCGCTGCTTCTCGCGCTCGGCGCCGACACAACACGTCGGGTACTGCGTCGGCACGCCCGCGGGGCTCGGCGCGGCCTCGACCGCTCCGCCTTCTCCGCGCACCCACGCGGCGACCTTGGCCTCGGCGGCCAAGAGGCTGTCGAGCGCGGCCTGCGCGAGGTGGTCGATGTCGCGCCGCATTCCCCCCACCCAGCCCTGCCGCACGTCCAGCCAGTCCCCCACGTTCGACTCCGCCGGCGCGTTGAGCCCCAGCTGCTCGTCGAGCGCCGTGAAGCCGCCGAGCGCCTCGAAGCGCGCCTGAACGTCAGCCGGCAGGCGCAGCGCGGGCTTCGCGCGCCACACGGCCTCCAGCGCGGCCTGCAGCGCCTGGCACGCCGTGACGATGCGGCGGCGCTCTGCGTCCGACACCCGCCCGTCCGCGACCGCGACGGCCACCGTGTTCTCCACCAGCGCGTCGGCGTCTCCCACGTCCCGCAGCGCGTGCGTCGCCCAGTGGAGCAGCCGCACCAGCCCCTCGAGGTGCGCCGGCCAGCCCTCGCCGACCAACCGCGCCGCCGCCAAGTGCGTGGCCCGCGCCGACACGTCGTGC
>JALHOS010000211.1 GCA_022842905.1 Myxococcaceae bacterium | reverse complement strand
GCACTCGCGCGGCGCGCTGCTCCAGACGCCGCCGCAGGCCTTCGAGGCGCGGCTCGACGTGGACTTCGGCGCGAGCACCGGCACGCACACGCGGTGGACGACGGGGCTGTTGAGCGACGTGCGCTACGCCCCGCGGCCGGGAACGCGCGGCGTCTCGCAGTGGGACTCGGCGCCGGCTCAGGCGACGCAGCGGTGGTTCGGCGCCCCGACGTTCCGCTGCGGCGTCTCGCTCGACGGGCCGGACGCGGCGCTGCACGTGTACCTCGAGCGGGTGCGTGAGGGCCGCGCGCAGTACCTGACCGAAGGTGTCGCGCGCATCGAGTCCGGCGTGGCCGCGGTGAGGCTGCGTCCGGTGGCGACCGAGCTGCTGGCCGGAGACGCCGTCCGGGTGACCGCCGCTGGCGCAGACGAAGGCACCTTCGAACGGGTCCCGCCCAGCGGCCCACGGACGATCGTCCTTCGCTCGCAGATCGGCGCCGTGTGTCTGGTGACGCTCCCGCTCAGCGCGCCGTGAAAGGCCCTACAGCTTGACCTCGTACGGCACACGGCCATGGAGCTTGAGGAAGCTGAACGCCGTCACGAAGATGCTCTCGTCCAACGGCCCGAAGCCGAACTCCCCCAGCTTCTGCGGCACGTAGACCTGCCCGCCGCCGCCGAAGCTGAGCAGCACCCGCTCGCTCAGGTGGATCAGGAAGGTCAACGTCAGCTGGAGCCCCGGCCGCAAGAAGTGGGTGAACGCCGGCACCTGCGGCGCGTCCGAGTGAATGAACAGGTAGGTGAGCAGCAGCTTCGCGTCGATCGTCAGCCGGCCAGGCGCTTCCTTCCAGGTGCTGGTCGCGGTCTGGCCCACGTTCACCAGCGTCAGCCCCAGCGGCGTCCAGCTCACGCCGTACATGCCCACGTTGCCCAGCTCTTGGATCTTCGGGCTGATGATCAGCGTCGAAGGAATGAACAGGCTCGGGCCGACGCGCACCTCACGCAGGCCACGGGCGAGGCCGCGGTAGCTGGGCGGCACCTTGTCGAGGTTGTCCTGAATGAGCTTCTGATCGAGCACCGCGTACACGTCGAACACGAGCGCGAAGTGGGGCAGGGCGCCGCGGTTGGCCACCAGCGGCCCGAAGAACCAGTACCCACCCGGCCCCGCGGAGATGTCGAGGGGCACCGTCAACCCCGCCGCGTGGACCGGCGCCGCCGCGAGCGCCAGGCCGAGCGCCGCGCAGAACAGCGTCGCCCGCCGACTCATGCCTCTGGCCGCTCGCCGAACAGCGCCGTGCCGACGCGCACGTGGGTGGCGCCCTCTTCGATCGCCACGCCGAAGTCCGCCGTCGTGCCCATGGACAGCTGCGTGAGCCCCAGCGACTTGGCCAGCGCCGCCACCGCGCGGAAGTGTGGCCGGTTCACCTCGGGCTCCACGTTGAGCGGCGGCATGGCCGTCAGCCCCACCACGGTGAGGTTCGGCAGCGCGCGCACCTGCTCGACGAGCCGCGGCACCTCGTCCGCGCGCACGCCGGCCTTGCTCTGCTCACCCGCGACGTTCACCTCGATGAAGCAGGGCAGGGCGCCGCCCGTGCGACGGCGCGACAGCTCGGCGGCGACGTCGAGCCGCTCCAGCGCGTGGAAGACGTGGGCGGCCTTGGCCACGTACTTCGCGTTCTTCGGCTGCACGGGGCCGATCGCGTGCCAGCGCAGGCCCGGCAGCGCCGACAGCGCCAGGTGTTTGTCCCGCAGCTCCTGGGCGTAGTTCTCACCGAAGTCACGCAGGCCCGCCGCGTACGCGGTGCGAATCGCCTCCGGCGGGTGCCGCTTGGAGACGGCCACGAGCGTCACCGCGCTGCGCGGTCGAGCGGCCCGCTCACAGGCGTGGGCGATCGCCGTCTCCACCTGGACCAGCCGAGCCTTGAAGTCGTCGACGCTCATCAGCTGCCGCTCAGGGCGTCCCACGGAAGGGTCAGCCCCGCGTCGCGCAGCAGCGCCAGGCTCTCCGCGAGCGGCAGGCCGATGACGCTCGTGCTGCTGCCGTCGAGCCTCGAAATGAACGCGCCGGCACGCGCCTGCGACGCGTAGCCGCCGGCCTTGTCCTGGCCTTCGCCGGTGGCCACGTACCAGGCGATCTCCGCCGCGCTCAGCGCTCGGAACGTCACCTGCGTCACCACCACCTGCGTGCGCACCTGATCGCCGAAGGCGACCGCCACGCCCGTCATCACCTCGTGGGTGCGCCCGGACAGCGCGCTCAGCATGCGCCGGCCCGCCTCTTCGTCAGCGCCCGGCTTGCCGAGGATCTCCGCGCCCAGCACCACGGACGTGTCGGCGGCGAGGACCACCGCGCCAGGTTCCCGCTCGGCGATGACCTTGGCCTTCTCCACCGCCAGCCGCTCGACGTAACGCGCCGCCGCTTCGAACGGCCGCACCGACTCGTCGACGTCCGCCGCGGCGATCGAGAACGAAAGACCCAGCTGCTCGAGGAGCGCTCGGCGCCTGGGCGACGCACTCGCCAGAATGAGGCGCAGCCCGCTCACCCTTCGGTGATCTGGTTGATGATCTTGTCGTTCTGCACGATCTGCGCGCCGGCCTTGAGCGACTTGAGGTACGCCTCGCGCGCCTCGAACTGCTTGGCCTTGACCGCCTCGTTGCGCAGCTCGTCCTTCTTCTTGGCGAAGTCGTCGTCGCTGGGCACCTTGCGCTCGGTGATCGCCAGGAGCACCTGGTCGTCTCCGACGCGCACCGCCTCGTCGAGCAGCCCGGCTTCCTTGCGATCGAAGATCTTCCGCATCACGTCCGGCGCGGGCCCGAGCTGGGGAATCGCCTCGGCGCTCGCGTTGAACTCGCCCGTCTCCTTCACCTCCGGCTTGGTCTCGGCGGCGAAGTTCACCTTCTCACCTTCGGCGGCGGGCGCGGCGGGGAACAGCTCGGCCAGCGCCTTGCCCTTCTTGAGCTCCACCAGCGCCTTGGCGACCTCTTCCTTCGCCAGCGCGCTCGCCTTCTCCTTGAGGAACAGCTGCGAGGCGATCTCCATGCGCACCAGGTCCAGCGGCTTCTGCACCGGCTCCTTCTTCTCTTCGACCTGGCCCACGTACACGCCGATCGGCGTCTCGACGGCCACGCTCACCTCACCGGGCTTGAGCGCGAAGAGCACGTCGCCGAACTGCGGGGCCAGGCCCATGCGCTCGACGAAGCCCAGGTCGCCGCCCTTCTCCTTCGTCGTCGGGTCTTCCGAGAAGTCCTTGGCCATTTGGGCGAAGTCCTTCTTCTCGTCGACGATCTGCTTGCGGACGTTCTCGGCCTTCTGCTTCACCTCGGCCTTCTGCGCCGCCGTCGCGTCCGGCGCGTAGCGCAGCAAGATCTGCCGCGCCTTGACCTGCTCCGGCTGGAAGAACGTGAACTTGTTCTGCTCGTAGTGCGCGGCGATCACCGCCTCGTTCGCCTTGGCCCACGCGTCGACGTCGGCCGGCTTGGGCACCCCGACCTTCGCGCTGAACATGGCGGCGCTGAACTTCACGAAGCTGACCTTCGCCGTGTTGCCTTCCTTCGCGTAGCGCGCCTTGACCTCGTCGTCGCTGACCACCGCCGACGCGTCGACCAGCGCGAGCAGCTTCTGCGCCGACAGCTCCCGCCGCAGCTTCGCCTCG
Organism: Myxococcaceae bacterium; assembly: GCA_022842905.1. Lineage (GTDB taxonomy): Bacteria > Myxococcota > Myxococcia > Myxococcales > Myxococcaceae > JALHOS01. Next base: position 8,808 of record JALHOS010000211.1, on the reverse strand, counting down.
TAGCCCTGCGGCGTGAGGTTCAGGTAGCCGGTCACCACGTCGTGGTACGCCTTCTCGCTGAACGCGCCGTCCTTCTGGAAGCTGGGATCCTTGAAGATCGCCTGCGCCACTTCCTGATCCGAGGCCACGATGCCGCGCGCTTCGGCCGTCTGCTGCAGCAGCTCACGCAGCACGAGCTGATCGAGCGCCTGCTTGTGGAAGCCGAACTGCTTCATCATGTCCCGCGACAGGCCCTGGCCTTGGAACTGCCGCACGTAGCCTTCGTACGCGTTGGCGAACTGCTGCGCGGTGATGTCCTTGCCGTTCACCGTCGCCGCCGCCTCCGTCGTCGACATCGACTTGAGGTTGTCGCAGCCCCGCGAGCCCGGCCCCCACTGGAGCGCGAAGAGCGCCGACAGCAGCAAGATGAACACGTAGGACGCGAAGCGCTGGTTGTCGGCCTTCTGGCGTCGGCTCTCTTCAGTGGTCGTGCTCATAAGGAATTCTCGGCGGTTGAAAGCAGGAGGGGCGCGGTGTGTAGGATCGCTGAACACAACATGCAAGGGCCGAAAAGAGCGTGTAAGTGCTTGTTTCGACTAAGGTCGTCTTCGCTCTCCCATGTGGCCCCTGCTCCAGCGCTTCAAGGAACCGCTGATCGTCGCGACGCTGCTGATCTGGCCGCTGATCAGCTTCTTGTCGTCGGGGCACCGCGGGCGTGAGCCGAACATGGTCGACCGCGCGCTGCTGTGGCTCGCCTCGCCGATTCAAGGCTCGCTGACGTGGCTGGTGCAGACGTCGAGCGCGGGGGTGACGGGCTACGTCGCGCTGCGCGGGGCGCATGAAGAGGCGGGGGAGTGCCGGGTCGAGCTCGCGCAGACGCAGGCGGAGCTCAACGCGATCCGCGAAGCGAAGGCCGAGAACGAGCGGCTCAAGGCGGCGCTGGGCTACGTCGAAGGCACCGTCGATCAGGAGATCGTCGCGCGAGTGGTGGGCTTGAACCCGGCGGCGCAGTTCCAGTCGGTGCGGCTCAACCGCGGCGAAGAGGACGGCGTGCGGGTCGGCATGCCGGTGACGACGCCCAACGGCGTGCTGGGGCAGGTGGTGCGCTCGGTGGGGCACTCGTCGGACGTGATGCTGCTGACGGATCCGGCCAGCCGCATCGGCGCGGTGCTGCAGCGGACGCGGGTGCGCGCGACGGTCATGGGCACCGGCAACCCCAAGCGGCTCGACGTGGACTACGTGCGCCTCGAGGACGACGTCGTCGAAGGGGACGCGCTGGTCACGTCGGGCACCGACGGCATCTTCCCGCCGGGGCTGTTGGTCGGGCGCATCGACTCCGTCAGCCGCCCGCAGGTCGGCATGTTCTTGCACGCGAGCCTGGTGCCCGCCGTCGATCTCCAGCGCGTCGAAGAGGTGCTGATCATTCCGGTGACGCTCGCGCTCGGAGGTGGCCCGTGAAGTTCGTCGCCTTCGTCGCGCTCGCGCTGGGGCTGCTCGCGGTGGAGTCCGTGCTGGCCCAGGCGCTGGGGCTCGAGATCACCCGGCTCGAGGCCACCGTCGCGCTGGTGATCTTCATCGCCGTGCGCGGCACCGTGCTCGAAGGGGCCTTCACCGCGTTCGGCGTGGGCTACCTGCTCGACGTGTTCACCGGGCGGCCCACCGGGCTCTACCCGTTCCTGGCCATGGTGAACTTCGTCGGCGCCAAGCTCGCCTCGCAGATCATGGACGGGCGCTCGCTGCTGGGCTTCTCGGCCTTCGTCGCGGTGGGGACGACGGTGCAGGCGCTGCTGGCGCTGTTCTTCACCTGGCTGACGTCGCGCACCCTGGTGGGCCACTCGTTCTCGCTGCGCGGGCTGCCGCTGCTGATCGTCTTCTCCGTCGTCGTCGGCGCGCTGCTCTACCCGTGGCTCAAGCGGCTGGAGCCCGGCGAGGTGCGGGCGGATCCCAGGGCGCTGAAGGTATGAAGCTCAAGCTCGGGCAGAAGAGCGAGGGCAAGGAGCTGCGAGTTCGGCTCGTCGTGCTCGGCGCCTTCTTCGTGCTCGGGTTGCTGGTGCTGGCCGTCAACCTCTACCGGCTCATGGTGGTGCGGTACGAAGAGTTCTTCGCGCTGTCGATCGACAACCAGTTCAAGGACGTGCGCCTGCGCGCGCCGCGCGGCGTGGTGCGCGATCGGCGAGGCGAAGTGCTGGTCGACGCGCGCCCCAGCTTGGACGTGTTCATCACCCCCGCGTTCTGTCAGCGCTGCGTGCAGGAGGTGATCCCCCGCCTCGCCGGTTACCTGCGCTGGGAAGACGAGCAGCGCGCCCGCGTCGAGGCCATGGTGAAGGGCGCCCACGGGCCGCAGCGCTACCAGCCGCTGGTGGTGGCGGTGGATCTGAAGCGAGACGACTTCGACGTGCTGCTGTCGCACCAGCACCTGCTGCCCGGCGTGGATCTCGATCCCGTGCCGCACCGCAACTACCGCGCCGGCGCCGCGTTGGCCCACGTCGTCGGCTACATGAACGAGATCACCCAGGACGAGCTGACGCGGCTCAACGGCGCGCGCAGCTACGACCGGCCGCCGTACGCCATGGGCGACTACATTGGCCGCCGCGGCATCGAACGAACGTACGAGAGCACGCTGCGGGGCACGGACGGGTGGGTCAAGCACGTCGTCAACGCGCGCGGCGAGGTCATGCGCGACGGGAAGGGCAGCGTGCACGAGCGAGACCGCGTCGCGCCGCGCCCCGGCAACAACCTGGTGTTGTCGATCGACGCGCGCCTCCAGCTGACCGCGGAGCAGGCGTTCCCCGGGACCGCGGGGGCGATCGTCGTCCTCGAGTCCACCACCGGCTTCGTGCGGGCGATCGTCAACCGGCCGTCCTTCGACCCCAACGAGATGACCGGGCGCGTGTCGTCGCAGCGGCTGGCCGCGCTGTCGAAGGATCCGCTCGAGCCGCTCGTGTTCCGCGCGGGGCAGAACCACTACAGCCCGGGCTCCACGTTCAAGGTGGTGACGCTGCTCGCGGGCCTCCAGTCCGGCGTCGTGCACGAGCACAGCCAGGCCAGCTGCGGCGGCGGGTACCGGCTCGGGTCCCGCTTCTGGCGCTGCCACAAGGAGTCCGGCCACGGGCTGGTCAGCGCCCGTTCCGCCATGCAGATGAGCTGCGACACGTACTTCTACCGGCTCTCGGACATGCTCGGCATCGACCCCATCGCCAAGGTCGGCAAGGCGCTGGGCCTGGGCGCGATCACCGGGCTCGACGTGGTCGGTGAAGTCCCCGGCATCATGCCGGACACCGCGTACCACCAGAAGGCGACGCCCGGCGGCTACACCAAGGGCCTCGCGCTCAACACCGCCATCGGCCAGGGCGACGTCAACGTCACGCCGCTGCAGTTGGCCGTCGTGTACTCGGCGATCGCCAACGGCGGAGACGTGTACCAGCCGCAGATCGTCCGCCGCGTCGAGCGCCCGGACGGGACCGTGAAGCAGGAGTTCACCCCCAAGCTGGTGCGCCACCTCGACATCACCCCCGAGCAGCGCAGCATCGTCGTCGAAGGCCTCAAGGCGGTGGTGAACGAGCCGGGCGGCACCGCGTTTCGGGTGCGCCTGAAGGACGTGGTCATGGCCGGCAAGACGGGCACGGCGCAGGTCGCGCGGCTGGGCGACAAGCGGCTGAAGAAGGAGGAGATGGACTACTTCGAACGCGACCACGCGTGGTTCGCCGCCTTCGCCCCGGCCGACGCGCCCCGGGTGACGGTGGTGGTCCTCAATGAGCACGGCGGCCACGGCGGGTCCGACGCCGCGCCCGCCGCCGCGGCGATCGTCCAGAAGTTCTTCGAACTCGAGCGGCTCGACGGCGTCGCGTTCGATCGCCCGCTGGTGCCCGCGCCGAGCCCGGCGGTCACGGCTCCAGGCCCGGCGCTGGTGGCGCAGCCTTCGCCGGAGGTGGACGCCGGCGTGGAAGCCGCGCTGTCGGCCACGCCGTCTCTCGTTCGTCCGGAGGTGCAGTGATGCAGGTTCGAGTCGAGCGGCGGCCCTGGGCGAACGTGCCCTACGCCCTGTTGGTGACCGTGGTGCTGACCGCCGTCGTCGGCATCTACAACCTCATCGCCGCGTCGCGGCCCGCCGGCTCCGAGTCGCTCGTCTTCAGCGGGCAGGCGAAGAACCAGCTGCTGTTCTTGGTGGTGGGCTTGGGCGCGATCGCCGCGGTGGCGGCGGTCGACTACCGGTTGATTCAGCGGCTGGTGATTCCGATCTACCTGCTCAACCTGGTCGCGCTGATCGCGCTGCGGTACTTCGGCCACAAGGCGAAGGGCGCCGAGAGCTGGTTCGTGCTCGGCCCCTTCCGCGTTCAGCCCGCGGAGTTCATGAAGATCGGCATGGTGCTCATGCTGGCGAAGTACTTCCACGACGATCACCGGCCCAACCAAGCGACGTACGGGTTCCTGCGGCTCGTGCCGCCCGCGGTGATCGCGCTGGTGCCGACGGTGCTCGTGTTGACGCAGCCGGACCTGGGCACCGCGTTGATGATGACGTTCACCGCGATCACCGTGCTCTTCTTCGCCCGGCCGAGCGCGCCGGTGTGGGTGGCCTTCGGCATGGTCGCCATCGTCGGCGTCGGCGTGTTGTGGAACGACTACGTGCGCGTGCAGGGAGAGCCGCGCGTGACGCTGGTGCGCCACAAGCTCAAGCGGCACCAAGACGCCCGCATCACCAGCTGGCTCGATCCCAACAGCGACCTGAAGGGGTCGAGCTACCACGCCATGCAGTCGAAGATCGCGGTCGGGTCGGGCGGCATGACGGGCAAGGGCTGGCTGCAGGGCACTCAGACGGGCCTGCGCTACCTGCCCGAGCAGCACACCGACTTCATCTTCAGCGTGTTCGCCGAGGAGCAGGGCTTCCTCAAGTGCCTGGGCCTGCTGACGTTGTATGCCGTCATGCTGCTCGCCGCGCTCGTCGTCGCCTACAACGCCAAGGAGCGCTTCGGCGCCTTCGTCGCGGTCGGCGTCGCGGCCATGGTGTTTTGGCAGGTGTTCGAGAACATCGGCATGGTGACCGGGCTCTTGCCGATCACCGGCATCACCTTGCCGCTGATGAGCTACGGCGGCAGCTCCATGCTCAGCGTGATGATCGGCTTGGGGCTCTTGGTGAACGTGTCCATGCGGCGCCACGTGTTCTGAGAAGCTCGACCAGCCCATGACGTCACGCCCAGTGAAGACGGTCTCCGAGCTGTGTCTGGCGTGTGGCCTGTGCTGCGACGGGAGCCTCTTCGGCTTCGTCGCGCTGTCCGACGAAGAAGCCGAGCGCCTGCGCGGCCATGGGCTGACCGTGGACGCCAAGGGCGAGCGGCTCGGGCTGCGGCTTCGGTGTGGAGGGCTTCAGGGCCGGTGCTGCTCGCTCTACGGCGAGCGACCGCAGGGCTGCCGGACCTTCGTGTGCACCGTCGCGCGCCGGTTCGAAGCGCAGGCGCTCACGGGGGAGGAGGCGATGAACGTCGTGTCCGAGGCCCAGGCCCGCATCGCCGCGCTCGGACAGCGGCTGGATCCGCCAAGAGCCAGCGACGTCATGCAGGCCGTTCGCGACGGTCAGGCGGACCCGCAGGCGCCCTTCAGCGATTCACTGCGCGAAGAGGCCAGGGACACGCAGCGCTTCGTCGCGCAGCACTTCTTCGGGTGGAGCTGAAGGTCCCGCAGCTCTCAGACCGACAGCTTGAGCTTCCACACCATCGTCAGCGCTTCGACGAAGATCTTCCGGCTCATCTTCGACTGCCCGACGCGGCGATCTTCGAAGACGATGGGGATCTCCTTGACCACGAAGCCCTTCCGCAGCGCGCGGTACTTCAGCTCGATCTGGAACGAGTAGCCGCTGCTGCGCACCTGGTCCAAGTCGATCGCCTCGAGCACCCGTCGGTTGAAGCACAGGAAGCCCGCGGTCAGATCGCGCAGCGGCACGCCCAGCACCGTGCGCGCGTACAAGCTGCCGCCCTGCGAGAGCAGCTGCCGGCCCACGCCCCAGTTCACCGTGCCGCCGCCCTCGACCCAGCGGCTGCCCACCACCACGTCCGCGCCGGCGTCGGCCGCGTCCAGGAACTGGGGCAGGTACTTGGGGTCGTGGGAAAAGTCGGCGTCCATCTCGATCAGCCGCTGGTAGCCGTGCTCGAGCCCCCAGCGGAACGCGTGGAGGTACGCCTTGCCCAGGCCTTCCTTCTTCTCTCGGTGAAGCACCTGCACGCGGGGCTCTTTGGCAGCCAGCTGGTCCGCGAGCTGTCCGGTCCCGTCGGGGCTGTTGTCGTCGACGATCAGCACGTCGACTCGGGGATCCGCCGCCAGCGCCGCCTTGGTGATCGCTTCGATGTTGTCCCGCTCGTTGTAGGTGGGAATGACGACCAAGGCCTGCTTCATGGCCGCGCGGCCTTAGCACCAAGGCACCCTTGGGGAAGCTGGGAAAAGTGCTATCTGACGAGGCTCTATGGCCGACAGGCTGGGCGCGTACGTCCTGGAGAAGCGAATCGGCGCCGGCGGCATGGCCGACGTCTTCCTCGCCCGGGGACCGACGGGGATCTGCGTCATCAAGCGGCCCCACGAGCACCTCTGTCGCAACGGCGAGTTCGTCCGCATGTTCTTGGACGAAGCGGCGATCCTCGCGCAGCTGCACCACAACGGCATCGCGCAGATCTACGATCTGGGGCAGGTCGGCGGCGTCTTCTACCTGGCCATGGAGTACGTGCCCGGGTTCGATCTGATGACGATCAGCCTCGAGCACGAGCGCCAGGGCGAGATCATGGACGTGGGCCTGTGCGCCCGCATCGTCGCCGACGCGGCCGAAGCGCTGCACTACGCCCACGAGGCGATCGGCAAGAACGGCCAGCCGCTGAGCATCGTCCACCGCGACGTGAGCCCGCACAACATCCTCCTGTCGATGACGGGCATGGTGAAGCTCATCGACTTCGGGGTGGCCCGCGCGTCCAACGCCATGCACCGCACGCAGGCGGGGCTGGTGAAGGGCAAGTACCCGTACATGGCGCCCGAGCAGATCACCGGCCAGGCGATCGATCGGCGCGTCGACATCTACGCGCTGGGGTTGGTGTTGTACGAGCTGCTGACGAACACCCGCGCGATCGCCGGCGACACGGAGATCGAGCAGATCGACAACGCGCGCGCGGCGCGAGTGCGGCCGATCGAACAGCTGCGGCCCAACGTGCCGGTGCCGATTCGCCAGATCATCGCCAGCTGTCTGCACCCGCTGCCGGAAGGGCGCTACCAGACCGCCAAGCACCTCCGGGAGGACCTCGAGCGCTTCTTGGCGCTGGAGCGTCACGTGGTCGGCCAGGAAGATCTGCTCCGGCTGTTCCGCGTCGTCGCGGCGGAAGTGTCCCACGTCGAGCCGGTCACCAACCCGGACATGGGGGCCGACGCGCTCGTGGCCGACGACACCCTCGAGCCGCAGAAGAAGACCGAAGTCGAGAGCTTCGGGACCGGCGATCTGCCGCCGCCGCTCGAGGAAGGGGGCGGCGCCGTGCTCGGCTCAGCGCGCACCGAGCCGAGCATGATGACGCCGCGCCCCCAGGCGGCGATCCCCGCGACCCGACAGCTCGCCACGCCCTCGCCGATTCAGCTGTCGAGCGTGACCGAGCCGCCGTCTGGTGGCGCGCACCCCACGCACGTGCCGCTCGGCGGGCACACGCCGTCGGGGATCACCACCTCGCCGCTCCCTCCGAGTCAGCCGGCTGCTCCGGCCCCGCAGCCGCAGGCTCAGCCGCCAGCGCAGGCTGTCGCGCCGAGCGCCACCGCCGCCGAGCTGGCCGCCGCGGGGCTCGTCGCCGGGCCGAAGCAGCGCTGGCCCATGGTGGTGGCCGGCCTCTCCGTGGCGATCCTGCTCGCGGTCGTCGCCAAGCTCGTGCTCTCGCCGAACCCGAAGGTGCCGGTCGCCGAGCTCGACGCGGGACTTCGGCCGCTGACGGCGCTGCCGCCGGTCGACGCGCCCGTGCAGGTGCCGCCGAGCCCCGACGCTGCCGCCGAGGCGGCGCCTGACAGCCCCGCCGTCCCAGACAGACCGGCCGTCCCAGACAGACCTGCCGTGCCCGACCAGCCCGTCGTCGAGCGGCCAGCCACGCCGGACCGACCGAGCCCTCCAGTGCCAGACCGGCCCGCGAATCCTCTCGCGGCGAACAACGCGCCCGCCAAGCTCCACGTCGAGACGTCAGTCCCGGGCACGTTGACGGTGGACGGCAAGCCGTACCGCGACGGCATGGCGGTGTCCGCGGGCAAGCACACGGTGGTGCTCTCGGACCCCGCCGAGTTCCTGAGGTTCAGCGTGCCGTTCAGCGTCGAGCCGGGAGAAGCGAAGTCCGTCGACGTGAGCCCCAAGAAGGGCACCCTGCAGCTCCACATTCAGCCGTTCGGGCGCATCATGCTGGGCACGCAGGAGATCGCCCCCGGCATCTCGTTCAAGGAGCTGTCCCTCTACGAAGGGACCTACGTGTTCGACGTCTCGCTGCCGGGCTCGGAGCCCGAGGTGAAGGTCAAGGCGAAGGTGCAGGTGAAGGGCGGCGAGACGACCGTTTCGACGGTGCAGCTGCCCGTCCCGAATTGAAGGCTCCACGAGCGCGCTCCACGGTCCTTCCGGGTGCGCTTGGGTGCGCGAGCTGAGGGGCAGGCGCAACGTCCCGCAAGGGGCCGAGGGAGTGCCCCGCTTCCACAGCGCGCGTCGCGGCGCGTCCAGCAGCGCTGGCGTGCGGTCCGCCGGGCGGGTCGCGCCCCATGGATCGCACGCCCGCGCTTGTGGCCCGCTGAGCCGGAATTGACGGTCAGGCGAAGCGACCGGTGAAGGGCCGCGGGAGGGCGCCC
>JALHOS010000210.1 GCA_022842905.1 Myxococcaceae bacterium | reverse complement strand
ACCGGGCCGGCCGGCGACGCGGGCCTCAACGGCCGTGACTTCCGCTTCTCGGGCCCGGGCCTGGTGGTGACGGTCCTCGACGCGGGCGTGAGTGGCACACAGGCGAGCGTCGAGCTGCGGCTGGCCGACAGCCAGGGCCGGCCGCTCGACCAAGCGGGCGTCATCACCGAAGGGGCCGTCGCGGTGTCCTTCGTCCTGGCGGTGCTCGAAGAGCGCGTCGACAACACGCCGCTCCAGTACACGGCGCTCACGCGGCGCACCGTCACCTTCGACGGCGGCAGCGCGGTGCAGAACGGCTCCGACACCGGCGGCACGTGGACCGAGCTCATGCCGCTGGGCACGGGCCTCTACCGCTACACCTTCGGCACGCCCATCACCGTCGGCGGGAACACCAACAAGACGCACACCGTGGGCCTCTACGCGACGCGCACCGTCCAGAGCGTGCGGTACGTCGACAACGAGCTCTTCCACTTCCGGCCGGACGGGCTCGCCGTCGTCTCGCAGCGCGACATCGTCACCACGCAGGGCTGCAACACCTGTCACCTCAAGCTCGAAGCGCACGGCGGCGCGCGGCGCGAAGTGGGCCTGTGCGTGCTGTGTCACACCGACACCAACAGCGTCGACCCGGACACGGGGAACTCCTTCGACTTCCCCACCATGATTCACGCCATTCACCGCGGCGCCGGGCTGCCGAGCGTTGACGCCGGCACGCCGTACCGCTTCATCGGCTTCAACAACACGGCGTTCGACTACAGCCGCGCCGAGTTCCCGACCAACATCAACGACTGCCAGGTGTGCCACACCGGCTCGCAGGGCGGCCGCTGGCTGACCAACCCGACGGCGAAGAACTGTTCGGGCTGTCACGACCGCACCTGGTTCCAGGACGCCGGCAGCATGCCGCCGGGCTACGTCATGCACTTCGCCGGCGCGCGCGCCGACAGTCAGTGCATCATCTGTCACCAGGCGGGCTCGGTGGTGCCGGTCGACCAGCGGCACCGACTGCCTGCGCGAGACCCGGCCCGCGTCGACGTGACGGCCAGCATCCTCTCCGTGCCACGAGTGCTTCCCGGCGGCGTGCCGCAAGTGACGTTCTCGGTCGCCGTCAACGGCCAGCCGCGGGACGTGCTGGGCCAGCGCCTGTCGCGGCTGCGCTTCGTCACCGGTGGGCCCAACACCGAGATCGCACGCTTCTGGTCGGAGACGGCCGAGACGGCGCCGGACTGCGCTGCGGTGACGGACGGCGGCGCCTGCCTCGAGCGCACTGCCGACGCGGGCGTCTTCATCTACCGCGCGCGCACCGCGCTGTTGCCGACGGACCAGGGCAGCTTCACCGTCGGGCTCGAGGTCTGCCACACGACGGATGCGGGCGTGCGCTGGTGCGCGACCAACCCGGTGCGGCCCTTCGCGGTGACGGACAGCCAGCCCGTCGCGCGGCGCACGCCGGTGACCCTGGCTCAGTGCAACTCCTGCCACCGCACCCTCGCTGAGCACGGCGGCACGCGGAACAACACCGAGCACTGCGCCATTTGCCACAACGCCAACCTGACCTTGGGCGTGAGCGTGCCGGCCGACGGCGGCGCGGTGACGGCGGGGGCGGCGAACTTCAAGGACCTCATCCACGGAGTGCACGGCCAGGCGCACTACCCGGCGCCCAAGAACGCCTGCGCGAAGTGCCACACCGCCACGGGCTGGAACGTGCCGCTGCCGGCCGCGGCGCTGCCGTCGAAGTCCGAAGTGCGGCGCTGCACGGCCCTGCCCGACGGAGGCTCCGGCGCGCCGGCGGACGGCGGCGTCGTCTGTGAAGCGGCGGCGGTCTCGTCGAGCGCGGTGTACGAAGCGCCGACCTCGGCGGCCTGCACCGGCTGCCACGGCACGGTGGCCGCCCAGGCGCACGCGGCGCTCAACACCACCAGCCAAGGCGCCGAGGCCTGCGCCGTCTGCCATGGGAATGGTCGCAGCGTGGGCGTAGACGCGGTACACGCGGTGGCTCCGTAAGCTTCACCAATAAGAGGGAAGGCGACGCCGTGGACGGCATCATGAACCCCATTGGAGCGCTGGCCGTCATCATGGCGGCCGTCTCGGCGCTCCTGTTGTTGCACTATTTGGTGCTGCGGCCTCCGTTGACCGCGGGGGTGCGGCTGCAGCTCCTGCTGGGCCTGGCGGTGTTCCCCTTCGTGGCGGCGGTGGCGACGACGGGCTACGGCATGCAGCGCACCACCGAGCGCAGCTTCTGCGGCAGCTGCCACGTCATGGACACGCACCTCAAGGACGCGGAGGACCCGCACAGTCCTTCACTCGCCGCGCGGCACACGCGCAACCACTTCGTCGGCGAGCACAGCTGTTACACCTGCCACGCCAACTACGGCATGTTGGGTTACCCGCTCACGAAGCTGACGGGCATGTCGCACGTCTACAATTACTATCTTGGCGGCTACAACAAGATGTCCCTCGAGCACTTCCACGCCGAAGTGCGCATCGCCAAGCCGTTCCCCAATGACAACTGCCGGCTGTGTCACTCGGGCACGCTGGGCTCCTTCGCCAACGTGAAGGACCACCTCGCGGTGCTGCCCGACATCGAAGCGGACCGGGTGTCCTGCGCGGCGGCGGGCTGCCACGGCGTGGCGCACCCCTTCACGAAGCGGCCGGACGAGCTGGGCCAGGCGACTGCGCAGCAGGGCGAGGGGCACTTCGCGCTCAAGCCGCCGTCGTTCCTGCAGCCGGGCGAAGGAGGCGCGAAGTGAGCTCCCCTTTTCTTCGCCTCCTGTCGAAGTGGCCGACGACCAAGGCGCTCGTCGTGGCCTGTCTGCTCGGGCTGTCGGCGCTCGCCATCATGGTGGCGGGGGTGGTGCTGTCGACGCCGCTGGCCGTCGTGGCGAGCATGTCCGTGGCGCAGGGGTTGGGCGTGTTGGCCTGCCTGCTCTTCGGCCTGACGGTCGCGTCCGAGGCGCTGGTCGCTCGCCAGGCGAAGAAGGACGCGGGCAGGTGACGCTGTGAGTCTGCGTGCGTCTTCCGTCGTGGTGGTGGTGGTGGTGGCCTTCGCGGGCTGCTCGTTGCCTCCGTTCCACCCGGAGCCGGTGGACGGCGGCTTCGCGCTCGTGCCGCTGAGCTACCAGCTCGCCCGCAACACGCCGGGCCACCGCCAGCACCTCTCGCTGCACGGCAACGAGCAGCTGCACTGCAAGGACTGCCACGCGGTGCTCGACGGCGGCTTCGTCGGCGCGAGCGTCGCCATCTGCTCCGACTGCCACGACTCGAAGCTCAAGGCGCACCACCCGTTGGACGCGGGCATCACCCTGGCCGACGGGGGGCTGGGGCCCATGCTGTCGTGCCTGTCGTGTCACCCCTTCGTCGCCCGCGAGCAGGCGCGCTTCGAGAAGTGGAGCTGTCAGTCCTGCCACACGCAGCGGCAGGGCGACGCGGGCGCCATCACCGTGCACACCGAGCGCTGTGAGGAGTGCCACAAGCCGCACGACACGCCGTTCACGCAGCCGAAGGACTGCACGAGCTGCCACGAGGTGTCGCTCAAGCACGGCGCGAAGGGCACCTCCATTGCCGACACGTGCATGAAGTGCCACTCGCACCACACGCAGGCGCAGGCGGCGAGCGTGGTGTGTGTCGACTGCCACACCAAGCCGACGATGGAGCTGAGCGCGCGGGTGGCGAAGGACGCGCTCTTCAGCCCTGGACACACGGGCTGCGGCAGCTGCCACCGTCCGCACGGCTTCGTGAAGGCCGAGGTCGCCAGCTGTGCTTCGTGTCATCAGCCGCGGCCGGTGCTGGTGTCCGAAGAGCACACCGAGTGCACGAGCTGTCACTTCCCCCACGCCTCGCGCTCCGCGGCGAAGGACTGCCAGGGCTGCCACGACGACGTGAAGGTGAAGCACCCCAAGGACAAGCAGGGCAAGACCTGCATGGGCTGCCACCCACCGCACGACGCGAAGCTGGGCAAGGCGAAGGGCTTCGACTGTCTGTCTTGCCACAAGGAGCCGGAGCTCAACGCGCCGGTGGTGCACGCGTCGTCAGCCAAGTGTAGCGACTGCCACCAGCCGCACGACGGCAAGCCGAAGCTCGACGTGCTGTGTCAGGACTGCCACGCGAAGGAATGGAAGGCGTCGTATTCGAATAAGGCGAAGGCGCACGTGAAGTGTGAGTCCTGCCACAAGGGCTTGCCGCACAAGGAGCCGCCCGAGCCGCCCGAGTGTCTGACGTGTCACCGCCAGCAGCTCCCCACCGCCGCGGGGCATCGGACGAAGGACGTGGGCTGTCTGACGTGCCACACCCTGCACGACGCGCGCACCATCAAGACGTGCAAGGACTGTCATGACGTGCCGAAGCTGCCCGCGCTGCACGCGGAGCCGAAGCACCAGGACTGCAAGACGTGCCACACGCCGCATGAGCCGCAGCCGGGGTTCGGGCCGCAGACGTGCATCAAGGGGTGCCACGAGAAGCTGACGGCGAAGGACCACCCGGCCAAGCCGACGCAGTGCATCGGCTGTCACCTGTTCAAGGACGCCAGCCCGGAGGGGAAAAAGTAGGGCGGTGGGCCCTCGTCAGAGCGTGATGCCGCAGGACGGGCACTTCGGCCGGTACGCGCTCGCTTGGCCCTTCCAGCCGCACTGCCGGCACGTCGTCATGCGGTGGTGCTGGCTGGGCTTGTCGCCGCCGGACAACAGCTTCTTGGCCAGCACGACGATGATGATGACGACCGCGACGCCGAACAGCGTGCGGGGACCACCAGGGACTTGGGCCAGGAGCTCGTTCACGGGGGAGAAGAAACGTGGGTCTGCTCGCGAAGGCAAGCCTTCAGCCGACGATGTGCCTCCACAGCGCCAGGGGCGTGCGCCGCAGCGGTGCGTAGCGCAGGAAGAAGTCCGGGAAGGCCGGCTTGCGCACGACGGACTTGGGGTTGCTGAAGGTCTCGAAGCTGTGCCGCCCGTGGTAGCGGCCCAGCCCGCTGTCGCCGACGCCGCCGAAGGGCAGGGAGTGCGTGGCGATTTGGCCGATGGAGTCGTTCTGCATCGCCCCGCCGCTCGGGCACTGAGCGAACACGCGCTCGGCGTGGGCGTCGTTCTCGGTGAAGACGTACAGGCCCAAGGGCTTGGGCCGCGCGCGGACGAAGGCCATGGCTTCGTCCAGGCTCTTCACCGGAATCACCGGCAAGAGCGGCCCGAAGATCTCCTCCTGCATCAACGGTGAGTCGAGCTTCACGTCCGTCAGCAGCGTCGGCGCGACGTAGCGCTCGGCGGCGTCGACCTGGCCTCCGTGGGCCACCGTGCCGCCTTCCATGAGGCGCTGCAGGCGCTCGGCGTGGCGGGGCGTGACGATGCGGCTGAAGTCCGGGCTCTGCTTGGGGTCCTGGCCGTAGAAGTCGAGCCAGGCCTGCTTCACCTTGCTGATGAACGCGGCCGCGTGGCGCTCGTGCACCAGCACGTAGTCCACACACACGCAGGTCTGCCCGGCGTTGTACGTCTTGGACCAGGCGATGCGCTTGGCCGCGACGTCTAGGTTGACGTCGTCGTCGATGAGGGCTGGGGACTTGCCGCCCAGCTCGAGCGTCACCGGCGTCAGGTGCTTCGCCGCCGCCGCCATCACCACCTTGCCGACCTGCGTGGAGCCGGTGAAGAAGATGTGGTCCCACCGCTCGGCGAGCAGCTGCGTCGACACGTCCACGCCGCCTTGCACGACGCTGACGTGGCCGTCGTCGCCGAAGGCGTCGCGCAGGACGGCCTCCACGGCCTGGCTCGTCGCGGGGGACAGCTCCGAGGGCTTGACGACGACGGTGTTGCCAGCGGCCACCGCGCCGATGAGCGGGTGGAGCACGAGCAGCGCGGGGTAGTTCCACGGGCCGATGATGAGCACGCGGCCGAGCGGCTCGTGCTGGACGTAGGCCCGGGCGGGGAAGAGGACCTTGGAGATCGGCAGGCGCTGGGGCGCCGCCCAGTCGGCGAGGTGGGCGAGGTGGTGCTTCAAGTCGCTCAGCGCGAGGCCCAGCTCGGCGAAGGCTTCGTTGGGGTGTTTGTGGAGGTCCTGGCGCATGGCGCCGAGCAGCGCGTCTTCGTGGCGCTCGATGGCGCGCAGCAACGCGCGGAGGCGCTCGAGGCGGAAGGCGAGGGGGAGCGTCTTGCCGGAGTCGAAGGTGCTGCGGGCTTTGGCGGCGGCGTCGGCGGGGAGCATGAAGGCACCGTAGCACCGGGCTTCACGCTTCACGGCCGAGACACCGGGCCTGCCGCACGACTGCGCACGGAGGAGGCGGCTGTCGATGCGGCCCGAGTGAGAGGCTGTCGCGTCACGGCAGTCACCTGAAAGCGCCTCCCTCCGCAATTCGCGCATCGCCGTTGACCTGGCCACGGGCATGGGCCAAGCGCGCTTCGCCGTGCCCTGGGTCGACGCCGCGCCGCGCCTCAAAGAGCTCGCCGCTCCGGCCGCGCTGCTCGTCGTGCTCTGCGCCTGGCCGGCCTTCGTCCACGTCGACGACACTGACGCGGGGCTGTACCGCACCGTCGTTCGGCACATGGCCGACGACGGGACGTGGACGCAGCTGCGCTACCTGCCGTCCGCGCACCCGCAGTTCCGCGAGCACCTGCCGTTTGGGCTCTGGCCGTTCGCCCTCGCACAGCGGCTGGGTGACGCGTGGCCGCCGGTGGTGGCGTACCTGACGGCGCTCGGCACGCTCGCGCTTCTCGCGAGGCGGCGCCCGCTGGCGGCGGTGCTGCTGGGCCTGACGCCGGCCTTCTTCACCCACGCGGCGCTGGTGCGGCTCGACGGGTGGATGCTGCTCGGCGCCACGCTCGTCACGCTCGCGCTCAGCGACGAAGCGCTCGACTGGCGGGCCTGGGCCTTCGCTGCGCTGGGCACCGCGCTCGGCGTCGCCGTCAAGGGCCCGTTCGGGCTCGTCCCGCTCGTGGCGTGGTGTGTCGTTCGGGCGTGGCGGGGCCGCGCGCCGGCCGTGCTCGCGGTCGGGGGCGGGCTCGGTGCGCTGGCGCTCCTGCCGCCGACGGTGTTCCTGCTGACGGCATCCGCGGACTGGTGGCAGGGCTACGTCGTGGACCAGCTGCTCGCCAGCGCCTCACGCAGCCGCGCCGACGGCTCGAGCGCACCGTGGGCCCCGCTCGGCTCCGTGCTGGGCCGCTTCTGGCCGGGCCTCGCGGTGCTGGGGTTGGGTGTGCTCCGCGGCGGAGACTGGAAGAGCGAGCGCGTCCTTCGGCTCGGCGCGGCGACCGCGCTCATGCTCGTGCTCCTCGCGCTGTCCGGCCGGCACGTGTGGAACCACACCTTCGTCGTCTACCCAGCGCTCGCGCTCCTCGCCGCGGAGCTCGTTGGGTCGGTGCCGGAGCGCCTCACGCGCCTGGCGCAGGTCGCCGCGGTCGGTGGAGCTGGCGTCGTCCTTCTCGCTGGCCTGAGCGGCGCTGCGGCGAAGTGGTCACCGTGTGTCGTGCCTGTGTCTGCGCGCGCATGGCACCTCGCCCACCCGGCGCAGCCGCTCGGCGTCGTGCCCCCGCCGACGGGCACGCCCTGGAAGCTCTTGGCGACGCTGGCCGCGGAGCTGCGCAGCGAGCCGGTGCTGGTCGACGACGTCGGGCGCGCCCGCGCCGCGGGACTGCCGCTGCTGGTTCAGGGGCCCGCGCCGACGGGCTACACGTGCAGCACCGAGGCGCCGTGGGTGCTGTGCCTGCCAGGCACGCAGTAACGAGCTCCGCGCGCCTGGTGCCCGCGCGACGTCACGCAGACCGTCGGCTGAGGCGAGGCGCGAGGCAACCCCGGGCCGGCCGTAGGGAAAGGGCGTCGCGCCGCTGCCCCGGGCTTTCGCCCGACGTGTGTTCGTCTTGACCGCTCTGCATCGAGGGGGTCTCGGCGTCGCTGGTGCAGCGCCAAGCCGCCGTCGGCAACTTCACGTCCAGACGCTGGAGGATGCGCGGCGGCTTCGCCACTGGGGAGCCCCGAGAGGGGCGAGGCGTAGTGCCGACTGCTCTTGGCCCGAGCGCGACAGCGTCGCCTCGAGCGTCCGGTGCTTCGTGTGCGAGAGGCACCACCCGCGGCAGCGCCTCAGCTGCCCCGCTCGCGCGGCTGCGCGTCGCCGGCGAGCGACTCCAAGCGGGTCACCCACGCCGAGAACAGAGGGCACGCGGCCCGGAGCGTAGGCAACCCGATGCGCTCCGCGGCAGTCGGCCCGTGGCGCGTCTTCGCGTAGTGCTTGGCCACCGCAAGCACCCGCTTCGAGGGTGCCGACTGGGGCCCAGAATCGATGTCCTCGGGCGTGGGAAAGGCCGCCCGAACCTCCGCGAGGCGCTGCGCGAGCGGCAGTCTCGCGTCCTCGTCGGGCTCGATGGTGGCTGCCAGAACGTCGACGTCGGTGAACAGCAGCCCTTCGAACTCGTGCACGCAGAAGCCAGCAAAGAAGCGATGGTCGCCCAGGTCGGCCTCGAAGGCCTGCGCCAGGCGCGACGCGCGCTCGCGCGTCGTCGACGGCCATGGGTCCGGGTAGCCGGGCAAGTCCTTCGGAAAGCCGTAGACGTCGAACAGGGTGGTGACGGCGGCCGGCTTGCTTCGCAGCAGCAGCCGAAGGTCGTCGTGAATGCGACGGTACGAGGTCACGCCGCCTCGGTGCGCGCGCCGCCCTTCCTCTCGGGAAGTCACCACCATCGTCGCCTGCAGGTCGATGCCGCGCTCTGCGAGGTGAGGCTGCAGCAGCCGCTTGAGGAACTGTTCCTCGGTCTGGCCTTCGACCAGCGCCAGCACGCGCATCACGGGCGGCCTCCGAAGATGCCCTTCTCCCAGACGTCGCCCAGCGAGTAGCTCTCGAGCCAGGGCTCCAGCTCGGCGGGCTGGACGCGGCGTAGACGCGACGCCCCGTCGACCCGGTCGACGACGATGACGGCGGTCGACGCCTCGAGGGCGCTGAGCAGCGCGGCCGACTGCGTCGAGACGACGATCTGCATCTGGCTCGACGCCTCCTTGAGCATGCCGGCGAGCAACGTGAGCGCCGCTGGGTGAAGCCCGAGCTCAGGCTCATCGAGCGTGATGGTGCGCGGCGCCGTCTGCGTGTCGCGCGGCTGCAGCAGCAGCGCCGCGAGGCAGATGAAGCGCAGCGTGCCGTCCGAGAGTTGGTGCGCGCCGAACTCCAGGTCGTGTCCGCGCTCCCGCCAGCCGAGGAGCATGCTGTTCGGGTTCAACCGAGACGGCTCGAGCACGAAGTCGTCGAAGAGCGGGAACGCGAGCCGGACGGTTTCGCGCAGCTGTGCGAAGTGCCCCGGCGCAGTGGCGCGCAGCATGGAGAGGAAGGGCGCCAGGTTCGACGCGTCGCCACGAAGGAAGCGGTTGTCGTTGAGCGCAGCCGTCTGCTTCACCGGCGCCGCGTCGGAGGTGTCGTGGAAGTGGAAGGAGCGCCAGCGGTCGAGGTGGGACTTGATGAACCGGGCCACTTCTCCCGACGGGCCGCCCGCGTCGATGGTGCTGCCGAGCCGAGACTCCCTGTGGCCGCCGCCGAAGTCGTACCGCCGCCCGGCACCCTGGTCCGGCGCGAACTCGACCTGCTCATGGGTGAACATGAGGTCGTCCGGAGCGACCCGGGTGAGCTCGGCACGGTAGGTGTTGGTGCCGCTGTCGGTCCGGAAGCGAAGGGCGAGCGCGAGCCGCGGGCTCACCTTCGCGCCGCGAAAGAGGAGCCCATTCGCACCGCCCGCACGCCCGACGAAGTCGGCGAGTCGACCCTCCGTGAGGGAGTTGAGCAGCCGAAACGCCGAGAGGAAGTTGCTCTTGCCGGCGCCGTTCGCGCCGACGAGCACGTTGAGTGACTCGAGCTCGAGGTCGACCTCGCGGAGCGACTTGAAGCCCTGCAACTCGATGCGGCTGATTCCAGAGGTCATGGCTGTCCTTCGGCGGCGCGGAACTAGCACGTCGGGCACGACGTCGCGAAGGCAGCTTCCCACTCTGTCGGGCGCGGGTTGACGTGACGATGCCGTCGAAGCCGAAGCCCTCTTCGGCGGTACCCGCTCGACGTCACCCGCCGTCACACCGATGAGATGCGGACGAAGGTGACGCCTCGGCGCTACTTCGCGACGCGGTAGATCTTCGAATCCCCCGCCGTCGGCCCCGCCACGAAGTACACGTAGCGACCGTCGACCGCGAAGATCTGCGTCGCCTGGCTGTCGTTGGCCGGCACCACCGGAGACAGCTGCTCCACGGCGCCGCCGTCCACCGGAGCCCGGTACATCGCGTCGACCTGCTTGAAGTAGAGGTACACCCCGTCGGTCGCGAGGCCCTCTGGCGAGTTGAGGCCCGTGACGACGTTCTCCACGCTCAGCGTCGCCGCCGACGTGTCGTAGCGGCGAATGCGCCCGTTGGGCGCGCTGAGCTTGTCGGTCCAATACACGTGGGTCCCGTGGAGCACCGTGTACCCACCCGCCGCCAGGGGAGCGACCTCACGCACCAATGAACGGTCGCCGCCGGTCCCCGCGCGGGGGGCGTCGTAGACCGCCCAGCTCGTCGGCGACGTTCGCGCTTCGACCCACGTCAGCCGCGTGGACGACACCATCAGGTGCCCGGCCAACCCGAGCCCAGTCACCAACGTCGTGTCCTGCAGGTCCGCCCGGCCGCGCGTGTGAATGCTGCCCGCGTCAGGCACCACGACGCCGCCGGCGAGGTGCCGGTTTCTGACCCAGAAGTACGCGTCGTCGACCAGCTGCAGGTTGTCGAAGCGCTGCCCGGCATCGGTGGTGAAACGCACGCTCACCGGCCCGCCGTCGAACGACGACACTTGGAAGACGCGGCTCGGGTTGCCCTCGAGGCCGAACAGCACGTCGGTCCCGTCGACGACGAGGCCCCGCATCGCCGTGACCGACACGTTGTTGTACGCGACGATCGAGGTGCCGCGCACGTCGGTGCCCGGTTCGATGGGCGCGGTGCGCAGCTCGGACAGGTCGTTGTTGCCCCAGCACGTCAGCGCGAAGAGGCGGTCGCTGGTGAAGACCGCGCCGCAGTAGTTCGACGACACGTCAGGGTCGAGCAGCAGCGTCGCGCTGCAGGTGCCGGCGTTGCAGGTCGCCGTGCTGCCGCACACGCGCCCGCAGCGCCCGCAGTGGTTGACGTTCGAAGCGGTGAGCGTCTCGCAGGCGGCGGGGTTGTTGTCACAGTCCGCGCGACCCGTCGGGCAGGCCGTCGGCCCGGCGTCCACCGGGCCAGCGTCGGCGGGGCCCGCGTCTGGCATCCCCGAGTCGACACGCCCCGCGTCCGTGGGCCCAGCGTCGAGCGGTCCGGCGTCGGGAGAACCAGCGTCGACGGTGCCCGCGTCTGGAGCACCGGCGTCGATCGTGCCCGCATCCTGCGCGCCGCCATCACTCGCGACGCTCGCGTCCGGCTCCAGGCTCACGCCGCCGTCTCCGGTGCCACCGTCTCTGCAGCTCACCGCTGCGACCAGCGACAGACACACCCACGCAAACGCTCGGTTCATACCCAGCTCCTTTGTCCTCGACCGTCGCACCTGCGGAGGGCTTACAGGGCGCGTGCACGCCGCGCGACGAGCCTCAGCGGCTCTTCGCCAGAGTTCACGTCGTCCTCACGGCCGCCCCGCAAAACGACGAAGCGGAGCGGCGTGGACGTCACGCGCGCTCCGCTCGGTCATTTGGTGCGATGAGGCTTGGGCTTAGTTGCCCGTCATGCGCTGGTTCATTTCCTTGACCCAGGCAGACGACTCGTCGCGGCCCGCGTTCGACAGCGCGTTGCTGATCTGCTTGCCGGCCTTCACGAAGTGATCGCCCGCGTGCTTGAACTCCGCGTCGGCCTTCTTCATGTCCTTGCGGGCCTGGGCGCGAACTTCGACCGAGTTGTCCTGGTTGATGGACGTGAGCTTGGCGACGCCGAACTTCAGGGTGGAAGCGACGCCGTGGAACGTGCCGCGCGCGATGTTGGTGAGGGCGTTGGAGGACATGGGGCTTTCCTTTGGTTGCGTGGGTTGGTGAAGCGTTGCGGCTCGGCGGGGTGCCTCGCTGCGTATGTCTTATTGTCGGACGAGAGGCGCTGACTGCTCACAGTGTAAGTGTCAGCGCACATTACTCGACACAGCCCAACTTAAGTCCTTACAGCTCCTTAGAGTGAGTTGTGCCGGGGGCGTCCTTCGCGCGCCCGGGCAGAGAGCCCGGTGTCGGCGCCTCCGGCCTGCTCGTCGGGCGTTGCCCACCTGGCACGCCGCTCGGCCGCGACGACAGGCGGGACTCAGCGTGGAGCGGGGGACGATGGCGTGCGGGGTCCCGCAAAACGACGAAGCGGAGCGGCGTGGACATCACGCGCGCTCCGCTCGGTCAGTTGGTGCGATGAGGCGTGGGGCTTAGTTGCCCGTCATGCGCTGGTTCATTTCCTTGACCCAGGCAGACGACTCGTCGCGGCCCGCGTTCGACAGCGCGTTGCTGATCTGCTTGCCGGCCTTCACGAAGTGATCGCCC